>NZ_BAABGY010000017.1:0-5612 GCF_039541815.1 Flaviaestuariibacter amylovorans
GTGTCTGTAATGCAAAAAGCCTTGGGTCTCTTTCGAGCCAAGGCTTTTTGTTTTAATAAATATGGCAGCTACCTACTCTCCCGCATTGTGGTGCAGTACCATCGGCCATGAGGGGCTTAACTTCTCTGTTCGGGATGGGAAGAGGTGAACACCCTCGGCAAAACCACCATAATTAAGTGGAGTTACCAAGTGATAAGTTGATTCGTTGCTAAGTAAGGGACTTACTTGTCAACTTGTCGACTTATGAACTTGTCAACTTTAATAAAGTGACATATTGGAATAAAGTCATTAGATCCTAAGAGCAAAATAAAAATTAAAGCGTACGGGCAATTAGTACTACTCGACTTTGCTGTCACCAGCTTTACATCTGTAGCCTATCAACGTCATAGTCTCTGACGACCCTTAAAAGTAAACTCATCTTGAAGAAGGTTTCACGCTTAGATGCTTTCAGCGTTTATCCTGTCCGTACATAGCTACTCTGCGCTGCACCTGGCGGCACAACAGATACACCAGCGGTACGTGCGACCCGGTCCTCTCGTACTAAGGTCACGTCTTCTCAATTTACTTGCGCCCACCACAGATAGGGACCGAACTGTCTTGCGACGTTCTGAACCCAGTTCACGTGCCACTTTAATCGGCGAACAGCCGAACCCTTGGGACCTTCTCCAGCCCCAGGATGTGACGAACCGACATCGAGGTGCCAAACCTCCCCGTCGATATGAGCTCTTGGGGGAGATCAGCCTGTTATCCCCGGAGTACCTTTTATCCTTTGAGCGATGGCCCTTCCATACAGAACCACCGGATCACTTCAGCCGGCTTTCGCCCCTGCTCGACGCGTCTGTCTCACAGTCAAGCTCCCTTATACTGATGCGCTCTTCGTACGATTACCAACCGTACTGAGGGAACCTTTGCAAGCCTCCGTTACTTTTTAGGAGGCGACCACCCCAGTCAAACTACCCACCATGCACTGTTTCCCGCAAGGGATTAGACCCTAAGCAAACGAAGGTTGGTATTTCAACGATGACTCCATGACTCCTGGCGAAGCCACTTCACAGTCTCCCAACTATCCTACACATCGGTTGCTCAGAATCAATGCAAAGTTGTAGTGAAGGTTCACGGGGTCTTTCCGTCCCGTGGCGGGTAACCGGCATCTTCACCGATACTACAATTTCACCGGGCTCGTGGAGGAGACAGTGTTCAACTCATTAGACCATTCGTGCAGGTCGGAACTTACCCGACAAGGAATTTCGCTACCTTAGGACCGTTATAGTTACGGCCGCCGTTTACTGGGGCTTCAGTCAGAAGCTTTGGGTTACCCCGAACATCCTTCCTTAACCTTCCAGCACCGGGCAGGTATCAGGCCCTATACGTCATCTTGCGATTTTGCAGAGCCCTGTGTTTTTGTTAAACAGTTGGTTGAACCATTTTACTGTGCCCAGCCGAAGCTGGGACGCTTTATCCCGAAGTTACAGCGTCAATTTGCCTAGTTCCTTCTCCACGGCTCACCCGAGCGCCTGAGAATATTCTTCCCGTCTACCTGTGTCGGTTTGCGGTACGGGCCGTTTTAGCCTAGCCTTAGAGGTTTTTCTCGGCAGCTTTTAGGTTCACTCACCGCAGCCGAAGCCTTGGTGTACTTTCCCTCTTTGCCAGATCTTCCGGATTTACCTAGAAAACCTATAGCTACAAGGTTAATCGCACTATTCCGTAAGTGCGAGGAACTTTCAATACTGCGTCACCCCATCGAAACTAAAACGGGTACTGGAATATTAACCAGTTTTCCATCAGATACCCCTTTCGGGTTTTCCTAAGGACCCGACTAACCCTGATCCGATTAACGTTGATCAGGAACCCTTAGACTTTCGGCGACAAGGTTTTTCACCTTGTTTATCGTTACTTATACCTACATTTTCTTTTGAAGCCGCTCCAGCATACGTCGCCGTACACCTTCGATGCTGCTTCAATGCTCCCCTACCGAATACACACTTAGTGTGCATCATAAAGCTTCGGTTCGTAGTTTGATGCCCGATTATTTTCCGTGCAGAGTCTCTCGACCAGTGAGCTGTTACGCACTCTTTAAATGAATGGCTGCTTCCAAGCCAACATCCTGGCTGTTATAGAAACTCCACCTCGTTTGATCAACTTAACTACGTATTAGGGACCTTAGCTGTTATTCTGGGTTATTTCCCTCTCGGCCATGGACCTTAGCGCCCACAGCCTCACTGCCGCAGATATTTATGAGCATTCGGAGTTTGTCAGGGTTTGGTAGGCGGTGAAGCCCCCTAGCCCAATCAGTAGCTCTACCTCTCATAAACTTCTAAAATGCGACGCTGTTCCTAAAAACATTTCGGGGAGAACGAGCTATCTCTCAGTTTGATTGGCCTTTCACCCCTATCCACAGGTCATCGCAAAACTTTTCAACGTTTACGCGTTCGGCCCTCCAGTGTGTGTTACCACACCTTCAGCCTGCCCATGGATAGATCACAAAGTTTCGCGTCTGCCCCCACTGACTAAACGCCCTGTTCGGACTCGCTTTCGCTACGGCTCCGTTACTTAAGAACTTAACCTCGCCAGTGAGGAGCAACTCGTAGGTTCATTATGCAAAAGGCACGCCGTCACAGCTTGCGCTGCTCCGACCGCTTGTAGGCGCACGGTTTCAGGTACTATTTCACTCCCTTGTTTAGGGTACTTTTCACCTTTCCCTTACGGTACTGGTTCACTATCGGTCTCTGAGGAGTATTTAGCCTTACCAGATGGTGCTGGCAGATTCAAGCAGGATTTCTCCGGTCCCGCCCTACTCAGGGTACTGCTCGTCCAGATCAATTTACGCGTACGCGGCTATCACGCTCTATGGCAAAATTTTCCAAAGTCTTCCGCTTGATGATCTTTTCTAAATGCAGCCCTACAACCCTCAAGGAGCACGCTCCTCAAGTTTAGGCTATTCCCGTTTCGCTCGCCACTACTCAGGGAATCACTATTGTTTTCTTTTCCTCCGCTTACTTAGATGTTTCAGTTCAGCGGGTTGGCTCACCTTTCGGTGTAATACGTCTTCAACGTACTGGGTTGTCCCATTCGGAGATCCAGGGATATAATACTTGTGTGCAGTTCCCCCTGGCTTATCGCAGCTTACCACGTCCTTCATCGCCTCTCAGAGCCTAGGCATCCACCATGCGCCCTTAGTTGCTTTAAAAATCTTAGAAATTGTATTTGTTACCCAACCACATTTCAAAAAGACCATCCATTTTTAAAAAAAACAGTGATCTAAAATCATGTAATTGATGTGTACTCTTCGTTTCTAACAACTTTATTGATTCCAATATGTCAAAGATCTTCCTGTTCCACCAAGTAAGGAGGAGTAATGAGTGACCAGTAATGAGTAGAAACTCATAAGGCTGACCGCCGTTTCCCGTCCCACCATTCCGTGGACAGCTTTTGTCAAATGTTATGGTTGCGAACCACCAGGCTATCACACTCTTGTGATACCACATTCTAAAAAATGAGAAGCAAAGAACTGGTTTTCGTCAATCGTCAAGGCATTCACCATTGACCATTCACCGTTTTGGTGGAGGATAACGGATTCGAACCGTTGACCCCCTGCGTGCAAGGCAGGTGCTCTAGCCAGCTGAGCTAATCCCCCAAGGTTATTGGCTTAGCGTCTGGAGCTCGGTTCACACATCTTCGGTCCACACAACTTCATCCGGACTTCTCTCCTCGCAGCTTCGGTTTGGTAGACCCGAGCAGATTTGAACTGCTGACCCCTACATTATCAGTGTAGTGCTCTAACCAGGCTGAGCTACGGATCTTTTTGTAGCCCCTCCCCCGATCACTCGGGATTACGGGTTCCATTTAAAAGAACGAATAATATTGAAAGAAAGGGGAAAACAATAGCAAACAAATTCACAGAAGATGAAAAAAGTGCTCTAAAAAGGAGGTATTCCAGCCGCACCTTCCGATACGGCTACCTTGTTACGACTTAGCCCCAGTTACTAGTTTTACCCTAGGCGGCTCCTTGCGGTTACCGACTTTAGGTACACCCAGCTTCCATGGCTTGACGGGCGGTGTGTGCAAGGTCCGGGAACGTATTCACCGTATCATTGCTGATATACGATTACTAGCGATTCCAGCTTCACGCAGTCGAGTTGCAGACTGCGATCCGAACTGAGAGTCGGTTTTTGGGATTGGCTCCTTATCGCTAAGTGGCAGCCCTTTGTCCGACCCATTGTAGCACGTGTGTAGCCCTGGGCATAAAGGCCATGATGACCTGACATCATCCCCTCCTTCCTCGCGTCTTACGACGGCAGTTTCACTAGAGTTCCCAGCGTTACCTGATGGCAACTAGTGATGGGGGTTGCGCTCGTTGCGGGACTTAACCCAACACCTCACGGCACGAGCTGACGACGGCCATGCAGCACCTTACCAGCGGTGTATTGCTACAAAGTGAGCTTTCACCCACGGTCCACTGGCATTCTAGCCCAGGTAAGGTTCCTCGCGTATCATCGAATTAAACCACATGCTCCACCGCTTGTGCGGACCCCCGCCAATTCCTTTGAGTTTCAACCTTGCGGTCGTACTTCCCAGGTGGGATACTTAATGCTTTCGCTCAGACGCGTACAGTCATATCGCACACGTCGAGTATCCATCGTTTAGGGCGTGGACTACCAGGGTATCTAATCCTGTTTGATCCCCACGCTTTCGAGCCTCAGAGTCAATATATGTGTAGCGAGCTGCCTTCGCAATCGGTGTTCTATGTCATATCTAAGCATTTCACCGCTACATGACATATTCCGCTCACCTCCACAATATTCAAGACAGATAGTATCAACGGCAGTTTCCATGTTAAGCACGGAGATTTCACCACTGACTTACCTGCCCTCCTACGCTCCCTTTAAACCCAGTGAATCCGGATAACGCTTGCACCCTCCGTATTACCGCGGCTGCTGGCACGGAGTTAGCCGGTGCTTATTCCTGGGGTACCGTCAGACTGTCAAGAATAACAGATTTCGTCCCCCATAAAAGAAGTTTACAATCCAGAGGACCTTCATCCTTCACGCGGCATGGCTGGTTCAGACTTGCGTCCATTGACCAATATTCCTTACTGCTGCCTCCCGTAGGAGTCGGGCCCGTGTCTCAGTGCCCGTGTGACTGGTCGTGCTCTCACACCAGTTACTGATCGAAGGCTTGGTGGGCCATTACCCCAACCAACTACCTAATCAGCCGCACACCCATCCCAAACCGCCGGAGCTTTAATCGCTAAGTGATGCCACTCTACGATCCTATGGGGTATTAATCCTCCTTTCGGAGGGCTATCCCCCAGTTCAGGGTAAGTTGTGTACGTGTTCCGCACCCGTTTGCCGGTCGCCGGCAGTTGTATTGCTACAACCCCGCTGCCCCTCGACTTGCATGTATTAAGCCTGCCGCTAGCGTTCATCCTGAGCCAGGATCAAACTCTCCATTGTAAATGTGTTGTTTGACTCTGACTAGAAAATTCTCATTGTTATAAAAATTGTTCGAGTCATTTGTCGATTTTAATATCGCATACTCAATTCATCCTTTACCTGTAAACTAGTAGATAACTACTAAATTTTACTATTGCTTCCCATTCTTTCAAAGAACTT
>NZ_BAABGY010000018.1:0-69466 GCF_039541815.1 Flaviaestuariibacter amylovorans
GCAAGGTGAGCGTGGGCCCCAACCCGACGCAAAACCGGGTGACGGTCTACATTGATGCCTCGCTGAAGACGGGTGCTGCCTACTCGGTGCGGCTCGTAGATCAGCACGGTGCTGCGCTGATGCGCCCGGCGAGCTTCACGGGCACGAGCTATACGCTCGACCTGACGGGGCTGACATCGGGCACCTACCTGGTGCAGCTCACCGACACGCGCACGGGCGAGACCGTGCAGAAAAAGGTGATCAAGCTCTAAACGGGTTCTTGTACATACCCCCGCAACAACAAAAGGCCTCCCCGAAAAGGGAGGCCTTTTGCTATGCAGGTAAGCGAACAAGAGAACAGGGAACAGGGAACAAGGAATATCGAATAGCGAACAGGGGAACAGGGAACAAGGAACAGGAGAAGGAGGGGAGTAGCCCCAAACCTCCAAAACCCTAAGAACTGTAAGAACCCAAAAACGCAAAGCCCCGCCATCGGCGGGGCTTTGCTACTTCCTTATTCCCTGTTCCGTGTTCCCTGTTCGATTGTTCTTAACCAAGATCGATATCGGTATTATCCCCGATGTTGAGCGTGCGCGTTTCGCCGCGGATGCCGGTGTCGGAGCCGATGATGGAGTAGTCGAGCACGATGTCGAACAGGTTGGAGTAGGAGCCGATGATCGAATTCTTGATGATGGAGGAGTCCACGGTGGTCTGGTCGCCGATGGTGACGTTGGGGCCGATGATGGAGTTGCGGATGTCGCAGCCCTTGCCAATGCGCACCGGCTGGATGATCACCGTATTCTCATACGCCTGGCTCGACATCATAGAGCCGCCGAATTTTTTCAGCAGCGTGGCATTCGACTCGAGCAGGGTCTCGCGCTTGCCCGCATCGAACCAGGAATCGACCTTGAAGGAGCGGAAGGCCGCGCCCTTGCGGATCATGCAGTCGATGGCGTCGGTGATCGAGAACTCGCCGTGGGTGCGCAGGCCCTGGGCCATGTTGTTGTCGAGGCAGTCGAACAGCATGCGGCTCTCGCGGATCTTGTAGATGCCCACCAGCGCCATGTTCGACTTCGGGATTTGCGGCTTCTCCACCACATGCGTCACGTGGCCCTCGGGGTCGATCTCCGCCACGCCGAAGGCACGCGGGTCGTCGACCTTCTTGAGACCCAGCATGGAAACGGGTGAGGAGAGGACCATGTCGATATCGTACTCGCACAGCGTATCGCCCAGCACAATGAACACTTCGTCGTCGCCCACGATGTCGGCACAGAGCTTCAGCGCGTGGCCGATGCCCTGGCGGTCGTTCTGGTGCACGAAGTGCGTCTTGATGTTGAGGTAATTGTATTTGACGTAGTCCTGGATCTTGTCGCCGAGGTAGCCCACTACGAAGATGAACTCCGTGATGCCGGCGTTGCGGAGCTGGTCCACGATGATGCTGAGCACGGTCTTGCCGGCCAGCGGGATGAGCGCCTTGGGTTGCGTATAAGTATGGGGCCGGAGCTTGGTACCTGCTCCGGCAACCGGGATAATCGCTTTCATTCAGTTTTGTTTAGATGGCCCTCGCGGCACGGCTCGTTCTCACGGCCATCAGTAAACTATAGGAACGTCCACCGTATGGCTAAATTATTAAAGAGCCGGCAAAATTAGTGGAATTTAAAATTGCGGAAAATGGGCCGGCATCCACGGGGCCGCTTATTTTTGCGCCACCGCGCCGCGCGGGCCTCAAACCTTCCATATGCAAAGAGATAACGCCGTCTTCGATATTATCGGTAAAGAGCTGCAGCGCCAGCGCCAGGGCATCGAGCTCATCGCCTCCGAGAACTTCACCTCCGCCGCCGTCATGGAAGCCATGGGCTCCGTGCTCACCAACAAGTACGCCGAGGGCTACCCCGGCCGCCGCTACTATGGTGGCTGTGAGTTCGTGGACGAGGTGGAGCAGCTTGCCATCGACCGCATCAAGGAAGTATTCGGCTGCGGCTATGCCAACGTGCAGCCCCACAGCGGCGCACAGGCCAACGCGGCCCTCATGCTCGCCATCCTGAAGCCCGGCGACAAAATCCTCGGCCTCGACCTGAGCATGGGCGGGCACCTCACCCACGGCTCGCCGGTGAACTTCAGCGGCAAGCTCTATGAGCCGCATTTCTACAGTGTGCACCGCGAAAGCGGCCTCATCAACTACGAGGAGCTCGAGGAAAAAGCACGCACCGTGCGCCCGAAGCTGATCATCTGCGGTGCCTCGGCCTACAGCCGCGAGTGGGATTATGCCCGCATCCGCGCCGTGGCCGACGAGGTCGGTGCCTTCGTGATGGCCGACATTGCCCACCCGGCCGGCCTCATCGCCAAAGGCCTGCTTGCCTCGCCCTTCCAGCATTGCCACTTCGTAACGTCCACCACCCACAAAACGCTCCGGGGCCCCCGCGGCGGCGTGATCCTGATGGGCCAGGACTTTGACAACCCCTTCGGGCTGAAAGACCCGAAAGGCAATATCCGCGCGATGTCGCATGTGATCGACATGGCCGTGTTCCCCGGTTCGCAGGGCGGCCCGCTCGAGCACGTCATTGCCGGCAAGGCCATTGCTTTCGGTGAGATCCTCTCCGACGAGTTCACGACCTATGCCCGGCAGGTGCAGCAGAATGCCCAGGCGATGGCCAAAGCGCTCACCGACCTCGATTACCAGATCATCTCCGGCGGCACCGACAACCACCTTATGCTGATCGACCTGCGCAACAAGAACATCACCGGCAAGAAAGCCCAGGAAACGCTCGACCGCGCGCACATCACGCTCAACAAGAACGCGGTGCCCTACGACGACAAGAGCCCGTTCGTAACCTCGGGCATCCGCATCGGCGTCCCGGCCATTACGACGCGCGGCCTCAAGGAGGAGCACATGAAATCGGTAGTGGACCTGATCGACCGGGTGCTGATGAACATCGATGATGCCGCTACCATTGAGAAAGTAGCCGGCGACGTCAAGGACCTGATGGGTGGCTTCCCGCTGTATCCGGATCTCAGATCGTAGATCTCAGATCTCAGATCTCCGGATCTCAGATCTCAGTTTTCGAATGTGTGATTCGATTGAACTTGTTCGGATGCCGGTGAACTGCATACAGAAAGTCTGCGTAACGCAGGATCCTTCCGCAAGCTCAGTATGACAAAGCTTCGCTGCTCTCGCAATGACCGCAACTGCGTAAGAGGCGCCAACGTTGAACGACCCAAACTAATAAACTAATAGACCAATAGACCAATAAACGTTCTCCCTATGCTGCAACGTATTCAAAGTATCTGGCTGTTGCTCGCGGGCGCCTTCGCGGCCACCACGTTCCGCTTTCCGTTTTATTCGGGCACGCTGAAGCCGGGCGTTACCACGCTGACGAACCCCGAGCTGAACGCCAATGCCGATATGTGGCTCACGATCCTGACGGCCCTCGTGTGTGGACTCGCCTTTGTTACGATCTTCCTGTACGGCAACCGCAAGCTGCAGCTGCGCTTCGCCATCATCGGGCTGTTCCTTTCCATCGGCCTGCTGGCGCTGTACTTCCTGCAGATGGGCAACTACGCCACGGGCGTGATGGCGCTCTCCTGCATTTTCTACTTCGCCATCCCGGTGTGCTTCTTCCTCGCCATCCGCGGCGTGGTGCGCGATCAGAAGCTGATCCGCAGCATGGACCGGCTGCGGTAATTTCGCGCAAAGACGCAAAGAGCGCCAAGAGCGCAAAAAATACAAGGGTGCGCTATGGTGCACCTTTTCCTTTTCCAGACGGTTCCGCTGTGGCTTAGGCCCCTGCCTCTGAAGAAAAAGTGCCTTTGCGCGAAACCCTTTCGCTTTTATCAACGGTCAGCCTGCTGCACGTGGATTTTGGCGCAAACATGTAAATGGTCTTTGCGGAATTTGCGCGCTTTGCGCCTTTGCGTGAAACCGATTTGCGTACTTGGTCCCGCCAAAGGCGGGATGATACTGTATTTCCCGGATGCCGCATCTTTGCAGTATGTTTTCCAACCGCATTACGCAACTATTCGGGATCGAATATCCCATCATCCAGGCCGGTATGATCTGGGCCTCGGGCTGGAAGCTGGCCGCTGCCGTGAGCAACGCCGGCGGCCTCGGCGTCATCGGCGCAGGCTCCATGTACCCCGATGTATTGCAAGACCATATCCGCAAGTGCCGCGCCGCCACCGGCAAGCCCTTCGCCGTCAACCTGCCCCTCCTGTATCCTGACCTCGAGCGCCACATCGCCATCATTATCGAAGAAAAGGTGCCGGTCGTGATCACCTCGGCCGGTAATCCAAAGACCTGGACGGCGCACTTCAAGCAGCACGGCATCAAAGTGGTGCACGTGGTGAGCAGCTCGAAGTTCGCCCTGAAATCCCAGGAGGCGGGCTGCGATGCCGTGGTGGCCGAAGGGTTCGAAGCCGGCGGGCATAACGGCCGCGAGGAAACGACCACGCTGGTGTTGGTGCCGGCCGTAGCGGGCGCCGTAGAAATACCGGTGATCGCCGCAGGCGGCATCGCCACGGGCCGGCAGATGCTCGCCACCCTGGTGCTCGGCGCCGAAGGAGTACAGATGGGCTCGCGCTTCGTAGCCTCCGAGGAAGCCTCGGCACACCCTTCGTTCAAAGCCGCGGTGATCGGTGCAGCGGAAGGCGACACCCGGTTGTCTTTAAAAGCATTGACCCCTGTGCGCCTGCTGCGCAACCGCTTTGCGGAGGCCGTGCAGGAAGCAGAGGCAAGAGGAGCGGATAAGAACGAGCTGGCACAGCTGCTGGGACGGGCACGGGCGAAGAAGGGCATGTACGAGGGGGACCTGGAGGAAGGGGAGCTGGAGATCGGGCAGGTGAGCGCGCTGCTGAGCGACATTCTTCCCGCTGCCCGGATTGTGGAGAACGTGTGGCAGGAATTTTCGGCCGCCTTACAGAATCCGCTGCAAAAAGAATAACTTTACCCTCATTCTAATCATTTTCTCACCAACAAGCGAACGCTATGAAATTCAAAGCTCTTCTGCTGGCGGCCCTGATGGCCGGCGCTTCCGGCGCAGCCCATGCGAACAATGGCAACCCTCCCGGCGTTGGTGAGGAGAACATCAAAAAGGCCGACGTGGCCGGCGGCGTGCAGCACCACGAAAACCGCAAGCCGCTGGTGAACGTCACCGTTACCGCCTACGTGCTGAACCGCAAGGAGAAGGTAGCCACCACGGATGCGGCCGGCAACTATACCTTCGACGACCTGAAGCCGGGCACCTACAAGTTCGTGTTCGAGAAGCCGGGCTACCGCAAGGTGGAGCGCACCAAGACGATCGCCCGCGCCGACGAAGCCGCCGAGCTCAACGTGCTGATGGAGGAACATTCCACCTACGACTTTACCCCGGGCCCCGCCCACTTCTTCGATTTCCAATAAGAACGTGAATCGTCAATCGTGAATCGTGTAACCGCGATGCGCGGTGATACAGGAACGGATGCCTTTGGCATCCGTTCTTCGTTAACCGGCGTTAGCATTCACGATTGACGGTTCACATTTCCCCGCCTGGCCGGGCTCCTCTCCCTCCCGGGGGGGCTGGGGAGCATTCACGATTCACGATTGACGATTCACGAAGGCTGCCCGGTGCACCACGTCCCAGTGCCGGCCGTTGTGGTGGAGCAGCCCGATGTCGTCCGCAATCCAGGTGGCGGAAAAGCTTTCGGCTTCGAATTCGGGCCAGCACTCGAAAAAGGCCGACTTGCGCAGGTCGCGCGTGGCGATGGTGATGTGCGGGTGGAAGGGACGCCGGTCGGTCTTGAGGCCGTATTGCGGGCGCCCCCCGAACCACGCATCGTTGGCCACCTTCAGCGCTGCCAGCGCGGCATCAACCACTACGTCGATGAAGATCGTGCGCGGCCGGAAGGCCGAGAAGTGATTCGTGTGTACCGGGAACGGCGATTGTGTGTCTGCAAAGGCGTCCAGGTCGGCGCGGAGCTCCGGCTCCAGTGAGGGGTGCATCCAGAAGGGAGGTAGCAGCGTGATGTGCGCCGGCGACTTGAGGCCCACCTTGCAGCCATAGCGCTCCTGCATGCGCCGCTTCAGGGGCAGGATCCGTTCGTTCAGCCCGGCTGGGAGCACCAGCGCCGTAAAGTACATATCCATACAAAAAAGATCCCGCACCGGGGCAGGTGCGGGACGGGGCTTCCGTTAGCTAAAGCTAACACAATGCCAGGTAACCATACGGCGCGGTGCCGGGAGCGTGAGCGGCCCCGCGATCATCTACGGGCAGCTTCAGAAGGGAGGTCACTCACGCGCCGGGCACGGCCGCAGGGGATCAATCTCGGTCGCTGTTGATGCTTAGCTTCTCGTTCGTCTTCTTCCAGGTGAAGCGCTTGTGCTTCTCCAGGAAAGAGCGGTACTTGTTGTATACGTCTTCCGGCTGCTTCTTCCCGTTGAGCTGCAGCACACCGTCGCGGTGCTCGATGGTGTAGCGGTCCTGCTCGATAAGGCCGTCTTTTACCAGCGACTCCTCAAAGGCCCGGTATTCTTTCACGTCGCCGCGTGCCTTCTCGATGTCCTTGCGGGCGTTGGCGAAGGACGATGCCATTTCGGCGCGGGCGCGCTTGATCTCTTCGGCGGCTCGGGGCAGCTCTTCGCGGCGGGCGCGGGCAATCTCCTTGCGTGCCTGCGCGATCTCCTTCCGGGCAGCCTCCAGCTCGCGGCGCGAGATGTGCTCGTTGGCGCTGAGCTCCTTCTCGGCACGGGCCAGGTCGCGCTCGGCGCGCTCGAAGTCGGCTTCGGGTGCGGCCGGCGCCGCCGGGATCTCGGGCACTTCTTTGAGCGACTTCTCGGCGCGGTCGAGCTCTGCGTCCACATCGTCGAAGTTCCGGATCGTGCGCTCCGTATGGGCGCGCGGGGCCTTCGGTGCTTTCGGTGCTTTGGGGGCCGTTTGAGCAGAAGCACCCAGGGAAAGGGCGGCGGCCAGTACGGCCGTGAGGAAGATTCGGTTGTTGTTCATATCCTTCGGTTTTGTATGACGAATTGTTTCGTACAATATTACGATGGATTTCGTATTATGGTCTGCCGCTCATGGATTTGCGGAACCTTTAACAATTGTGCGGCACACGGATTTTTTGCGCGGGCGCAAAAAAAGAGACGCACATGGTGCGTCTCTACAATCGATATTCCGTGTTCGCTATTCAATATTCTTTGTTCGATATTCCTACGCCCGGCCAACCCACTTCATCATTTCCTTCCACGTCGGCTTCTTGCCGTACATCAGGATGCCGGTGCGGTAGATGCGGGCGCACAGCCAGGTGGTGAACAGGAAGCCCGCCGCCAGCAGGATCATCGAGAGGGCCAGCTCCCAGATGGGCACCGTGCCGGGCACGCCAAACGGCACGCGCGACATCATCACGATCGGTGAGGTGAACGGGATGATCGAAGCCCAGGTAGCCATCGCGCTGTTGGGGTCGTTGATCGAGTTCACCATGATGATGATGCCGATGACGATGGGCAGCGTGATCGGGAGTGTCAGGCTCTGCACGTCCTGCGGGTCTTCGTTGACGGCGGAACCCACCGCGGCGAAGAGCGCGGCGTAGAACAGGTAGCCGCCCAGGAAATAGAAGAGGAAGCAGCCGATCACCACGGGCCAGTTTACGGTCGCCATCGATCGCGTCAGCGAGTTGACCATCTCCAGGGAGTCGGCGTTCGGGGCGCCCAGGCCCGGGGTTGCGCCGGGTGCGTTCTTCACGCCCTCGAGCACGTCGGGCGAAGCCGCGCCGGTAAGGGCCATCCCGATACCCGTCAGCAGTACGATCCAGATCAGGAACTGCGTGATGCCGACGGCGCCGATGCCGATGATCTTGCCCATCATCAGCTCGAAGGGCCGCACCGACGACACGATCACTTCCGCGATGCGGTTCGTCTTTTCCTCCATCACGCCGCGCATCACCATCATGCCGTAGATAAAGAGCAGGAGGTAGATCAGGAAGGCGGTGAAGTAGCCGATGCCCATCTGCACCGAGAACGACGAGGAGCCGCCGCTGGCGACGTCCGATTTCTTCACCTGCTGAACCTTGATACCGGCGGCGATCTTCTTGATGGAGTCGATGCGGGCCGGGTCCACCTTCAGCTCGCGGCTGATCATATTGTTCTCGAGGGCGCGGCCGACGTCGTTGCCTACCTGGTCGTGCGCGAATCGGCTGAGGCTGCTTTCCGACACGAGCTGGAAATCGTTGCCGTGGTTGATGCCGGCGCCCGGCGCCAGCAGGAGGGCCGAGAAGCCCTTATCCGTAAAATTACTGGTGTCGGCATCGGTGGTGAACGTGTACGTCACCTTTTTGCCCGAGGTCAGCTTTTGCTGCAGCATGCCGGCGGGGTCCACCACGGCGATCTTTTCGTTGCGGATGTTCCGCACCGTGAAGTAGGTGGTGGTGGCGATCATGGCCACCAGTACCAGCGGGGTGAGGATGGTGGAGAGGATGAATGATTTCTTGCGCACGCGCGACAGGTATTCGCGCTTTATGATGATGAGGATCTTGTTCATGGCAGTGGCTTAAACGGTGAAGGTTTGAAAAGAGCGGGCGGGCGAGGTGCCTTCCACGAGGCGGATGAAGATCTCGTTTAGGGTGGGCAGCTGCTCGTTGAAGGAGCGCAGCTCGGCGCCCTGGCTGATGAAGAACTGCAGCACCGCGTTGGGCGTGAAGCCATCGTCGATGCGCACCGTGAGCGTGGGGCTCTTGGTGTCGGCACCTACAACGGCGAAGCCGGGGCCTTCGAGCACCGCCGGCATCCGCTCGAAGCCGACGCGGTAGAGGTGCTCCTTGTAGTATTGTTTCACCTCGCGCACCGAGCCGTCGAGGATCTTTTGACCCTTGTTCACGAGTACGATGTGGTCGCAGATCTCTTCTACCTGCTCCATGCGGTGCGTGCTGAAGATGATGGTGCTGCCTTCCTGCGCGAGGCGGAAGATCTCCTCCTTGATCACGTTGGCGTTTACCGGGTCGAGGCCGCTGAAGGGCTCGTCGAGGATGATGAGGCGCGGGCGGTGCAGCACGGTGGTCACGAATTGCAGCTTTTGCGACATGCCCTTCGAGAGGTCTTCCACTTTCTTGTTCCACCAGCTTTGCATTTCGAGGCGGGTGAACCATTCGCGGGTGAGGCGGTAGGCCTCGTCGCGGCCGAGGCCGCGGAGGCGCGCGAGGTAGACGGCCTGCTCGCCGATCTTCATTTTCTTGTACAGGCCGCGCTCTTCGGGCATATAGCCGATCTGCGCGATGTCCTTTGCCGGGTCGAAGGGACGGCCGTCGAAAATGACGGAGCCCTCGTCGGGGAGGATGATGCCGGTGATCATGCGGATGAGGGTGGTCTTACCCGCCCCGTTGGGGCCGAGCAGTCCGAAGATGCCGCCCTTCTGCACCGAGAAGGAGATGTCGTCGACGGCTTTCTGGGTGGCGTAGTGCTTTTTCAGGTGACGCAGTTCCAGGAGCATGGTTGTGGTTTTAGTGAGTACGTGCAAACTAGAAGGAAGTTCGCATTTGCTCCTAAAAATTTGACAAAAGGGCGCTTCCCCATGACGAATCGGGCCGCCATTCTTGTTCAGCCGCCCGGAAAGCGGCAATTTTGCGCAAACTTTCCCTATGCGCGCTTTTCGCCTTTCCGCACTGCTCCTCCTGATCCTGGTTGTTGCCGGGGGCTGGGGCTTCCTGGTGCACCGTACCACCACGCAGCTGGCCGTGTATCAGCTCCCCCTGCCCATGCAGTCCTTCTTCCACGAGAACATGGATTACCTCGTGCGGCATTCCGTGCGCCCCGACCAGCGCCGCAACGGCGATCCCACCGAGGGCCCGAAGCACTTCATCGACCTCGAGGCATTCGAGCACGGCGAAGGCGGCAAGCTGCTCCCCGAGCAGTGGGCCGAAGCCGTAAAGCTTTTTCCTGAAGACAGCCTGAAAAAATACGGGTACGTGCCCTACTGGGTGGTCACGATGAAGGAGCGCCTTACGGAGGCCTTCCAGAGCGGCAACCGCGACAGCATCCTCTTTTATGCCGCCGACATCGCGCACTACATTGAGGATGCGCACGTGCCGCTTCACACCACGCTCAACCACGACGGCCAGCGCACCGGCCAGAAGGGCATGCACTCGCTGTGGGAGAGCATGGTGCCCGAGATCGAGCTGACGAATTACCAGCTCTTCGAAGAGCACAACGCCACCTATATCTCCGACCCTGCAAAAGCCATCTGGGGCTCTGTGCGCCATGCGCATACGCTGCTGCCCGATCTCTTCGCCGCCGAAAAGGAAGTGTCGCAGGGCTTCGTGGATTCCACCAAGTACCGCATCCAGATGCGCAACGGCCGCGAGTCGAAGAGCTATAGCTCCGCATTTGCCCGTGCCTATGCGCAGCGCTTGGGCAACACCGTTAACAGCCAGCTCCTGCGCAGCACGCATATGGTCACCGACTTCTGGTACACCGCCTGGGTAGATGCCGGCAAGCCTGATCTCTCGAAGTTGCTGAAGGCCCCGCTTACCGCCGAGCAGCGCTTCGCCTTTGAAAAAGAGCTCCGCTCGTTCAAGAGCAACAACCTCATCCAGGACAAGCTGCTCCGCGCCCGCGAGGAGAAAAAAGAAGCCGGGTCGGGAGACTAGGGAATATCGAATATTGAACAAGGAATATCGAAGGATGACATAAGAGACCTCGCTACTGGCGGGGTCTTTTTTATTTCAGATTTGGGATTCGGGGTAGCGGGGACGGGTGGCGCTCCAAAAGGTTTTGAAAAACAATGGAACAGGGAATAAGGAACAGGGAACACGGAAGTGGCGCCGCGCTCCTTGAAGGCGGGCACTGCCTGCAAAGCAGCCACTGCAGAGAAGGAACGCAGCCCCGAAGCTTCGGGGTTACGGATTTGATACGAAAAGCGCGGATGTTCCTTTTGAGCTGTAAAACACCGCAGCCATACGCCTCCGACACAGGTAAGATCTTCCGGTACGATAAATGATACCGCAACACAACGACCCGTTTACCCATGGACCAATAGACCAATCGCCAACCCTCTTAGCGAATCCCTTAGCCCCTTCTTTTCTTAGCGGTAAGAAAACGCTTCTTCTCCTTTATTTGCCTTGTAGTACCGCCGCGATCTGCGTGGCTACCCGCTCTCCATCCATCGCTGCGCTCACGATGCCGCCGGCATAGCCCGCGCCTTCGGCACAGGGATACAGGTTTTCGACCTGCGGGTGCGCGAGTGTATCGTTGCCGCGCGGGATGCGGACAGGGGAGGAGGTGCGCGATTCGGTAGCCACCACTACGGCATCATTGGAATAATAGCCCCGGATCTTCTTCCCGAATTCCCTGAACGCCTGTTGCAGTGCGGTGTGCACAAACGTCGGAAGTACGCTGCGGAGGTCGGCGGAGTGAATGCCCGGCAGGTAGCTGCAATCCGGCAGGTCAACAGATGTTTTGTTCAGCGCGAAGTCCACGACCCGTTGCGCCGGCGCCACCAGCTTGCCACCGCCGGCGGCGAAGGCCTTTTGCTCCACTTCCTGCTGGAAGGCAAGCCCGGCGAGCGGACCCTGCTTGCTGTATTTCGTCACGTCTTTGTCTTCCACGTTCACCACGATACCGCTGTTGGCGTAGGGATTATTGCGCTTCGACGGCGACCAGCCGTTCACCACCACTTCACCGGGGGCCGTGGCCGCAGGCGCGATGATGCCGCCGGGGCACATGCAGAACGAGAATACCCCTTTGCCGTCTACCTGCTGCACCAGGCTGTACGCGGCAGGAGGGAGCCATTCGGGACGCAGGTCGCAGTGATACTGCCCCTGGTCGATGAGCGCCTGCGGGTGCTCGATGCGGACGCCAAGTGCAAAGGGCTTGAATTCGATGGCGAGGCCTTTGTCGTGCAGCAGGTGAAAGATGTCGCGCGCGGAGTGGCCGGTGGCGAGCACCACGGCATCGGCCGGCAGCGTATCGCCATCGGCGGTATGCACCCGGGTAAGCCGCCCTTTTTCGACGGTGAAGTCGGTGAGCTTTTTTTCGAACAGCACCTGTCCGCCCGCTTCGTTGATGGCGTCGCGGATGGCGGTGATGATGTGCGGGAGTTTGTTGGTGCCAATGTGCGGGTGGGCCTCGTAGCGGATGCGCTCGTCGGCCCCGTATTGGACGAGGATGTCGAGGATGCGTTGGACGTCGCCACGCTTCGTGCTGCGGGTATACAGCTTACCGTCGCTGTAGGTGCCGGCGCCGCCTTCGCCGAAGCAGTAGTTGCTTTCGGGGTTTACGATGCCTTCCTTGTTCATGGCAGCGAGGTCGCGGCGGCGGGCGCGCACGTCCTTGCCGCGCTCGAGCACGATGGGGCGGATGCCCAGCTCGATGAGGCGCAGCGCGGCGAAGAGCCCGGCGGGGCCGGCGCCTACCACGACGGCCTGCCGGGCGGCGGCTGTTACGTCGGGGAGTTGAAGCTTATAGGGAGGAGCGGGATGGAAGGGCTCGTCGATGAAGACCTGCAGCTTGACCTGGTACCAGGCCTGGCGGCCGCGGGCGTCGAGGGAGCGGCGGAGCACCTGCACGCCGCTTACCTGCGTGGGCTGCACGGCGCAGGCTTCGGCGGCAAGGCGGCGCAGGCTATTGTCGTCGGCCGCTTCGGAGGGCCGGATCCGTAGATGTACTTCTTGTTGCATAGTGTCAGGTGTTTATCCTGAAATCAGTGCAGCAAAGGTCCGGGATTTCGGCCGGTTTTGTTGTTGCGGCTGTCTTAAAGCGTGAGCGGGTGAGCGGGTGAGCGGGTGAGCGGGTGAGCGGGTGAGCGGGTGAGCGGGTGAGCGGGTGAGCGGGTGAGCGGGTGAGCGGGTGAGCGGGTGAGCGGGTGAAATTTTGGGTTACGTAAGGTACGTGTGGACCAGGAACACGCTGCGTAACGGAGGCGATTGCTTCGCTGCGCTCGCAATGACGTTTGCTGCGTCCGCAATGACGTTCAGTCCATGCCATGACGTTTACACTTTGAACGACCTTTTACCAATAAACTAATAGACCAATAGACCAATAAACCTGTTTTCTTCTGTACTTTACCCCGCAATCGCACTTATCTCATCCGTATGATCAACCAATTGAAACGATCCGTCTTTGCCGCGCTGTTGCTGCCCGCGGCGCTGCTGGCCTGCCGCACGGCGCAAGTGCCGGTAAAAGCCGAGCATGAGCGCTACCGCATCAACAGCGGCATGAAGTCCGACAGCAGTCTTGCCCGTGTATTGCAGCCCTACCGCGACAGCGTGGACCGCAGTATGAGCGAAGTGGTAGGCATTGCCGACAAGGCGCTCGACAAAAAGCAACCCGAGGGTACGCTCGGCAACTTCATGGTCGATGCGTTCTTCTACGCGGCGGAGCAGCAGTTCAAGCTGAAGCCCGACGTCGGCATCTTCAACTTCGGCGGCATCCGCCTTACGCAGCTGCCGGCCGGTCCGGTAACGCGCGGCAAGATCTTCGAGCTGATGCCCTTCGACAACCAGCTCGTGCTCCAGCGGCTTCCCGGCTCCGCGTTGCAGCAGTTGCTTGATCATGTGGCTGCGGCCAAGGGCTGGCCCGTGCACGGCCTCACCATGGAGATCCGCGGCGGCAAGGCGGTGAACGTACGCATCAACGGGGCGCCCCTCGATCCCAACAAGACCTATATCCTTGTCAATTCCGACTACGTGGCCAACGGGGGCGACAACGCCGCGATGCTGAAGGCCTTCCCGCAGCAAAGCGTCGGCTACCTGCAGCGGGATGCGCTGTTCGATTACATCCGACACCTCAAAAGCCAGGGAAAAAATATCTCCGCCACCGAAGAAAACCGCGTGTATGTACCCTAGAAGAAAGTTCCTCCAACAAACGGCCCTTGCCGCCGGCTCCCTCTTGCTGAGCCCTGCACTCGCGCGCGCAGCCGAGGCGGCCGCCGATGCTGCGCCGAAGCGCCTCACGATCCTGCATACCAACGATACCCATAGTCGCATCGACCCGTTCCCGATGGACGGTGGCCGCAACCAGGGACTTGGAGGTGTAGCCGCGCGCAGTGCGCTCATCCGCGACATCCGCGCGCAGGAGGAGCACGTGCTGCTGCTCGACGCAGGCGATATCTTCCAGGGCACGCCCTACTTCAATATCTACAAAGGGGAGCCGGAGGTACGCGCCATGTCGGCCATGGGCTACGACGCGGCCACCGTAGGCAACCACGACTTTGACGCCGGCATCGAAACGCTGGCCACACAGTTTGCCCGCCATGCCTCGTTCCCGATGATCGTATCCAACTACGACTTTTCCGGAACGCCCATGGAACACCTCGCGGTGCCGTATAAAATTTTCCGCAAAGGCGGACTCAAGATCGGCGTGCTGGGCGTCGGCATCAAGCTCGATGGGCTCGTACCCGACAACCTCACCGGGGGCACCCGCTACCTCGACCCGGTGCAGCGCGCCAACGAAACGGCCGCGGAATTGAAGCGCCAGGGCTGCGACCTCGTGATCCTGCTCTCGCACCTGGGCTACAAGTACGACAACGAGCGCGTGATCTCCGACCGCACGCTGGCGCCGCAGACCGAAGGCGTCGACCTGATCATCGGCGGGCATACCCATACCTTCCTTGATGCGCCCGAAGTGATGAAAAATAAAAAGGGGGAGGATATCCTGATCAACCAGGTCGGGTTCGCCGGTATTCAGCTGGGGCGGCTGGACTTTGTTTTTGAAAAAAATAAGAAGAAAAATTTGGTGAACTCAGGGTCGATTTCAGTTACGAAAA
Source organism: Flaviaestuariibacter amylovorans (assembly GCF_039541815.1). Taxonomy (NCBI): domain Bacteria; kingdom Pseudomonadati; phylum Bacteroidota; class Chitinophagia; order Chitinophagales; family Chitinophagaceae; genus Flaviaestuariibacter; species Flaviaestuariibacter amylovorans. The sequence goes on from NZ_BAABGY010000018.1 coordinate 14,700, forward strand.
AAAGCGCACCATAAAAATTTTTTTCTCATTTTCTTTTCCACCAATTTCGTCCTCCCGACAAAAAAAAATTTAGTTGTACACAAAACACGTTGCGGGATTGTGAAGAACTAAATTGAGTAGTGAACGCCCTCGACCGAAGAATCCTCACTCAATATAAATCGCTTGAACTGCATGGAGAAGAATGCTGAATTGGTTTGGAACAATTGCCTTGCGATTATCAAGGATATTGTGGAATGGCAGCATTTTAAGACCTGGTTTGAACCCATCCGGCCCGTTGCCCTCAAGGAAAATGTTTTGATCATCCAGGTGCCGAGCCAGTTCTTCTACGAATACCTCGAAGAGCACTATGTGAACCTGCTGGCAAAGACCCTAAAGCGTGAGCTCGGAAAGGAAGCCCAGCTCGAGTACCGCATCATGGTCGACGGGGGCAACAACTACAACAAGCCGGTGACCGTGGACGTAGCGGGCCAGGGCTATAAATCCTTTGCTGGGAACGAGATGGACTTCCCGCTCGTGATCAACACGCCGGTCAAGAATCCCTTTGTGATCCCCGGGCTGAAGAAGATGCAGATCGACCCTCAGCTCAACGCGAATTATACGTTAGACGCCTTCATCGAGGGCGACTGCAACCGCGTGGCGCGCCGCGCCGGTAAGACCGTGGCCGAGAAGCCCGGCGCCAACTCCTTCAACCCGCTCGTGATCTATGGCAACGTAGGCCTCGGCAAGACGCACCTCGCCCAGTCGATCGGCAACGAGGTAAAGCGCCTGCATCCCAACAAAGTGGTGCTCTACGTGTCGTCGGAGAAATTCATCAACCAGTTCATCGATCACAGCCGCAACCAGGCCATCAACGATTTTATCCACTTCTACCAGATGATCGACGTGCTGATCATCGACGACGTGCAGTTCTTCAATAAGGCGGAGAAGTCGCAGGATGCGTTCTTCTCGATCTTCAACCACCTGCACCAGAGCGGCAAGCAACTCGTGCTCACCTCCGACAAGGCGCCCAAGGACCTCGAGGGGGTGCAGGAGCGTCTGCTGAGCCGCTTCCGCTGGGGCCTGTCCGCAGATATACAGGTGCCCGACTACGAGACCCGGATCGAGATCCTCGAGCGCAAGATGAAGAACGACGGCCTCGAGATGCCGCCCGAGGTGGTGAAGTACATCGCCTACAACATCAACAACAACGTGCGCGAGCTTGAAGGCGCGCTCATCTCCCTGCTTGCCCAGTCGTCGCTCAACCGTAAGGAGATCGACCTCGAGCTGGCCAAGAAGGTGCTGCGCAACTTCGTGAAGTCGTCGAGCAAGGAGATCACGATCGATACCATCCAGAAGATGGTGTGCGACTACTTCGAGGTGCCTTACGAGAAGCTGCTGCAAAAGACGCGCAAGCGTGAGATCGTTCAGGCCCGCCAGATCACGATGTACCTCGCCAAGGCCTTTACCAAGAACTCGCTCAAGAGCATCGGCGAGCACTTCGGCGGCCGCGACCACACCACCGTGATCCACTCCTGCCAGACCGTAAAGGACCTGATGGATACCGACTCCGGCTTCCGCGAGAACGTGCTGGAGCTACAGCAGAAAGTACAGCTGGCCGCCCTCTAAATCATCTCCCGATTGAAAGCAGTAAAGGTTCCCACAAGGAACCTTTTTTATTGGTGTGCCACTGCTCCTGATGCTCCTTTCGCAGTCGCCATTATTTTTTCTTTCAACACTCCCGTTCTCCTCATTACCCCATCACCCCATCACCCCATTACCCCATTAATTAGTATCGGTACTCGAACTGCTCTACCTGTGCGGGATGGTGCAGCTCGATGATCGTTTTTCCGGAGTGGGTCTTGTGGCCCAAGGCGTTGTACTGGTAGCTGTGCTGGATGGTGCGGAGCACCGTTCCGTCGGGCCGGCGGTACTCTTCCCGTAAGGGGTTGTTCCGTACCGGCGCATCGATGCCGAGGTAGTAGGGCAGCCCTTCGGTGGCGGCGGTGGTATTTGGTTGCCCGTCGTATTGCAGCACGTGCACGCGCTCGAGCAGGGTCCAGTTGCCGCTATGGCCGTTGTAGCGGTCGGTGCGCACGATGTTGCCGGCGGCGTTGTAGGTGTATACGCAGCGCTCGCGGCGCTCGACGCCTGCGGGCGTATGCAACGACTCCTGCACTTCGAGGATGCGGGTGCCGGCGATGCGGTAGCGCAGCGTCCAGGTGGGGTTGCCCGCAACATCGTACACCTGGATGCGGATGCTGTCGGAGGAGGGGTAGTGGTAGTCGGCGCGGCCGCTGCCGTTGATGCGGCATTGGCTGGGGCGTCCGCCTACGTAGGTATACACCTGCTCGAACAGCACGTCGCCGGCGGTGTTGCTGCGGAAGAAGCGACGGAGCGAGCCGTCGGGATTGTATTCGAAACTGTCGGTGAGCGCGCCGGAGCGCATGCTGCTGATGCGGGTTGCCGCCAACGGGCGCTCCAGGCCCGAGCGATCGGGGCTGCAGCCCAGGATGCCCAGGAGGCAGAGAAGCAGGGCAATCGGGAAGGTGTTGTTCATGGTGGCAGGTTATGGTGCTGCAAAGGTGCCGCGGCCCGCATTGCCGGGCAAGGGCGGGGCGTGCGTGCTGTAGGAGGTGGCGGCACCAGGCGGCAGAATGCCGGTATGAATTGGGCGGGGGGCGCCGCGGCGCAAGGCGCTGAATGTTCAGGGATTAGGCAGTAAAATTTGTTGGGCTGATTTGTTTTTATCCCTATTTTTGCCACCCTTGCAAAAGGAAGGTGAGGTGGATGAGTGGCTGAAATCAGTAGTTTGCTAAACTGCCGTACGGGTTAAACTGTACCGCGGGTTCGAATCCCGCCCTCACCGCAGCAACTACACGAGGCCCCGACTGAAACGTCGGGGCTTTTTCGTGCCCGGGACCGATGCAAGCTTGGTTGAAAGAGCGCACCGGGTAAGAAAATCGGCGGATGCCGGGCGCTCTTGCAGTTGCTGCCTCCCCCACCCGGGAGGGCCGCAGGCAATCCCGCCCTCATCGCAGCTACTACAGCAAAAGCCCCGACCGTTCGTGTCGGGGCTTTTGCGTGGGTGGCCATCCCGGTTGCCGGCGCGTTGCCGTACAGTGTCCGGGTCACTGCCTTCCTTTATTGACCTTGCCCGGCGCTGAATCCAGGCACTCCGTCAAAGGTGTAGAGATTCTCTGTTTTGATGATATCCAGTCCGGCCTTGCTGATCTGCTGCAGCAGGAAGAGCATCCCGGTGTAGCCGCAGTCGTTCAGCTCTTCGCACAGGAAGCGGCAGCGCCAATGGTCGGTGCAAAAGGTCTCAGGGTGGCCGTCGGGCCATACCTTGGTGCCCCGGTTGGTGATCATTTTCAGCTTCACCTTGCCCACCATCAGCGACTGCATCCGGGCGCCCAGCTCGTTGGGGTTTTTGCCGTTCCAGTGCAGGAACACGTCGATCCCGACCAGCTTTTTCTCGGCAGGCTTTACGGGCGTCACCTGCACGTTGATCTGCCGCGTCGGTTGTTGGTAGCTGACCGCCGGCAGTTGCACCGGCAGGCTGCCCAACCGCCTGATCACCGCATCGGCAAACTCCCGGGTGCCTACATGTTCGCTGGAGTTGCCTTCTTTGAAAATGTCATAGGTGTGCACGCCGTCTTCGAGCGTCCGGAGCCAGGCGTTGTGCACGCGCTCCGCCACGTCGCGCTGGCCGATATGCACCAGCATCTGCACGGCGCCAAGCAGCAGCCCCGAAGGGTTGGCGACGTTCAGGTTGGCCAGCCGGGGCGCGGAGCCGTGGATGGCTTCGAACATGGCCACGCCATCGCCGATATTGGCGCTTCCGGCAATCCCCACCGAACCGGTGATCTGTGCCGCCACATCGCTCAGGATGTCGCCATACAGGTTGGGCATCACGATCACGTCGAATTGCTCCGGCGTGTCGGCGAGCTTGGCCGCACCGATGTCCACGATCCAGTGTTCCTTTTCGATCTCCGGGTACTCGGCGCCTACCTCGTCGAACACCTTGTGAAAAAGGCCATCGCTCATTTTCATGATGTTGTCCTTAGTGAAGCAGGTCACTTTTTTACGCCCGTACACACGGGCATACTCGAAGGCGTAGCGAACGATCTTTTCGCAGCCGGGACGGGAGATCAGTTTCAGGCACTGCACCACTTCGCCGGTCTGCTGGTGCTCGATGCCGGCATAGAGGTCCTCTTCGTTCTCGCGAATGATCACGACATCCATCTTCGGATGCTTCGTCTGCACAAAGGGGTGATACGAGGTGCAGGGGCGCACGTTGGCATACAGGCCGAGCACTTTCCGGGTGGTCACGTTCAGGCTTTTGTAGCCGCCGCCCTGCGGGGTGGTGATGGGCGCCTTCAGGAATACCTTCGTTCGGCGGAGCGAGTCCCAGGCAGTGGGCTGGATACCGGACGTGTTGCCCTGCAGGTATACTTTTTCGCCGATATCAATGCGTTCGATCTCGAGCCGGGCCCCGGCCGCCTCAAGGATGCGGAGCGTGGCCTCCATGATCTCCGGGCCGATGCCATCGCCATAAGCAACGGTGATCGGTGTCGGGGCCGGCAATGCCGGTGCTGCCGGTTTTGGTTGCGGTTGTGTAGTAAGCATAAAGTTGATTGGGCTTTGATAATTGTGGTTATACGAAGGGGATGGCGAGGAGACTGCGCTCTTCCACCGGCGCTTCGGTGAGATCGAGCTGCAGCGACATGCGTACGCTCAGGTGCTGCTGCATGGTCTTGGCTACTTCCAGGAAGCGGTCGAGCTCTTCCTGGGCGCGGCAAAGCTTCTGGATGTTCGCGGACGCCTGGGCACAGTTGCCGTCGTAGCGGATCAGCGACTGGAAGTCCTGGAGCCGCTGGTGCTGGAGCGCGGCTTTGATCATCGCCCCCAGGATCTCGCGGGCGTCGGCGGGGGCATAGCTGCCGTGTAACAGAGGTACATCTTTCGGTTGCATGTTATTGTTGGTTTTGAGTGGATGAAGTAGTTCCGAGCATCGCCAGCAGCAGGAAGGCGATCAGTGCGGGGCCGCTTTCCTCGAGCAGGGGATGGCTGCTCCGGAGGTAAAGAACAATGACCGTGAGCAAACCGGCCCCGAGCAGTAGCTTACGGCCATCGACACGTTTGTGCGTACGGGCGTCGTCGTCGTCGTTGTGAGCGCCTTCGGACTGCGTACCGGACGTGCGGCCGGCTACGTGCATGCGGGCGGGCTTTTTCGACAGGAAGCCGCCGGCAGATGATTGCTGTTGGGTGGTTGTCTGGTTCATGGCTCAAAATTGGGGTCGGTACATCATAAGCGATCATATAACTTTGAAATAAAAGTCATAGCTTTTTTTTATGAACTATACACTCAACCAATTGCGCATTTTTCTCAAGGTGGCGGAAACGGCAAGCATCACGAAGGCGGCGGAAGAGCTGCACCTGAGCCAGCCGGCGGTGTCGATCCAGCTCCGGAATTTCCAGCAGCAGTTCGACTATGCGCTTACCGAAACGATCAGCAAGCGGTTACACATAACCGATTTCGGAAGGGAGGTGGCGCGCGCGGCGGAAACGATCCTTGCCGAGGTCCATGCCATCCAGTTTGCGCAGCAGGCGTATAAGGGAAAGCTGGTGGGACGGCTGAAGGTATCCGTGGTGTCGACGGGTAAATACGTCATGCCTTATTTCCTGGCGCAGTTTCTCCGGCAAAACGATGGGGTGGAGCTGGTACTCGATGTTACGAACAAGGCCAAGGTGGTGGAGAGCCTGGAGAAGAACGAAGTGGACCTGGCGCTCGTATCGGTGATGCCCGAGCAATTAAAGGTCAGCAAGATCGAGCTGATGCAGAACAAGCTCTTCCTCGTCGGCAACCGCGAGCGGAAATTCAACAAGCGCCCCTACGATCATAAGATCCTGCGTGAGTTGCCGCTGATCTTCCGGGAAAAGGGCTCGGGCACGCGCCATGTGATGCAGCGCTACCTGGAGCGGCACCGGCTGTCGGTGCAGATGAAGATGGAGCTTACCTCCAATGAGTCGGTGAAGCAGGCGGTGATCGCGGGGCTGGGCTACTCGGTGATGCCGCTGATCGGGCTCCGCAACGAGCTGCAGCTCGGGCAGCTGCAGATCATTCCCGTCGCTGGGTTCCCGATCAAGTCCAGCTGGAACCTGATCTGGCTTGCGGAAAAGCGGCTCTCGCCGGTGGCGGAGGGGTACCTGCACTTCCTGCGGGAGCAGAAAACAGCGATCATCGAAGACGCATTCGGTTGGTTCGAGAAATACGCGTAGGGGCCGGCGAAACCCCCGGCCGTGCGCGGCCTCCGGCGGTTACCACGCCGCTGCCGGTTACTGGCGGTGAGCGGCCACCTGAAACAAGTTGTAGCCCGTTGTGACCAGTGCTTTTTGCACATCTGCAGCGGTGTTGACGTCCTGTTTGGCAGCATCTCGCAGGGGTTGCTTAATTTTAAGCCCTATCAAAAGTCAGTTACCCGCTTATGAGAAACTACCTGTCGGCGCTCCTGCTTCTTCTGACTGCCGCTTCGTGCCGGCGTACCGATAACACGATGGAGGCGCCTCCCTACGAGCCGCCGAGGCTCCTGCAGGTGGTCGGCATCGACTCCACCCGCGCTGTTCCCAATGATACCATCAGCCGGGTCTCGTATATCTACGATGCGCAGGGACGCACCACCGAAGTGCATTCGGTGCAGCTCCGCGGCGCGCGCGATACGAGCAGCTACACCCGGCAGCTCATCGACTATGCAGGGGGCGATACGCTGGCCAGCCGCAGCCTGGTGATGACGCGCGCCACCGGCGCCGATACGCGGTTTGATACGATCTACTACGGCCATCGGAATGGCGTGCGGGTGTACGATTCGATCCGCACCGCCTTCGCCTCGGGAATGACCGCGACCCGCGTACGCCGCCGCACCTTTACGGCCACCCACGTGATCGACTCGGTTACCCTGGTGCAGGACGACGGCGTCAGCGGCCCCGACAGCACCTACGAAGTGCGCCGGATCTGGCAGCAACGCGTCGGCATTTATTTCCTGCGCCAACTCGACAGCACCGTTGCGCAGGGGCCGCTGCTGCAGACCTTCCGCCGGCAGGAACTGAACGTAACGCCGTCGGTCATCCCGAACCCCGTATACCGCGCCCTCCGGGGGATTACAGATGTGGTGGCCGACGAGCAGACGAGTACCTTCCCCGATACCTGGGCCCTCCAATACCTTCCCGAAGCCACCCTCAGCAGCCACAAGTCGTGGGAGGCAGGCATGCCGGGATCCGTGGAGCGAACGGAAAGCACCACGTACCAGGTAACCACGGACAATAGCAGCTTCCCTGTGCGCATGACGGTGCGCCGGACGGTCGGATCGGCTGTTTCGGTGCGGTACTACCGGTTCCTGTACCGATAGTACCGGCACCGGCGAAACTCTTTTGCTCCGGTGCTCCGAAACCGCTAGCTTTGCAGCCCCTTGCGGGAAGTAGCGCAGCCCGGTAGCGCATCCCGCCTTCGGGCGGGAGGGTCGCCGGTTCGCGTGAAGTGAAATCAGTTCGGGAAGTAGCGCAGCCCGGTAGCGCACCTGGTTTGGGACCAGGGGGTCGCAGGTTCGAATCCTGTCTTCCCGACTAGAAAGGAGTGTCTTCATGACGCTCCTTTTTTTATTCAGTATTCGGTTGTGCTTCCCGCCTTCGGGCGGGAGGGTCGCAGCTTCTGTCGGCGTACCCAAAATCCGGCAGTTTAGAACCGGAGTTTCCGGGATGCTTTTAAACTGTCGTGCACATGAAAAAAGGTTTAGTGAGTCGCATATGGTAACGGCAAACAGGGCGGCATGGGAGTTTCCGACGGCAAACGATTGAAAGCGCGCGGTAGCGAAATAAGCGGGCATAGAGGAATCAGAACCTGCATGTACAAACGCACCGATAAAAAGGTACGCTTACAAACATCAGTGGTTATGCGAAGAAGAGCTACGAATGACCAGTGAGGTCGAAAGAATTTTCGATTCTATATGGACATCCCTGTTTTTTAGTCGCTGCAACACCAACCGGGCGGCAGCTTTGCCGATCTCCCGCACCGGCTGCGCCATGGTGGTCAGCCCGATAAACTGCGCTATGATGTCATCGCTGAATCCAACTACCGCCAATTGCGCCGGGATTGAAATCCCCCGCATTTTTGCCAACTGAATAACCTCAACAGCGATCGTGTCGTTCATAGCGAAAATGGCATCAGGGCTATTCTCCAGATCAAACAAATAGGCAGCTGTACGTTTTGCTCCTTCGAAACTCAGGTCGCAATGCCGGATCCAATCCTCATTAACCGGGATCTCATACTTTTTCAAGGCATCTTTATAACCCGTGATACGGCTTTGGGCAATCTGCAATGTTTGGGGTCCGGCAATGTGCGCTACCTTTCTATAGCCGTTCAGAATCAAATGCTCGGTCGCTTTGAAAGCGCCTTCGTAATCGTTGACCGTCACTTTAGGGACGTCTACTTCGGTACAGATCCGGTTGTACAATACCAGGGGGATGCCCTTGGCGACAATAGCTTTTAAATGATCGTACTTTTTCGTTTCCTGCGTCAGCGAAATCAGAAAGCCGTCCACACGGCTCGAAAGCAGCAACTTTACATTTTCCACTTCCCTTTCATATGACTCGTTGGAGTGGCAGATGACCAGCTTGTAGCCCGCCTTCGCCAACACTTCTTCCGCACCCAGAATGACATTGGGAAAAAACGAATTGATAAACTCCGGCACCACGATGCCAATGGTGAAACTTTTGCTTTTCACCAGGCTGCTGGCCAGCATATTGGGCTGGTAATCGAGCCTGGCTGCCAGATCCAACACTTTTTTCTGCGTAGCCAGGTTGATGTCCGGATGCTTGTGCAACGCCCGCGATACGGTTGAGGCAGATAAATTCAAGTGCCGGGCGAGGTCGGTGATGGTCACCTGGTGCTGGTGTGCAACGGGCGATTTGTCCTCCTGCTCCTCCGAAAAGTAAACCTTGCAGTCCTTGCAATAATACCGTTGCCGGCCCCGCACTTTACCGGACTTTTTGATGTACCCTACCTCGCCGCACTTTTTACATCGAATCATAGAAGGATTAATTGGTAAAGCGTGGTTGATACGGCAAGAAACTTTTTTTGAACGGGCGTTTTCTGCCGCTTTCCCGGAGTTGAAAATACTGAATATTCTACCCGGCAGCTATCGCAAAGGTTTTCGGTAACGTTTGCGGTACCTCTTGTGTATCGGTTGGTTTTTCGCTTTCCCGAAGCAATGGATATTTGATCAGCGACTCTTCCGGTGCGCGCTGCACCAGCCTTTCGCAGAATATTCAAACACTAAAACAATTGCTATGCTGCTTGCTCCATCTGCAAAGAGAAAACATCCGCTCTTTTGCCTGCTGCTTTTGCTCTGTTTATTCCCGGTGTCGTTGTTTGCGCAAAATACACTGACCGTAAAAGGACGTATCACCGATGATGCGGCCCAACCGCTGGCCGGTGTGAGTGTTGTGGAGAAAGGCTCCGCCAACGGCACCACCACCAATGCCGCCGGTACCTACACGCTCCGCGTTTCGAACGGTGCGGCTTTGCTGCAAATTTCTTATACCGGATTTGAAACCCGTGAACAGCCGGTGAATAACCAGGCCTTGCTGAATGTATCGCTCACACCGGACAACAAATCACTGGCCCAGGTGGTGGTGGTGGGCTACGGCACACAGCGCCGGGCTTCCGTTACCGGTTCCATTGCATCGGTAAAGGCAACAGAACTGATGCAAACACCAGTAACCAACGTGGCACAGGGACTGCAAAGCCGCGTGGCCGGTGTGCAGATCAACCAAAACTCATCGGCGCCCGGAGGCAATATCAGTGTGCGCATCCGCGGCACTAACTCCATCAATGGTACCTCCGAGCCGCTGTACGTGATCGACGGCGTACAGATCGGAAACGGCGGCGGTGTTAATGATATCAGCCCGCTGTCTACCATCAATCCCGGAGATATAGAATCCGTAGAGGTATTGAAAGACGCATCGTCGACAGCCATCTACGGCGCACGGGGTGCCAATGGAGTTGTCCTGATCACCACTAAAAGAGGCCGGGCTGGCGGCGGCACCCGTGTCAGTTATGAAAGCTACTATGGTCAGCAGGAAGCCACCCGGAAGATCGACATGCTGAACTCCGTGGAGTTTGCCAAGCTGGAAAATGAAGTTTACCGGTCGAACATCTACCCCGACCCGGCCAGCCTGGGCAATGGCGTCAACTGGCAGGACCTGGTGCTCCGCAAGGCAGCCATCAGCAGTCATCAGCTGATGGTAAACGGGGGCAATGAGAAAACGCAGTTCTATTTCTCGGGAAATTATTTTGACCAGAAAGGCGTCATCCTATCCTCTGATTTTAAACGCTACTCCCTGCGGATGAACCTCGATCACCAGATCAGCGAACGGTTTAAAATGGGTACCAGTCTGTTTGGGAGCTATACCATCAATAACCGGATCCCCACTGGCTTCAGCAGTATCGACGGCGGGGCCACGAACAGCATTGTAGGCGCTGCCATAGTGGCGCCGCCGGTGCTGGCTCCTTACAATCCGGATGGGATGATTTTTCCTTTTGCCGACCAGCTGAACGGGCGGTACCGGGAAGTGGTAAACCCACTTGGCCTGGCCGAAATAACCGACCGGAACGCAACGGTCCGCAGCATTGTCAATGTCTACGGCGAAGCAAAGATCCTGAAGGGGCTGAGCTACCGGGCTTCTTTTAATGTGGACCTGAATGATGGGGCAAACGATTACTACAGCCCGATCTATATTGTGGCAGTGCGCGACCGGAACGCCAATACCGGCAGCGCAGCTAAATTCAATGACCGTGGCATCACCCTGCTACACGAGAGCATCCTCACGTACACAACAGAGATAGCCAGGGATCACACATTTAAGTTTACCGGCGTTTTCGCTACCCAGTCGAACAGCCTTGAAAGCAGCAACGCTTCGGCTTTCGGCTTTCCCAACGATGCAACGCTTTACAACGCCTTGCAATTAGCACCACAAGCGAACCGCAGTGCCTCCAGCTTCCGCAGCAGGGACCGGCTGGATTCCTATATGGGCCGCCTTAACTATGGCTTCCGTAACCGGTATTTTCTGGATGTGACCGCCCGTTACGACGGCTCCAGCAAATTTGGAGAGAGCAACAAGTATGGTTTTTTTCCTGCCTTCTCAGCAGCCTGGCGCGTGAGTGAGGAAAACTTTATGGCGAATCAAAAACTCTTTAGTGACCTCAAGTTTCGCGTCAGCTATGGCTCCACCGGAAATGCCGGCGCCATTGCTCCTTATCAATCGCTGGCCTTGTTCAATCCCACCGGCGGCTACAACTTTAACAATGGTGCTCCGGCGGTAGGCATCGCACCGGCAAGGGTGCCCAACCCCGACCTGCGGTGGGAACGTTCCGTACAGGCCGACATCGGCCTGGATGCCAGCTTCTTCAATAACCGCCTCAACATCGTGGTGGATCTTTATAACAAACGGACCAAGGACCTGCTGTTTGTCAGGCAACTGCCGTTTTCCTCCGGCTATGCCAGCCTGACCGGCAATTTTGCTGAGATTGAGAACAGGGGCGTTGAATTTGCGGCTGATGCCCGCCTGATCAACAGCGAATCCATCAAATGGACCGTGAATGGCAACATTACGTTCAACCGGAACAAGCTGATTAGCCTGGTCGACAATCGGGAAGAGTCTGTGGTCAATAACTATTCGGTGCTGCAGGTGGGGCAACCGCTCGGCATCTTCAAGACCTTCGTCTTCGATGGTATTTATCAGACCGGCGAAACGGTTTTGCCTGGTTCCGACAGCCGCACCGGTGGTGTAAAGGTTCGCGACCTCAACAAAGACGGCCAGATTACCGCAGCCGACCAGATCATCACCGGCAATGCCAATCCCAAATTCATCTACGGCTTTTCGACCAACTTCCGCTTTCGCAACTTCGACCTGAGTGCGCTGTTTGCAGGTGTACAGGGAAACAAGGTGTACAACCTGCTGCGCTATACGCTGGAGAACCCCCTGGGCAACCGCAACGTGGTCGCCGGCATGGTAGACCGCTGGTCTCCCACCAATCCGAACAACGAGTTTGCGTCCGGCTTCCAGGGTGGTCGCCTGCCCATTTCCGACCGGTTCATGGAAGACGGTTCCTTTCTGCGGTGTAAGAACCTGACACTGGGTTACCGGCTGCCCGCCATCAAAGGCATTTCCTCGGCAAGGGTTTACCTGAGTGCCAACAATTTGTTCACCATCACCAACTACACGGGTTACGACCCTGAAGTGAATACGTTTGGCAACTCCAACGTATTGCTGGGTGTGGACAACGGTGTCTACCCGATGGCCCGTTCCATCATCGGTGGCTTGCAGGTCAATTTCTAAGTAGTACAGATTGCTCCCTTTAAAAATTTGCGACATGAAAAAACATTTTGTGCTGATGCTCCTTTCCTTCGGCTTCCTGTTTTCCTGCAGTAAGCTGGACGAAACAGTCTATTCATCCATCGCCCAAACCAATTTTTATAAAACGGCCTCGGATGCGGAAGCCGGCTTGACTTCGGTTTATAGCTCCTTTGCCGATATGTACAGTGGCCCTTCCATGGTGTTGGTGCCTGACTTTAGCGCCGACCAGGTGTATCCCCGCCCCGTGGTGGGACGCAACACGCTTACGATGTTCAACTACGACGCCAACTACACCACCCAGCGCAGTTTCAACCGTACGTTGGAATCGCCGCTGGATATCTGGCAACATACGTACACCGGCATTGAGCGAGCCAACTGGGTCATCAGCAAAGTGCCTGGTGTTGCCATGAATGCCAGCCGACGAGACCAGATTGTTGGCGAGGCTCTTTTTCTTCGTGCGCTCTTTTATTTTACGCTGGCCCGCAATTTTGGCGATGTGCCGGTAAAAACGACGCCCACGCTGAACGAGACGGACGCTTTTACAGCCAAAAGCGCGCGGGCTGATGTGTACCGGCAGATTTATGAAGACCTGGACAAGGCAGCGGGTTTTCTGCCTGCGTATAGTGCTTCAATTCCAAAAGGCCGCCCCTCAAAGGAAGCTGCAATGGCGCTTCATGCCAAGGCAGCGCTTTATGACGAAAAATGGGACGTTGCCCTGCAGAAAGCACAACAGGTCATCAGCTCCGGCAGATACAGCCTCATACCGGAGGTAAAAGATTTGTACGATGTTGCCAGGGAAGCGGCGGCCCGCCAGGAGGTTCTGTTCGCCTTTGAAGCCGAAAGCACTGCCGGTGGCCGTAACGGGCAGATAATGAGTCTTTATGGCCCTCGAAACAGCGACGGACCGCAGTACGGTAAAACAACGTTCGGCTCCATCTTCGCCTATCAGAAGTTTTTCAACTCGTTCAATCCACTGGACAAACGGCGGCAGTTGCTGGATACGAACTATGTAAATGGGCAAGGCCGGGTGGTGCCGCAAAGAGATATTACGCCCATCACCACCGAGGGTGTGCTGGTGAAAAAATACATGGACCCGAACTCCAATGGCGCTAATGGCGCCAACAACGTACCAGTGCTGCGCCTGGCTGATGTGTACCTGGTTGCCGCTGAAGCCGAGGCCCGTTTGAATGGCCCTTCCGGCTCTGCGTACAACAACATCAATATCGTGCGCAGGCGGGCGGGCCTGGGCGATCTGACTCCCGGCCTGAGCAGGGATGCTTTTGTGGATTCTGTTTTGCAGGAGCGCTCCTGGGAGTTTTTTGGCGAAGGCGACCGGTGGTACGACCTGACCCGCACGGGCAAGTTCCTGGCGGTAATTCCGACTGCAATCAACAGTGTATTTCCCGTGCGGACACCGCTGGCGAAACACCGGTTTTTTCCTCTTCCGCAGGATGAAGTGAATGCGAACCCGAAACTGGAGCAGAATCCCGATTGGAGGTAGTGGAGCGGCAGGGGTGCAGGATGTTTTGAAAAGCTGAACGCCTTTAAAAGCTATTTTGAGTACACGGATACCATATCGTGATCTGGCAGGGACGCTTTTTTGTGGACTTTTACCGTTGCCGTGCTGGCCCATATCTGTTCCGGCTCGATCAGCGGCTTCCATCATGGCCGATCCGACCGCTATTGACAAAAACTGAAGCGAACGCGCAAGCCAGCCATTGCATTGCCACCCACTGACAGTAACATCATCAAGACCCTGCAACGCGGTAAACCTTCGAATGCCGGCTGGCTGTAGGTGCCGAATCCCGGGCAGCCGGTGATACAACGAAAACCGATACAAATTAGAAGTATGATCAGGGAAGAAGCGACAGGAAACAGAGCCTTGCAAACGGTACATTTCTCAGCCGATCTGGTAGTGGTGGGCGGGGGGCTCTCCGGTACAGCATGTGCCGTAACGGCAGCACGCGCAGGAATAAAGGTTATTCTCCTCCAGGACCGGCCCGTACTGGGCGGAAACGCCTCCAGCGAGGTGCGGTTGTGGGTGCTGGGTGCTACCTCGCACATGGGCAACAACAACCGCTGGGCAAGAGAAGGCGGCTTTATTGACGAACTGCTGCTGGAGAATCTTTACCGGAATCCTGAAGGCAATCCGCTGATTTTCGACACCATTATCCTGGAAAAAGTGGTGGCGGAAGGAAACATCACGCTGTTGCTGAATACAGCCGTTTATTCGGTGGATAAGTCGGACGAGGAAACCATTACTTCCGTCACCGCTTTTTGCAGCCAGAACGCGACGCAGTACACCGCTGCCGCTCCCTTGTTTTGCGATGCGTCCGGCGACGGGATCCTGGGCTTTTTGGCAGGTGCGGCCTTCCGTATGGGAGCAGAAAAAAAGGAGGAGTTCGGGGAGAAGTTCGCTCCATCGGTAGCGTACGGAGAATTACTGGGGCATTCCATTTACTTCTACACCAAAGATGTGGGCAAGCCGGTGCGCTTTGTGCCGCCCGCTTACGCGTTGCAGGATATCACGCAGATACCCCGCTACCGCAGCTTCAACGCGAAGGATTACGGCTGTAAGCTGTGGTGGATCGAGTACGGCGGCCGGCTAGACACGGTGCACCAGTCGGAAGCCATCAAGTGGGAGCTTTGGAAAGTGGTGTATGGCGTATGGAACTACATCAAAAACTCGGGGAAGTTCCCGGAAGCCGAAACCATGACGCTGGAGTGGGTGGGCACTATTCCCGGCAAGCGGGAAAGTCGCCGCTTTGAAGGTGATTATATCCTCACGCAACAGGACATCATCGAACAGCGGCCACACCATGATACGGTGGCGTTTGGTGGCTGGAGTGTGGACCTGCATCCCGCTGACGGCGTTTTTTCGGAAAGGCCTGGTTGCAATCAATGGCACAGCAAAGGCATCTATTCCATTCCGTTTCGCTGCCTCTACAGCCGCAACCTGAAGAACCTGTTTTTGGCGGGGCGGACCATCAGTGCTTCGCATGTGGCATTTGGCTCCACGCGGGTGATGGGCACCAGTGCGCATGTGGGGCAGGCGGTAGGTATGGCAGCAGCCCTTTGTGTACAAAAGGATTGTACGATCCGGGTGTTAGGCCGGAAAGAAAAGATCGGCGAGTTGCAGCAGGCCTTGCTGCGAACAGGTCATCATCTGCCCAACATTTGTCTGCAAGATCGGGAAGACCTGGTGCAGAAAGCTACGGTCAGGGCTACGTCCGTTTTCCAGTTAAGAGAGTTGCCGGAAGGGGAGGAGTGGTTCGCCTTAGCTGATTCGGCAGCACAGATGCTGCCGGTAACAAAAGGGAAAATGCCGGCTCTTTCCGTTCCGGTACAGGCATCGGAAGAAACAACGTTGCGCCTCCAGTTCCGGTGCAGCAGCAAGCCGTATAACCACAGCCCCGACACCACCTTGAAAACCATCGACGTGCCGTTGAAAAAAGGACATCAGGTAATCGAACTCGCCGAAGACCTGGAGGTGTGTGATGACGGCTACCTCTACATCTGCTTTTTGAAAAACAAGGCGGTGCAGCTTTGTTATAGCGAGCGTAGGGTGAGTGGCGTATTGTCGCTGTTCAACAAAACAAATGCGGCGGTGTCTAACTATGGCCGGCAAGACCCGCCGGAAGACATTGGCGTGGAGGCCTTTGAGTTTTGGTGCCCCGACCGCCGGCCGTATGGGAAAAACATAGCGATGAAGGTGCAGGGGAATGCCTTTTCTTTTGTTGCCGAAGCCGTCCGCAACGGAATTTTCCGGCCCGCCGTCCTGCCCAATGCCTGGGTGGCAAAACCCGAAGAGGAAAAACCTGCCATTACGATTGACTGGAGCGAACCCCAAACCATCCGGCGGCTGGTGCTGCACTTCGATACTGATTTCGACCATCCGCTTGAGTCGGTGCTGATGACCCATCCCGAAACGGAAAGCCCTTTTTGCGTTGCCCATTTCATCATCTGCAACGACAAGCACGAGAGAGTGTTCGAGATGCGCAACAATCATCAATCTGTTGTGGCGGTTCATTTCGACAGCCCATTAACCACCCGCTCACTTACCCTGCACCTGGAGCGGAAGAGTGAAAACGTGCCGGCGGCTCTTTTCGGCGTGCGGTGTTATGCCTAAAAAAGGAGCGAAGTCGTAAACAATATGTTTTTACTCTTGTCCTAAACCTTTACAGGGGGATACACAGACAGGGATTGAAAGGAGGGAATGGAGCGTGGCTGAAAAAAATTGCTTATGAAAATTAAAGGCATGCGTTGGTGGATTGTGGGCCTGCTGTTTCTGGCAGCGGTGCTCAACTATGTAGACCGGCAAACCCTGTCGGCTCTGGCGCCAACGATTCAAAGCGACCTGGACATGAACGACCGCGATTATGCGAATGTGGTCAACATCTTTTTGGTGGCATACACCATTGCCTATCTTTTGTCGGGACGCATAGCGGATAAAATCGGTACCCGCAGCAGCATGTTCCTTTTTGTGGCCTGGTGGTCTGTTGCCAATATGCTCACGGCCGCTGCAAGAGGCATTACTTCACTGGGTGTTTACCGTTTCCTGTTAGGCCTGGGTGAAGCAGGCATCTGGCCAGCCGCATCCAAAGCCGTATCGGAATGGTTTCCGGCAAGGGAAAGGGCTTTTGCCATCGGCCTGTACACGATGGGCGCCACCATCGGAGCAACCGTTGCTCCGTACATTGTCATTCCGCTTGCCACACATGCCTATGCCGAAACGGCGCCGGCCGTTGCCGCCTGGTTGGGGCAGGGCGCCGGCTGGAAGCTTGCATTTATCGTGACAGGACTGGCTGGTTTGATATGGCTGGTTCCCTGGATGCTGACCTACCGCAAACCAGGCAAAAGCCGCTTAATCACCGCATCGGAGCGGCAACTGCTACACGAGTCGGAAGCGGCTGAAAACCCCGCCGATTCAGCCGCTGAAAATGCCTGGTCGTGGAAGCAGGTGTTCACGTTTCGCGGTACCTGGCTCCTGCTTCTGGCCCGCCTCATCACCGACCCGGTCTGGTACTTTTACCAGTTCTGGTTTCCCAAGTACCTCAGCGCCGACCGCAATCTTTCACAGGAGGCGCTCAAGATCACCTGGGTCATTTATGCTGCGGCCGGCGTGGGCAGCCTGCTGGGCGGCTGGTTATCGGGCCGTATGGTACGAAAGGGTGTGGCACCTTCGCAAAGCCGGTTATGGGTGATGCTCGGATGTGCCTGTATCATGGCGCTATCTCCTTTTATCAGCCAGGTTACCGGCTTAAGCCTTTCCATGGCGCTGGCGGTTTGTACGGTGCTTGCGGCACTGGCCTGGTTGATCAATATCAGCTCCCTGGTGGTTGATATTGTACCGAGACATTCGCTGGGTACCGTGTTCAGCGTAGTGGCCGCAGGTAGTACCGTTGGAGGCATCATGATGAACATGATCGTAGCAGCCATGGTTTCCGGGCCTTCGGGCAAACCTTCGGGCTTCCTGGATAAAGGGTTGCAAACCCTGCTGCATCCCCTTTTGGATGCCGTGCAGGAACAAGGCTATGGACTTTGGTTTTTGATCATGGCTTTTTTGCATCCCCTGGGATGGCTGCTGCTTAAACTCGGTGGTATCACTAAACTTTCCGCTATCCGATCGGAAAACAGAAAAGCAGTAACGCAGCCGGAAGTCGCACCCGCGGAGTAAACAAGCAGGCTTGAAAAAATTGAACAGGGTCGCTCTTTCTTCATAAGCAGTATTTACGAGCACTCCCATCTAAACAAGAAAAAATGAGACCTCTATTTTGCAGCATTTTACTTGGATTCGCTTCTGTTTCCGTTGCACAGGATCCGCTGCCGGCGGCCGGTAGCGCATCGCCAATTGCCGTGAACCAGGTTGGATACCTGACGGACGGGCCCAAACGGTTCACATCACCACTGCTTAAAACGGGTGCCTTTTCAATTCAAACGGTAAAGGGCAACAAAACAGTTTATAAAGGTGCGATCAACAATCATCTCGGTGACTTCTCCGGCTTTAAGCCAGCCAACGGAGCAGGAGAATATTCCATAAACATAAAAGGACAAAAAGGAACATCTTTCCCATTTTCGATTGAGAGGAACCTTTACCAGGAGCAGTTCTGGCAGCCTGCCATCAACTTTATGATCGACTGCCGGAGTGTGGTCGGCACACACCCCAGTGCTTACGGTGGCTGTCCCTGGCGGGATGGTACGTATTATTCCTACGAAGTGCCGTCATTGCTGTGGCTCTACGCGGCTGATCCGGTCTTTATGGAAGGCATGCCCCGCCAGATCAACTGGCAGGAAGACAAGCAGCGGGTATTGTCTCCGGAATTCAGGTATGACGAAAAGAACCCGCAGTCGGAAGATGTTATGGAAGCGGTAACCCGCTATTATACGGAGCTGGAGCCGCCAGCAGATAAAGCGCCTGACGCAGTAAAGCTTATTCACTGGGGGTTGGGTTTTTACCTGATGAAACCCTATACAAAAGACCCGTCGCAGGACATACTTCCGAAGCAGATCCACGGCCAGGTGGTAGCGCAGTTCGCTCATTTTCTTTATGCCTGGGACAAGCTGAAGCTGAACCGTTGGATCGCTCGATCGTTCTACGACAAATGCCTGGATTTTGTGCTTACCCATTGGAAAGCATCCGGGGGGCTGGCTATTGACCCGAACTGGTCAACGTCCACCTATTCGGAACCTATCAAAACAGACAGCGGTTGGGTTTTAAAGATTTTGCACCCCTATAAAGGCCGGCATGTACCTGGTCACTCCATTCTGCCCAACTTGTATATGTACCAGGTTACAAAAAATAGGTTCCCTGTTCTTGCCCGGGATTTTATCAACGCTGCGAAGAACCAAACCAGATGGATCATCGATAGCCTCGACTGGAATATTCCGGGTGCTACCAAAGGTCAGCGTGGCGGCGAATTTAAAACCATCGTTAACCTGGTATGGTTCCTGAAGAATATGCCCGACCAGGCGCCGGGAGAGCTGCAACACAAGATCGAAGAATGGGCACAGGTGGTAGTGTCACGTTCAGATAATATGTGGGACTTCAGGCGTTACGATCTTGTAGATCACTGGACCATTCCCGAGATGAACGAAACCGGGAACCTGGCAGGGTTTCCGGCTTGTGCACTGGCTGCCGCCAGCGTTTTGAAAGAGGGCACTCTGAAAAGCAGGCTCACCGAAATCGCCTATGCCCATATCGATAATTTGTTCGGAAGAAACCCGAAGATGGCCGCCGCCGCTAACCGCCCGCATAAAGGATATCCGCTTGTTGAAAATGGATGGCCCATACACTACAAACCGGATGTCTGCGCCCGCCTGGAATTGTGCCGGGGCGGATTAGATGCCTCCCCGGGCACAGAAATGTATCCGTACAATCCTCAGGGAAAATTCCGGCATCCGGAAGGTTGGATCATCTGGAATGCCTCCTGGAATGTAAGCCTGGCTTTTTTACAAACGAGTCGGCCGGCTCATGAAAATAAAAACGGGGCAGACGCTGCTTATCGATGAACGATCGAAGGATAAAAAGTGAACGGCGCAGTATGCGCCCGTTAGCCGATGGCCAGGACCGGGTAGTAAGGGAATACGGATCAATTTCGAAAGCGAAGCGAAGGCGGGCTTTCTTCTTCGGCACATTGCCTCGTTTTCGTCGGGCTTCGTCGGGCGCAGTCCAACGAATGCGGTTCGCATCCGATTGAGGTCTTGTGTCAATTTGTTTAAATATTGTTTCATCTTCCCGACAAGAAAGAGCGTCTTTGACACTCTTTTTTTGTGCCCGCCACCACAGGGGGCGTTTTTGCTGCGCTCATCTCCAATGCTCCCGCAAATCTTCGCTCCCCCGACCCGGCAGGGACGGAGCCCTTTGCTCCCGCCACCACCCGCCCGGAACGGGACAGCGGCCGTTTTCCGCGAACGCAGTTGGCCGTCTGTCCGCCGCATCCTATTTTTACGGACCCTTAACCGCCAGCTTCCTGAATGGAATCCCTTCATCACAACGAGCAACAAACCGCCTCGATCATCGACGCCCTGCCCGACGCCGTGATGCTGTATCTCCCGATGTACGGAGACGAAGGCACCCTTTCGCCGGTCGACTTCCAGTTTTGCTATTGCAACGATGAGATCGTTCGCCTGCTGGGCGTATCAAGGGAACTGCTGATCGGGCAGACCATCCGCACCACCAACCTGTCGGCGCCGGAAGTACGCGAGCATTTCTTTCAGCAACTCTGCGCCGTCTGGTCGCAGGATATCCGGCAGACCGAAAGCTATTACCATCCCCAGCTCGACAAGCACCTGGAGTCGGTGCGCAGCAAGGCGCTCGGCGGGGTCATCAGCATCACCCGCGACCGCACGCGGGAAGTGAAATCTGAGGCATCGCTCCTCGAGCAGGAGCGGAAGTTCCGCACCATCATCGATACCTCTACCGACGGCGTCATGCTGATGGAGCCCGTCCGTACGGGCAACGTCATCACCGACTTCCGGGTCACCTTTTGCAACCAGTTTGCGTTGGAGATCGGGCGTATGCCCGCCCACTGCCTCGGGGCAACCCTGCTCGGGATGTTCCCGCAATTGCGCGCCTCCGAGCAGTTCGAGTTGCACCGGCAGGTAGTGGAAACCGGCGAGCCCGCCCGCTTCGAAACGGCATTTCATGACGTCGATGGCAGATCGTTCGGCTGGTTCATCGTGTCGCTCACCTGGGCAGATGACGTGCTGATCTCCCGCTTTACCGACATCGCCTATAAGAAGAAGCACGAGGAGGAGATCGAAGCCCAGCGCGACCTCCTGGACGGGATCCTGAACGCGTCGCTCAGTGCCGTTTTTGCCGCGGAGCTGCTGCGCGACGAGCAGGGGCGGCCGCAGGATTTCCGGATCATCAAGGTCAACGCCGCCTTTACGCGGATCAATACCGTTACCGCCGAGCGGGCGGAAGGCAACCTCTTTCTCTCGCTCTTCCCGGCCACCCGCCCCGCCGGGATTTTCGACGCCTATTGCCGGGTGGTGGAAGACCAGCAGCCCTACGAAACCGAGTTCTTTTACAACGGGGAGGGTATCGACGGTGCCTTCGAGGTGAAGGCAGTGCCCTGGGGCGAAAACGGGATCGTCGTCAGCTTTTCCGACGTCACCGAGCGCCACCGGATCACCCGCAAAGTGGAGCAGGCTGCGGAATACCTGCAGCAGGTGATCGACGTGGCGCCTACCGGCATCCTCACCCTCAGCCCCGTCCGCGACGATGCCGGCGCGATCGTCGACTTCCGGTTCAAGGCGGTGAACCGCGTGCTGGCCGCTTATGTGGGACAAGAACCGCAGGCGCTCATCGGCGACCTCCACGAAAAGTGGTTTCCCGGCTACCGCGCCAACGGCGCTTTCGCGATCTATAAAGAGATCGCGGAGCAGGGTGGCGAAAAGCGTTTCGAGCGGTATTACCGCGATGAGCGGATCGAGGTCTGGCTCGATGTGACCGCGAAGCATGTCGACGGCGACGTGCTTATCAGCTTTCATGATTTCAGTCCCCTGAAGCGGCTCCAGCTTCAGCTCGAGTCGGTGGTGGAGCAGCTGCGCCGGTCCAACGAGGACCTCGAGGAATTCGCCTATGCAGCTTCTCACGACCTGCAGGAGCCGCTCCGGAAGATCGTCATCTTTGCCAGCAATCTGCGCGAGTCGCTGGCAGGGCACCTCAGCGGGCAGCAGCAACGAAGCTTCGAGCGGATGGAAGAAGCTGCCCGGAGAATGCGGACCCTGATCGACGACCTGTTGTCGTTTTCACGCTTCGGCAAAAAGAACGATTCGGAGTTCGGTCCCGTAGATCTGAACGCGTTGCTGGAGCAGGTAGTTCAGGACCTCGAAGCGCCGATCCAGGAAACGGGCGCCCGTTTATCCGTGGCGACGCTCCCGGTGATCCAGGGTGATAAGCGCCAGCTGCACCAGATGCTGCAGAACCTCCTGGGCAATGCCGTGAAATACCGGAAGCCCGATACCGCCCCGGAAGTGGAGATCGGCTACCGGTTGGTGGCTCCCGGCGACGAAGTGATGGCGCGGTTCCCGTCGGCGCCCGTGCAGCCCCATCACCTGGTAACGATCCGCGACAACGGGATCGGCTTCGAGCAGCAATACGCGGAGCGGATCTTTAAGGTATTCCAGCGCCTCCACGGGAACGCCGAGTACCGCGGCACCGGGGTCGGTCTTGCCATCGTGAAAAAAGTGGTGGAAAGCCACAACGGCCAGATCACCGCGGTTGGCGAGCCCGGGGTAGGGGCGACCTTTTACCTGCTCTTTGCCGCGGGTGTCTAGTCGCAATTGCATTTGCTCCCATCGCGCCCCGGGCGCTCCAAAGTCGGCGCGCCTGCTTCCCACTTTTGGACCTTCGGCCCACAGGTTTCTACCCTTTTTTTCAATCCACTCCGCACCCCTGCGCCCTTACCCCGTTCCATTTTGGGGACCTACGCCACGGCACAGCTATAGGGCATGATTTTTTTGGCTGAGGTTGCGACCGGCCCCTTCATCCGGGCCTGGACTGTTACCATGCACGCTACCACCCACGAAATCGTCCCCAGGCCTTACCCATTCGACCGCGACCGGCTATCGGCGCTGCTGGCTGCCCTTATCCAGCAACAGGCACCCGCAGGGGCCTGGAACTGGCTGGACGTTGAAGCGGCGACAGGCAATGCCCCCCGCTTCTATGGCGCCTTTGCACAAATGCCCCGGAAGACCGGCAAGTCGGTGATTGCGATCAGCACGGACGACGCCGAAACGCTGAATGCCCTGGTGCCCCATTTTACGATCGGCGGCTGGACGCTTGACCGGCTCGCCCGCGTCTGGCTCCTGCTTCAACTCGACGCCTCCGACCGGGAGCGATACCTCCGCCAGGTGGAGCAGCTGTTCCGCGCGGCTGACATGAACGAGCTCGTGGCGGCCTACTCGGCGCTGCCGGTGCTCGCTTACGGCCCCGCCTGGAAGTTGCGCTGTGCCGAAGGCATCCGCAGCAATATCGGCGACGTGCTCGAAGCCATCATGTGCCGCAATCCCTACCCGGCTGCCCACCTCGACGACCCCGCCTGGAACCAGATGGTGCTGAAGGCCTTTTTCACCGGTAAGCCGGTGAACGAGATCGTGGGACTCGCCGAGCGCAACAACCCGGAACTCGCAGCGATCCTGATCGACTATGCCCACGAGCGGCAGGCGGCCGGCAGGCCGGTTAACCCCTTGCTCTGGCGCTGCGTGGCGCCCTTTCTCGACGAAGGCAGCCTGCCTGACATCGCCCGGCTCCTGGAGTCGGCCGACACCGGAGTACAGGCCGCCGGCGCACTCGCCTGCCGCGACAGCCGGTACCCGCCCGCACAGGCACTGCTGAAGCAATATCCCCGGCTTGAGGGCGCCGTAGTATCCGGCGCACTGAGCTGGGACGCCCTCATCCTAACCCCCTCCTGAAACATCCACAGCCACCTCCCTAAACGATTCGAAACATGTGTTGCAACCCCCTCAGCAATGAACGCAAACAGCAGCCGGCAGAAGACCCGGGCTTTCTCGATAGCATCAGCGGCATGACCTTCTTCGATCCGCACGTGCACATGACCTCGCGTACTACCGACGACTACCAGGCGATGGCCGACGCCGGTATCGTAGCCCTCATCGAGCCCGCCTTCTGGCTCGGGCAGCCGCGCACCGGCGTATCCACGTTCCAGGATTACTACAGCAGCCTCATCGGCTGGGAGCGGTTCCGCTCCTCCCAGTTCGGCATCAAGCACTACTGCACCATCGGGCTCAACTCGCGCGAGGCCAACAATGTGCCGCTCGCAGAGGAGGTGATGGAGCTCCTGCCGCTCTTCATCTACAAGGAAGGCGTCGTAGGCATTGGTGAGATCGGATTCGACGACGGGACGGCCGCCGAAGAGCGCTTTTACCGGGCGCAGCTGGAGCTCGCCAAAGAAGCGAACCTGCCCGTGCAGATCCATACGCCCCACCGCGATAAGAAGCGCGGCACCACCCGGAGCATGGACATCGCCCTGGAGCACGGCCTCGACCCCGGCATGGTGATCGTGGACCACAACAACGAGGAAACGGTGAAAGAGGTACTCGACCGCGGCTTCTGGGCTGCCTTCACCATCTATCCCTTCACCAAGATGGGCAACGAGCGGATGGTGCAGATCGTAAAGCAATACGGCGCCGGACGCATCATGGTCAACTCGGCAGCCGACTGGGGCATCTCCGATCCGCTGGCCGTTCCTAAAACCGCTGCCCTGATGAAGCGTACCGGCATTTCCGACGCCGACATTCGCCTCGTGACCTACCAGAATGCGATCACGGCCTTCGGGCAAAGCGGGCAGATCAGCGAGGCCGATTTTGCCACCGTACGCGACGTCGATCAGAGCGGGAAGTACGAGGGCAATACCGTGCTGCGCGGCGGACAGCAGCCACGGATCGACAAGTCGTCCATCATCATTTCCTGATCCATGAACACCACTATCGCCATGCTGCGGCTCATGCGACCGGCCAATATCATCACGGCTGTTTCCGACATCCTCGCCGGTGCCGCCATTGCACTGTTTGCCGGCAATGCCGACTGGCGGGCGGTTCCCGTGGTATCTGTATTATTACTGGTGGCCGCAACCGCGGGACTGTATGGCGGCGGCGTGGTGCTGAACGATGTGTTCGACGCGGAGCTGGATCGGGTGGAGCGCCCCGAGCGCCCGATCCCGAGTGGCGCCATCGGCCGGGGAGCGGCCGCGCTGCTCGGTGCTGCACTGCTGGTAGCCGGTATTGTGGCGGCCGGATTCGTGCACCGGCCCCATTGGCTCTCTGCCTCGTTCTTGCTTGCGGGCGCCATTGCGGTGGCGGCGGTGATTTACGATAAATGGGGCAAGCACCATTCGCTGGCGGGCCCGCTCAACATGGGGCTTTGCCGCGGGCTGAACCTGCTGCTGGGCATGAGCCTCCTTCCCGAAGCCCTGCGCAATTACTGGCTGCTCGCACTGGTGCCTATCGTGTATATCGCGTCCATCACGATGGTGAGCCGGGGCGAGGTGCATGGCGGCAGCCGGCGCACGCTTCACAGCGCCGTGGCCCTGTACGCGATCGTGGCTGCCAGCATCTTTCTTATTTCGGTGCGCAACGGCACCTGGGCCTACGCGCTGCCCTTCCTGCTGCTCTTTGCCGGGATGATCTTTGCCCCGCTCCGCAAGGCGATCCGCGATCCGCGCGGGCCGCTGATTGGCAAGGCCGTGAAGGCAGGTGTGATCGCGCTCATCCTGATGAACGCCGCCTGGGCCGCCGCCTTCGGCAACCTGCCCGCCGCGCTGCTGATTCTCGCGCTGTTGCCCCTCTCACTTGGGTTGGCAAAAGCTTTCATGGTCACCTGACCCTTTTTAACTGAGTAGACGATCTTGTGTATGGACCATATCGAACAAACCTTCCAGGTAAACTATTCCTTCCCCGTTCATTTCACGGAGCACCTGTTTCGTGCCGGCAACGAGCTGTTTGGCGACTTCCTGCTGGCACGGCGGGGCGATACCGTTAAGAAGCTGCTGTTCCTCGTGGATTCGGAGGTAGCGCTGCATCACCCGCTCCTCGACGGGCAGATCCGCGAATACGTTTCGGGCATCGAGGGCTACGCGCTTGCCGGCATCCTGCAACTGCCCGGCGGCGAAGGGTGCAAGAACGACCGCCGGTATTTCTACGAGATCGTGGACGCGGTGAACGAGCTGGGCATCGACCGGCATTCCTACGTGGTGGCCATCGGTGGCGGGGCCCTGCTCGACCTCGCGGGCTACGCCAGCGCCGTGTCGCATCGTGGCATCCGCCATATCCGCATCCCCACCACAGTGCTCTCGCAAAACGACAGCGGCGTAGGCGTCAAGAACGGGATCAACTACGCCGGTAAGAAGAACTTCCTCGGCACCTTCGCGCCGCCGGCCGCCGTCTTCAACGATGCCTTTTTTCTGACCACGCTGTCGGACCGCGACTGGCGCTCCGGCATTGCCGAAGCCGTGAAGGTGGCGCTGATCAAGGACGCCGCCTTCTTCGGATGGCTCGAGGCGAACGCACCGCTGCTGGCGCAGCGCGACCCCGACGCCATGGAGTACCTCGTACAGCGCTGCGCTGCGCTGCACCTGGCGCACATCGCCGGCGGCGACCCCTTCGAGATGGGCTCCTCCCGGCCGCTTGACTTCGGCCACTGGAGCGCCCACAAGCTGGAGCAACTCACGGGCTTCGAATTGAAGCATGGAGAAGCCGTGGCGATGGGCATTGCGCTCGATAGCTGCTACTCCTTTGTGTCGGGCCGGCTGCCGGAAGAAGCGCTGCAACGGATCCTCGGGTTGCTGCTGCAGGTAGGCTTTGAGATCACGCATCCCGGGCTCGTCGTCGATAACGCCGAGAGTCCGTTGCTGCTGGGTCTGCAGGAGTTCCGGGAGCACCTGGGTGGAACGCTCACCATCATGCTGCTACGCGCCATCGGCAGCGGAGAGGAAGTGCACCACCTCGATGTAGCGCTGCTGCAGGAAGCCAGCCATTACCTGTTCCACTACCAGCCAATCCATTCCCCCCAATGAAAACAGCGTTCGGACACCTCGGTTACTGCACCAACATCCATGGCGGCGAAGCCTGGGCGGATCATTTCCACAACATCCGGGCGCATGTGCCGGCGGTAAAAAAGAGATTGAGCCCCGGCGCGCCGTTCGGCATCGGGCTCCGCATCGCCAACAGCGCAAGCGAGGACCTGCTGCAGGGTAACGAGTTGCGCGCCTTCCAGGAATGGCTGCAGCAGGAAGACTGCTACGTATTTACGCTCAACGGCTTTCCCTACGGCGGCTTTCATGGCACGGTGGTGAAGGACGCGGTGCATGCACCCGACTGGACCACGCGCGAGCGGGTGGCGTACACAAAGCGATTGGCCGATATATTGGCCGTGCTGCTGCCCGAAGGCCTCGACGGCGGCATCTCCACCTCGCCGCTCTCCTACAAGCCCTGGCATCCTACCGCCGTTGCGCGCAAGGAGGCGATGGTGATCGCCACCGCGCACCTGCTCGAAGTGATCCTGCACCTGGTCGGAATAAAAGCGAGCACCGGCCGCTCCATCCACATCGACCTCGAGCCCGAGCCGGGCGGACTGATCGAGACCGGTGCCGAGTTCATCCACTGGTACGAGACCGTATTACTACCGGAAGGCACCACAACCCTTGCGCGGGAAGTCGGCTTCTCGGCGGAAGCGGCCGATGCGGCCATCCGGGAGCACCTGCAGCTTTGTTTCGATATCTGTCATTATGCAGTAGGATTCGAAGACGTGGAGGCCGCAATCGCGGAACTTGAAGCGAAGCGGATCAGGGTAGGCAAGATCCAGGTCAGTGCCGCGCTCCGTGCGCCGCTTCCCGACGAGCCTGCGGCGCGAATGAATGTGATCGACGCCTTCCGCGCTTTCGACGAGCCTACCTACCTGCACCAGGTAGTGGCCCTGACGAAGGAAGGGGCGCGCATTTATTATGACGACCTGCCTGCCGCGCTGGCGGATGCCGGCCGCACCGATACGCGGGAGTGGCGCGCGCATTTTCATGTGCCGCTGTTCGTGGACGACTACGGCCTGCTCCGCTCCACCCGGCCCGAAATCAAGACCGTACTTGCCCTGCAGCAGCAGCGACCCTTCACTGCGCACCTCGAAGTGGAGACCTACACCTGGGACGTGTCGCCGGAGGCCATGAAGCTGCCGCTTACCGAATCGATCGCGCGCGAGCTCGAATGGGTGAACGGCCTCATGAAAGCGCCGCACCTGTCCACATCCAACACCAATGTTTAATCCATGATGCACAAGACCGTAGTGATCGATATCGTGGGGCTCTCGCAATCGCTGATCGGAACGCATACCCCCTTCCTGCAGCAGTATGTCAACGAAAAAGGGTTGCAGACCGTACGCCCCGTGCTGCCCGCCGTCACCACTACGATGCAGTCGGTCTACCTCACCGGGAAGCCGGCATCGGAGCATGGCGTCGTGGGCAATGGCTGGTACGACCGGAGCGATTGCGAGGTGAAGTTCTGGAAGCAATCCAACAAGCTCGTGACGGCCGAAAAGATCTGGGAGCGCGCGAAACGCGAAGATCCTTCCTTGACCTGTGCCAACCTGTTCTGGTGGTACAATATGTATTCGTCGGCCGACTACTCGGTGACGCCACGCCCCAACTACCTCGCCGATGGGCGCAAGCTGCCCGACTGCTACTCTCATCCAGCGGGCCTCCGCGACGAGCTGCAGGCGCGGCTCGGGCAGTTCCCGCTGTTCCAGTTCTGGGGGCCGGGCGCCAGCATCAGGTCTACGCAATGGATCGCCGACGCGGCGCGCATCACCGAGGAAAAATTCAACCCGACACTGACGCTCATCTACCTGCCGCACCTCGATTACTGCCTGCAGAAATACGGTCCCGACGAGGCGAAGATCGCCGCCGACCTGCGCGATACCGACCGCGTGGTGCAGGAGCTCGTTGCTTTTTACCGGGCAAGAGGGGCACGCGTGGTCCTGCTGTCGGAGTACGGCATCGGCGCGGTAGACCGGCCCCTCCACCTCAACCGGCTGCTTCGGGAGCAGGGACTGCTGGCCATCCGCGAGGAGCGGGGACTCGAGCTGCTCGACGCCGGCGCCTCGAAGGCCTTCGTGGTAGCCGATCACCAGGTGGCGCATGTCTACATCAACGATGCTTCCGTGACACAGCAGGTGAAGGAACTGATGGCAGGTGTCGAAGGGGTTGCCCGGGTGCTCGACCGCGCCGCTCAGAAAGAATTTGGTATCGATCATGAGCGGGCCGGCGACCTCGTGCTGATGGCCGACGCGCGGAGCTGGTTCACCTACTATTTCTGGCTCGACGATGCGAAGGCGCCCGATTACGCCCGTTGCGTCGACATCCACAAGAAGCCCGGCTACGACCCGGTGGAGCTGTTCATGACCTCCAAGGCGCGGGCGGCCTACAAGCTGCTGCGCAAGAAGGCAGGCTTCCGCTATGTGATGGACGTGATTCCTCTCGATGCCACGCTCGTGAAGGGTTCCCACGGCTCCCTGGATACACCCCGCGACTTATACCCGGTGCTGATCGCCGACCTGGAAACGGGCGCTGACTTATCGGCAACGGAAGTATACGACGTGCTGTGGCGGCACCTGACCGAAGCATAGCCACCGGTTGCAGTCGGAGCGCTTCTTCATCCCGGAACGTTTGCCGCGGGCACGGTTTTTATGCCCTGGAAGCGGGTGCGTGCGGGGTCGCAGATGTCG
The DNA here is from genome assembly GCF_039541815.1 of Flaviaestuariibacter amylovorans. NCBI lineage: Bacteria > Pseudomonadati > Bacteroidota > Chitinophagia > Chitinophagales > Chitinophagaceae > Flaviaestuariibacter > Flaviaestuariibacter amylovorans. The sequence continues at coordinate 44,326 of NZ_BAABGY010000018.1, forward strand.
GATCCAACGTATTCCGGCTGTTCCCCGAACTCGCCAAGATCTTCGGACTTGCCTTGTGCTGGTGGCCATCATTACTTAACCTTTTTAGCGCCTCCGATGAAAGCAATCAACCTCCTGTTCATGGTCCTCTTCGTGGTGAGTGCTGCCCTTCAATACAACGACCCGGACCCTTATCTCTGGATGCCCATCTACCTGCTGGGCGCCTTTCTCTGCTGGGAAGCGGCCCGGGGGCGCTTCCGCGGTCCGCTCTATGCGCTCGCCATCGGTGGGTACAGCCTGTATATGGTCGTGCTGCTCCTGCGTGCCGATGGAGTGCTGAGCTGGGCACGCGACCACGACCGCGAGAGCCTCGTGCAAAGCATGAAGGCCACCAAGCCCTGGGTCGAGAACACGCGCGAGTTCGGCGGGCTCGCACTTTTGCTTCTCATCCTGCTCCTCAACTGGTTTTACTGGCGGCCACGTGCGCACCGCGTCAGCAGGGGAACTGCGGGCGCTACGCGACTCTAGCTTTGTTGTTGCCTGCCTCAAGAGGCGGAGAGTTTGTCATCATTCCGCAGCACATCATGGAGTTTCAATCAGCAGCGCCCGTCGGGCGCTTTTTTCATGACTGGGATCCGGGTCGGCAGAGGAGGTATTGCGCCCGCAGAAATACGGGGTCAGCGGCGGTTGTCGAGGAGTGCCTTTGCTTCGCGCAGGATGTATCCGTCCTGGAAATAGGCATACAGGTTCTTGCCCGGGCAGGTCGTTTGCTTCGAGTGATCGCGGTGGGTGGAAAGCGAGTCGGCGGGAATGTTGTACGTGCGGCTGCAATGCGCGATGAGGCGCACGAGGGCTGCCAGCTGTGCGGGTGGTACCTCCTGCTCCTCGAGGTTGCCGAGGCAGGTGAGCAGCAGGTGCCCCGACGGATCGTACTCGGTGGCCGTTTCGCCGGCCGTGTTCGGGTTGCGTCCTTCGTAGATGGTGCCGTCGGGCGCGATGAGAAAATGATAGGGGATGTCGGCCCACTTGCGGTCGGGGCCCATGCCCCATCGCTGGATGGCAAAGATCTTTTTGGCAGCGTCGGCCGACGGGTCGAGGCGAGTGCCTTCGTGGTGTACGGTGATGCGCACCGGCACCTGCGGACGATAGGGTTTTGCCTCGGCGGCGCCCCAGGCGGAGCGCGGCAGGATCGGGACCAGCGGGCCGGCCGTTGCGGTCGCTGCTTTTTTAGGAGGGCTGCACTGCAGGCAGAGGAGCGCCCCAAGCAGGAGAGAGGTGTTGCGTAGTTTCATAGTCGGTTAAGGGTTGAGGGCCTGCTCGCTCCGGGCACTCTCGTTGCCGCTGCGGTCTACGGCGCTGAGGGCGATGCGGGCGAGGCGTTGCCCCGCTTTATTGACGGTGATCGTGGACGGTACCATTGTAGTGCGCTCCTGCGCGTCGAGGATGCGGTAGCTCCAGCTGTTGCCATACTGCGTGTAGAGCACCCAGCGGAATACGTCGCCAGCCTCCCGGTGGGTCCATTCCGCCCGCAGCGAGTCGCCCTGCACCGTGGCGCGCAGCTCCGGTGCGGCCGGGGCTTTGGCGTCGAGCCAGGGCGATGCGGGCACGAGGGCAGGGCGCTTGTAAGGGCCGGCGAGCAGGGCATTGGCCATATTCGGACTCTTGAACACCTGCCCGATGCTCCAGTGGATGACGCCCTTGCTGTCGGGCAGCATCCCGCGCGATACCATGATCTGGTTCATCACTTCCGTCACATTCCGGGCGCTGGTGTCGGAGCCGACGCTGATGCCCGGCCAGAGGTGGCGGCCCTTCGTGTTTTCGCGCTGCCACCAGCCGAGCAGCACCGGGAAGCTTTGCTGCGGCCGCGTGATCGGCCAGTATAATTGCGGGGCGAAGTAATCGATCCAGCCTTTATTGAGCCACAGCTTCGCATCGGCATACAGCACGTCGTACTGGTCGAAGCAGCAGGCCGTCTCCGGCTGACCAGGGCGGTAGATGCCGAATGGCGAAAGGCCGAACTTGACGGTCTTCTTTTCCTTTTTGATCTCGGTATAGAGATTCGCGATGAAGGAGTTCACCGCCTCGCGGCGCCAGTCGCCGCGCGACAATTTGCCGCCGCCTGCCACGTAGGCCGCGTACGACACGGAATCCGGAAAATCCTCGCCTTTGTTGTATTCCTTGTAGGGATAGAAGTAGTCGTCGAAGTGAACGCCGTCGATGTCGTAGCGCCGCACGATGTCGAGCACCACGTTCGTGGAGTGTTGCTTCGTGCCTTCGAGCGCCGGGTCGAACCAATGGTAGCCGGGCGATTTGAGCGGCAGCACCAGCTCGGGCCTGCGGCGTGCGAGCGAGGAGTCGGTGACGGGTCCGCCCGACGGGTGGTGTACGCGGTAGGGGTTCAGCCACACGTGCAGCTCGAGCCCGCGGCGGTGCGCCTCCTCGGTCCAGAACTGCAGCGGGTCGTAATAGGGATCAGGAGCCTTGCCCTGCTGCCCGGTGAGGTAGTAGCTCCAGGGCTCAAGCGAGCTTTGGTAGAGCGCATCGGCCTGCGGCCGCACCTGGAACACGACGGCGTTGAAGTGATGCGTCTTCAGGAAATCGAGCAGGGTTACGGCCTCCAGCTTTTGGGAATCGACCGGGAGCCCGGGCTTGCTGGGCCAGTTGATGTTGGCGACGGTGGCCACCCAGGCCGCGCGGAACTCGCGCTCGGCGCGGGGCTCGGCGGTGGCGGCGGAAGGGGCCGGTTTCGACGTGCGGCAGGAAGCGGCAAGCAGGAGGATACCGAATAAATACAGGCGTTGGATCCGGGGCATGGCAAGCAAGGTTGGTGCTGCCCAAACTTAGCTTGTTTTGCCCGGATCGGATCGACCCACCTGTATCAACGGCTTCCGGGCATGAACGAACTGCTGGCCCGTAGTTCGGTCAGCGGAACCGGGTTACACGCACACGCCGAATGGCCCGCCCCTGTACCGATCAGGGTACCTTGACCTTCAGTGCCCAGAGATCCGTAGATCCACGGGCGCCGCTGATGATGCCGTCGTTGCTTCCGGTGCCGCCGGCAAAAAGCAGGGCGCCGTCGGCCGTGCGCAGCAGGGTTTGCGGCGATTCGAAAAAGGTGCCGCCGAAGGTGCCCGACCAAAGGAGGTTGCCGGCCGCATCGTGCCGGGTGATCCAGAGGTCGGAGGCGGTGGTGCCGCCCCGCGCCGCAAGGTCGCCGTCGTTGCTGGTAGTGGCCGCCGCCAGGATCAGCGAGCCGTCCGTATCCCGCAGCATGCCAACGGCGTTGTCGGACCTTGTGCCGCCGAAGACCCTGCTCCAGGTCCTGGTGCCGGCAGCGTCCACCTTCACCAGCCAGCTGTCGACGCCACCGCGGGGGCTGCTGATGTCGCCATCGGGGCTGTCGGTGGAGCCGGCAAAAAGGAAGCTGCCATCGGGATTGGGGATCACCTCCCAGGCGCCGTCCGACTTGCTGCCGCCATACACCTTGCTCCAGATCTTGTTGCCGCTGCCGTCGGTCTTGAGGAGCCAGGCATCGAAGCCCTCGGTGGGGGTATTGTGCAGGCCGCTGATGTCGCCGTCGTTGCTGCGGGTGCTGCCGCCGAATACGAACCCGCCGTCCCCCGACGGAGCAATGGCGTAGAAAAAGTCATTGTAGCTACCTCCGAAGACCTTGCTCCAGACGATATTTCCGTCTCCATCGAGCCGGATGGCCCAGGCATTGACGCTCCCGTTGTTCCCGGGCACGTCGCCGTTGGTGCTCTGACTGGTGCCGGCCACCACGAAGCCGCCGTCGGCCGTGGCGATGATCTTGTGTCCCTCATCGGAAGCCGTGCCGCCGTAGGTCCGGCTCCAGCGGATATCTCCGTTCGCGTCCAGCTTCGTCACCCATAGGTCGTAGTTGCCGCGGTTTGCGCTGATATCGCCGTTGCTGCTCGAAGTAGTGCCGGCAAAGACGATTGCGCCGTCGGGCATTACGAGCACCGATTCGGCGACGTCGCCGCCCGAGCCGCCATAGGTACGGGCCCATAGTTTTTCGCCGGCAGGCGTCAGCTTCACGACCCAGGCATCGCCGAACCCGCGGTGGCCGGTGACGTCGTCGGAATTGCTTTTGGTGGTGCCGGCGAGGATATAATGGCCATCGGCGGTTTGTGCCGCGGAGCGGGCCTCGTCTTCGTTGCTGCCACCGTATACCCGGCTCCAGAGCACCGGTGTGGAAGCCGGGCCGGGCGCGTCTGCGGTTCGTTTTTTACAGGAGGGCGCAAGAAGCACCAGCAGGATCAGGAGGGTTGTAAAGCGGTTCATATCCATACACGATTGCACTGCGTAAAGGAACGAAAAATCCGGCTGTACCGGAGGGCGTTGCCCTGGTGCTGCCTATCCGTCTTTCTTTTTCATTAAGCTCCTGTTCGCCACGCACCAGTGTCGTGCGCCGCGTTTATGCACGACCAATGAATTCGTCTCTCATTATCCAATTCCCCCATTACCCCATTACCCCATTCCTAAAGCTCCTCCTTCCCGGCCGCCTGCCCCTTATCCTGCTGCTTGTCTTCCTCGATGGCGGGGATGGCTTCGCGGAAGATAAGGCCGGTGCGGGCGGCGTGCTCGGCGGCCTCCACGGAGTTCTCGGTCAGGATCATCTCCACCTTGTGCTCCTTGAACGACTCCTGTATTTCTACGGCTACGCGGCGGCGCTCGGGCAGCGCGAGGTCGCGGATGTAGACGGCGAGGATGCGGCCGGGGTAGCGGCGCACGGCCTCGCGGTAGATGGCGGGGTCTTCCTGGCCGGAATCGCCCACGAGCACAAAGGGCAGCTGCGGATACATGGCCAGGATCTGCTCGATCTCCTTCATCTTATGCCCCATGTGGCCGCCCTCGGCCTCGGCATTTTTTGGCTCGTTGAGCCCGAAATCGCGGAGCAGCAGCGGCCCCGCAGGGATGCCGTTGAGGTCGAGGAAGTCGCGGAGCAGGTCGTACAGGTTCCAGGGCGAGGAGCTCACGTAAAAGAAGGGGTTGTTGCGCTTGCCGTTGCGCCCGAGCTGCAGGGCCTTGTAGAACTCCGATACGCCGGCATAGGGGAGGCGGGTACGCGCATTGTGCAGGAAGGTGCTGCGGCTCATCGAAAGAAGACTCGTGGCGCCGGTCTGCACCACCGTGTCGTCGATGTCGGAGATGATGCCGTACTCGGCGTCGTGTGGCGGGATCATGATCTCGGCCACCGTGCGCCCTCCCTTTTCGTGGGGGATGGGCGCATCGAGTAGCTCGAGCTCCAGCGGGTGCCAGAGCGCCTCGTTGAGGATCGGCTCCACTGGGTTCAGGTCGAACACGAAATAGCCTTCGCGGTCGGTAACGACATCGTGCGCTTCGCTGCCGAGGCGCACCCGCAGCCGCGCACCCGCTACCTCGTCGCTTTCGAAGCGCTTGTACATGTTGAGCAGGTTGTTGAGCACCGTGTCTTTGTCGCCCGCAGCGGCGATGCCTTTGTCTTCGAGCACCCGCCCCTTGAGGTAAACCTTGCGCGGTGTGCCGTAGGTGCGGTAGGGAACGATCTGCACGGGGGCGTTGAGGCCGAGGCGGCGGGTAAAGCCGTTGCGCAAAACGTCCCAGCGCTCTTCGAGTTGGGCCGCGGAGCGCTTGAACAGGTCTTTCCAGTGGGGCATGACGTTGCGGTTTAAAAAGCTACCTGCAAAAAGAGTGCGCAGGCTGATAAGTCAAAATTCAAAATTAAAAAACGGTATCGTTTGGTCAGGTTGTCTGCTGGCAGTGACTTGCAAACACGCTGGTACCATCGCAGGTCAATAGTGCTGCGCATACGGCTGGCCGGGGAAGGGAACAGGTTGATCGAGCATGATTTTTTTGACTCTTGACTTTGGAATTTTGAATTGAATGGATGAACGCACCGACGAGATCAACGGCATCACCCTCCACAGCTACACCTCCGGCGATCCCGGCGGAGCCCCCGTGGTCTTCCTGCACGGCTTTCCCGAGTGGGGCGGTGCCTGGAAGGCGCAGCTCCGGTACCTCGCGGCGCGCGGCTGCTATTGCGTGGCGCCCGATCAGCGGGGCTATGGGCAAAGCAGCAAGCCCCGGGGCATCCGCTCCTATACCACGCCCACGCTGGCGGCCGATATCGCCGGCCTCATCGGCTGCCTCGGCACCGGCCCGGTAACGCTCGTAGGGCACGATTGGGGCGGGGGCGTGGCCTGGGAGGTCGCGCGGCGCCGGCCCGACCTCGTTCGGCGATTGGTGATCCTCAACATGCCGCACCCCGATGCCATCCGGCAGGTGCTCCGGGAGAACGGCGCGCAGCGCCGCAAAAGCTGGTATATCGCCTTCTTTCAGCTGCCGCTGCTGCCGGAAGCCTGTTGTTCCGCTTTCGGCTACCGGCTGCTGCGCCGCACCCTGCAGCGTAGTGTGCGCCGCGGTACCTTCTCTGAATCAGACCTGAACCGTTACCGCGACGCCTGGGCGCAGCCGGGCGCCCTGCGCGGGATGCTCCACTGGTACCGCGCCCTCCGTTACCACCGCCCGGCGCCTTTTACGGTAGCACTACCGACGCTGCTCCTCTGGGGCAGGCGCGATGCCTTCCTGGAGCCTGCCAACGCCGCCCTGAGCCTCGCCCGCTGCACCCAGGGCACGCTCCGCTACTTCGACAACGCCACGCACTGGCTGCACCACGAGGAGCCGGAAGCGGTGAGTGAGGCGATACTTGGCTTCATACGGGAGTGTTAAGTCGAAGTTCTAAAGCAAGGACAGGGCACGCGTGCAGACAAAAAAGCCTTCCGCACCGGAAGGCTTTTTCAAGTAGTTATCGAACCCTGGTCACGTCAAACACCGGGCTAGTTCACCGCCCGCACCTTCTTCTCGACGCGGATCACCTTTCCTTCGGCATTGACGCCTTCGAGCACGAGGCGGAAGTGCTTCGTTACGTCGTTGTTGTAGAATTGCAGCCGGATCTTGCGGCGGGTCTTGTCGGTATAGATCGTGGGCGACCAGAGCAGCGTGCTGCGGTAATCGCCGTAGGCATCGCGCTCCGAGGGCTTTGCATAGTCGGGCGAGAAGAATTCCTTCACGGGAGAGTAACCCTGGATCGTGACGAAGGACATGCCCTTGAAGCTCGGGTCGGTCGCGCCTTCGCCGCCCTTGCGCGTATAGATGGCGATCACGCCGCCACCGCCGCCGGTCATGATGCTTTCGCCCGGTCGGAACACTTTCACATAGGCAATGTCGTGCACGGAAATGGAACCCACCTGCGCTACGTCGGACTGCATCTCGTCGAGGTAGAGGGCCGGTGAGCCGCCACGCCAGGTGAGCGTCGGGTTGGGGCCGCTGTTGCTGATCTGGAGGCCGGCCACCTTGCCCTGCAGGAACTGGAACACGTTGGCATAGCTCGTACCCATCGGGTCGTTCACGAGGTCGAAGCCCTTGCCGCCGCCGGCAAACATGCCACGCGCATACTTCTGGTCCATCTTGGCGAGGGGCGACTGCGCCTTACCTGCAACGGTTACGTTGGCGAGCTGCACCGAGCGTGCAAACTGCTGCGCCGACTGCTGGCTGAGCGCGGTCACCTTCTGGTTAGCGGCAATCGTGGCCACGTCGGGCGCGGCTATGCCCACCAGCACCGAGGAGTCGAGCAGCGAGCGGATACCGGGTTTATACAGTCCGTTGTCGAGCCGGAGCACGCCGGCATCCGAAGGCAGGCTCTTGTTGCTGAGCGAAAAGTAAAGGCGCGCCGGACCGTAGAACACGAGTCCTTCGGAAAAGATGTTGCCCTTGCGGTCTACCGGCAGCACGATGATGTCCTTGGTAGTGTCGGCCGTTTGCAGGATGCCGTTGACCTGGAGGCCGGGTCCCAGCAGCCCGGGCGGCACGCCCACAAGTCCGCCGGTGATGGCCAGGAAGGAGTGCTCGGTGTAGCGGCGCGGCGGCAGGCGGCGGGCCCACACGTCGCTCCAGTTGTAGCGGCGCCAGCCATGCGTGAGCATCAGCAGGTCGGTATGGTAAGCGGCGCTGTCGCTGTTGCTGAATACGTAATAATACGGGTTGTTGATGCTGCCCCGCAGCTCGCTCGTCAGCAGGAGGCGGCTCACGATATTGTCTTCCATCGGACCCGGTGCGTTGAGGTCGGCGTCGGTCACCGACAGCGAAAGGTTGGTGGGCACCGTATCGGAAACCGAGATCTCGAGCTTGTTGAGCCCGCGCTTGTTGAAGTTCTTTTGCGTCAGGTACACGTCGCCGTCGAACTCGAAGTCGCGGTTGTTGACGAAGCTGATCCGCTCCAGCAGCGGCTGCCGGTTGCGGTCGAAGACGGTGATGCAGAGGATGCCGCTGCGCAGGTTGCCGGTGGGGAATACGCCGCTCGCCGTGACGCGGCTGGTCATATTGATGTCGGCCTTGAACAACACCTCCTGGTTCATGAACGCCACCACCTGCAGTTCCTTCTGGGCCTCGGGCACGTCTGCCGTGCGCAGGAGCGTGAAGCGCTTGCCGGTTTCGTGGTCGGTGATGGCGAGGAGCGTGCCCTGGGGGCGGGCGGGGGGCAGCTTGCTGCTGTATGGCTTGCCACGGCCGTCTTTCCAGCTTACCGTATAAGTACGGCCCTCCTCCGGGATGAAGGTAAAGCGGCCCATGCCGTCGTGGATCGTGCGGAGCTCGGCAACGCTCTTTCCCTTATCGTCGGTGACCGTGCCGCCGACGCGCAGCGGGGCGCCGCGCTCGTCGGTGGCCTTGAAGGCTACCGTGCCGGGAAGACCCACAATGAGGTCGCCGCCCTCGGGCAGGAGCCGCAGCGCGGGCGCTGCCGGCTTGAGCGTGGTCTTGCGGACGCCGAGCACCGGGATGGCTTTCGTGTAGAGAAAGCCTGTGTCGCTGTTGAGCATGGACACCGTATAGGCCTTGAAGAAAACGGCCGGCTTAACGAAATTCGAGTCGATCGTAAAAGAGCCCGTGGCCGCCGCGAATGCAACGGGACTGCTGTGGCGCTGCAGCACGCGACCGTCCTCATCGAGGAGCTCGGCGTAGAAGCTCGAAGACACACCCGATGGAAAGCCGCCGGCATAGAGGTAGGCCTTGAACCAGATCGTTTCGCCGGGGTTGTACTGGCTTTTATCAAAATGCACGTGCACCCGCTCCTGCGGGTCGGCGCGCTGCCGGAAGGCGAGCAGGGAGTCGAGGCCCTGGGAAAAGGCGGCAGGGGCGCAGGAGAGCAGGAGGAGTGAGAGGAGGAAACGCAACAACATAAGGCAGAAATAGGTTCCGCTAAGTAAAACCGATTTGCGGGAAGTGGCAAATGGATTAACATTTTTGCGGTACCGGGGACCTGTTCGCTATGCTTACGGTTCCGCACGACGGCGGATCGTTCACACGGCGGCACGACGGATCGGGAAGCGGGTGCCTGCCTGCCCGGTCGTGAGCGCAAAGGGGAGCTTCGCTTCGGACTAAGGTTTTCGCTTTAGGCCGTATTTCCTTTCAACACCCTTCCAGAATTCGTCGATGGCATTCCCGTGGTTGGCCAGGAACCAGGTCTCGTGGTTGCGGAGATAGGCGGTGCGGACGGCTTCGTCGTTGAGGTCGTTGGGGATCCGCTTCATCCTTGGGTCGATGCTGTCGAAACCCGTAAAGGGTTGGGCGAGGCGCCGCTGCGTGGCGGCCACGTAGTCCGCGTTCAGCTCGATACCCATGGCCGCCCGCCCCAGTTGCTGGCACACCCGCAGCGTGGTGCCGCTGCCCGAGAACGGGTCGAGCACAAGCTGGCCGGGGCGCGAGGAAGCCAGCACGAGCCGCTCGATGAGCCCTTCGGGCTTTTGCGTCGGGTGCGCCTGCCGGTTGTCGTTGCAGTAATGTACGTGCGAGAACTCCCACACGTCGCCCGGGTTAGCGCCCCGCATGTTGTTGACCGACCGGTAGAATTTCTGCGGCACCCGCACGGCGTCGAGGTCGAAGTGATAGCGCTCCGATTTCGTGAACATCAGGATGTCGTCGTGCCGCGGAGAGAAGCCCCGCTTTTTGCCGATGCCCTGGGTATAATGCCAGCAGATCCAGTTGCGGAAGTGCAGGCCGCAGTCCTGCTCCATGATGGCGTACAGGTAGGCGATAAAGCGGAAGCCCATGAACACGTAGATCGTACCGGTGTCGGAAAGCACCCGCTTGGCCTCCGTCAGCCAGTCTTTCGTGAAGCGGAGATAGTCTTCGGAGGCCCGGAGGTCGGAGCCGTTGCCGTAGTCCTTCCCGAGGTTATACGGCGGATCGGCGATGATGAGGTCGACGGAGGCCGCGGGCATTTTTTTCAGCTCGGTGAGTGCGTCGCCGCAAATGAGGTTCAGGTCTGCCATCCATTGGTTCCGTTTAGCCCGTCCGGTGTCCGCACAGGGGCGTTAAAGATACGGGTTGAAGGCGCCCGCGCCGAACTTCAGAAAAGCAGGCCGGGCGGGCATTGCCGCCCCCGATTATTCAGAAAAAAGGTTCATCTTTCCGCAGGAATCCCGGGATGGAGCGTTTGCTGCTGCATCCCGCCTGCTCCCGGTCCGGAAACCAAAGCGGGCCGTCACCAATCTGTACACTGCTTATGAAAATGATCCCCGGAATGCTCGGCGCATTCCTGCTGCTCCATGCTGCTGCCCAAGGGCAGGAACTCTCCGGTACCGTACGCAACGCACAAGGTCCGCTTCCCGGCGCTACCGTGTCGTACCAGGGCAATGGCCCTGCCCGGACCGTGCTCTCCGACAGTGCCGGCCGCTACACCATCCTGGCTGCTCCCGGCACCGGGCGCCTGCGCGTCTCCTACAGCGGCCTCGAAGCCCACAGCCAGCCGGTAACGCTGAAAGCCGGCAGCCGCTCGGTCGTGAACGTAAACCTCGAGCCCTCCGGCGCCCTGCTCAACGACGTAGTGGTAGTGGGCAGCCGCACCGGCGCCCGCTCGCTCAGCAATACGCCGCTGCCCGTCGACATTCTCTCCGGCCGCGAGCTGCAGGCCACCGGTCAGACCACCTTCGACAAGGCGCTGCAGTACAAGGTACCCTCCTTCAACACGATCCAGTCGCCGGTGAGCGACGCCACCTCGCTGCTCGACCCCTACGAGATCCGCAACCTGGGCCCGAGCCGCACCCTGGTGCTGATCAACGGCAAGCGCAAGAACGCCTCTTCCCTCGTTTATACCTGGCCTTCGATGGGCCGCGGCGAAACCGGCGCCGACCTGTCGGCCATCCCCATCGACGCGGTGCAGCGCATCGAGATCCTGCGCGACGGCGCCTCCGCCCAATACGGCTCCGATGCCATTGCAGGCGTGGTGAACGTGATCCTGAAAGACCGCGCCGACGAAGGCTACTTCACGCTGCGTGGCGGCGTCACGTCGAGAGGCGACGGCTCCTTCTTCGGCATCGCTGCCAACAACGGCAGCCGGCTGGGCAAAAAGGGCTTTATCAACTACACGCTCGACCTCGAGAAGACCAACGTAGCGGCCCGCCCGGGAACCGTGGATGCGGAGGGAGAGGCCCTCGACTTCAGTGCTCCCATCGCCGAGGTACGCGCCTTCCTCGACAGGCATCCCGACGCGCTCAACCTCAATGGCACGCCGGAGACGGCCGCGGCCCGTTTCCTCGTCAACGGCGGCGCCGAGCTCGCCGAAGGACAGGAGCTCTATTTCAATGCGGCTTACGTGTATAAGAAGGTGAGCTCCTTTGCCAACTACCGCGCGCCCTACTGGCGTACCACCGACTACGGGCTGCTGACGCCGGCGGGCCAGCCCTACAACGGCTACCTCCCCGGCTTCGGCGGCGACCTCAACGACTATAACGCGACCCTGGGCTTCCGCTCGGAGCGCGGGCGCTGGAACACCGATATCAGTATTACTACGGGTGGCAACAGCCAGCAGTACTGGGTCAACTCCGTCAACCACAGCCTGGGCCGAAACAGCCCCGTGCACTTCCGCAACGGCGGCTTCGGCTTCAACCACCTCGTCGGCAACCTCAATATCACGCGCTCCTTCAACGACCGCTTCCGCCTTGCGTTCGGCACCGAGTTCCGCTCCGAGAACTTCTCGATCATCGCCGGCGACACGGCTTCGTACTCGGGGTCGGGCTCCGACTGCTTCCCGGGCATCTCGGCCGACAATGCGCTCCAGGTGAACCGCTTCAACTTCGGCGGCTACGTGGACGCGAGCTACGACATCACGCCGCGCCTCGTGGTGGATGCGGCCCTGCGCCTCGAGAGCTACAGCGACTTCGGCGATGCCTTCGTGTGGAAGGGAAGCGCCCGGTATAAGGTCCTCGACAATCGGCTCGTGGCACGTGCCTCGGCCTCCACCGGCTTCCGGGCGCCGTCGCTCCACCAGATCTACGTCCAGAAAACGCAATACAGCTTCGTGGCCGGCCAGGGCGTGGTGGTCGACGGGCTCGTCAACAATGTGTCGCGGCAGGCGAAGCTGCTGGGTATCCCCTCGCTCGGCGCGGAGAAGTCGATGAACTTCACGGCCGGTCTTACCGCACGGCCCACACCGCGCCTCAGCATCACGCTCGACTACTACGACATCACGGTGCGCGACCGCATCGTGCTGAGCAACAGCATCAAGCCCAGCGGCGACCCGCAGGCCGTGCTCGACCAGATCCTGGAGCAGAACAACATCAGCACGCTCTACTTCTTTGCCAATGCATTCGATTCGCGTACGTCCGGGATCGACCTGGTGGCGTCGTACCGCGCCCTCCCGCTGGCGGGCGGCCGCCTGGCGCTGAATGCTGCCGGCAACTACACCTTCCGCAACGAGCGCAGCGGCGCCGTCAACAACCCGGCCGTCATCGAAAGCGCCGGCCAATCGGTCGTGAACGGAACGCAGGAGGCGCTGATGCTCACCTCGCGGCCGAAGTACAAGGCCGTGCTGGGCGGGGAGTGGGAGCGGGGCCGCTTTGCGGTGACGTTGAACAACACGCTCTTCGGGCCGGCCACTTTCCGGAACGAGGGCCTCGACGAGAACCTGGAGGTGCGCTTCCGGACCAAGGTGGTGACCGACCTCGGGGTCCAGTACAAAACGAAGGGCAACGTTACTTTTTCGGCCAACGTGAGCAACGTGCTGAACGTGCTCCCGGAATGGGAGCTGCACGCCCGCAACGGCGCCGGCGCTGCCGTGCTGAAAGATCCCGCGCTCGTGAAACGCAATGTCAACCTCATCACCTTCAACGGGCGCTACGCGCAGATGACCTACTATGCCGGCCACTTCAGCCAGCTGGGCACGATCTTCAACCTGCAGGTGCGGGTGGGGCTGTAACGACAGTATATCTACGGACGCACAATTTTTACCGGTATGAACCGTATTCCTTTTTTCTCCTGCCTGCTGCTCCTGGCGGCCTGCGCGCAGCCCGACAAGAGAAGTGCCCCTTTTTCCGGCGGCCGCTGGATCGACCTGACCCATTCGTTCTCGGAAAAGACGCTCTATTGGCCCAACAACCCGACGGGCTTCCGCCTCGATACACAGGCAGCGGGGATGACGCCGGGCGGCTACTATTACGCGTCGAACGCGATCTGCGCACCCGAGCACGGCGGCACCCACCTCGACGCGCCCATCCATTTTGCCGAAGGGAAGCAGACTGCCGACCAGGTACCGCTCGATCATCTTACGGGTAATGCTGTTGTGGTGGACGTTTCGGCAAAGGCACTTGCCAACCGCGACTACCTTGTGAGCATAGCCGATCTCGAGGCATTCGAGAAGGCACATGGTTCGATAGCGGAAGGGTCGATCGTGTTGCTGCATACCGGCTACGATAAGTTCTACCCCGATGCGGCGCGCTATTTCGGTACTGCCGAAAAGGGAGCCGCGGCCATCCCCAAACTACATTTTCCAGGCATCGACCCGGAGGCTGCCCGCTGGCTTGCGGCCCGCAGGGTGAAAGCCGTGGGCCTCGATACCCCCAGCCTCGACTACGGGCAAAGTACCGACTTCCGGAGCCACCGGGTGCTGTTGGGAGAGAATATCCCGGGCTTCGAGAACGTGGCCCATCTCGACAGCCTGCCGCCTACCGGGGCCTACGTGGTGGCGCTGCCGGTGAAGATCCAGGGTGGCAGCGGCGGGCCGCTCCGGATCGTGGCCTGGGTTGGCAATTGATCGACCTGCCGGGCCGGTATCCCCTTCACAGGGGGCACATGTACCTCTGAAGCCGCTGTGCGCACGGGCGCCAGCGCCCGCCCGACGGCCAATCAGGGCAGGTGGCCTTAATCTGTGGTGCTCCGGGCCAGATTTCGTCGCTTTGGACCTATCTTGGGTGTGCCGGATGCTACTCAACGCCTCCGATACTGCTCCATGGTAACCTTTTCGATCAGAGACCTTTCCGAGTTGTCGGGGATCAAGCAGCATACGATCCGTATGTGGGAGCAGCGCTACTCCTTTTTGAAGCCCGCGCGCTTTCCCAACTCCCTGTACCGGGTTTATACGGTCGACGACCTGCATGCGGTGCTCAATGCGGCGCTCCTGAGCCAGAATGGCATCCGGATCTCCCGGGTGGATGCGATGCCGCTCGAAGAAAAGCTGCTCCGCGCCTCCCGCGTGTTCGATCAGCAGCAGCGGATCATCCACGAGTTGATCATACAAATGGCGCGCATGGATGTGGACGGCTTCGAGGCCGCGCTCGACACGGCGGTAACCAACTGGGGCGTGCACGGCGCCATCACGCAGGTGCTGATCCCTTTCTGCGACATGACCGGCCTGCTCGTCATCAACAGCACCAAGAACTACGTGGAGAACATCCTGCTGGTGCGGCAAAGCATCAAGCAGCGCATTTATGCAGGGATCATCGACCCGGCGCCCGGACACCGAAAGGCGCGCCGCGTGGTCTTTTTCCTCCCGCCCGGCGAGCTGCAGGAGCTCACCCTGCTTTGTGTGCAGTACCTCCTTCAGCGCGACGGCTATGATACGGTATACCTCGGTCAGCAGGTGCCGCTGTCGTACGTGGAGTCCATCTGCGCGCAGCTGAAGCCGGGGCTCATCATCTCCCACTTTGCCCGGAAGCCGAGATCCGGTAAGGAGCTGTGCGCATTCGTGGGCGCGCTTCCCGGATCATTGCCCGGCACCACCTTTATCAGTATCGAGAACGCGCTGCCATTGCCGCACGGTGCCGGTAGCGACTACCGCCATGCGGCGGGCATCAGCGAGGTGCGCTCGATCGTGGATGCCACCGACGTTACGGAGCCTGTTGAAGGCTAGCTGTCTTCGACGCCTTTGAGCAGCTGCTGACGCTTCAGGATGGCTTCCATCGCCGAATCGGCAAAGCGCTTCAGCAATTCCTGCTCCAGCTCCGAGAAGACCCGCGGCTCCTTGTCTACGATACATACGGTGCCGATGTGAAAGCCTTCGGGTGTGGTGATGGGCGCGCCTGCATAGAAGCGAAGCCCGAACTCGCCGGCAACCAGGGGATTGGTTAGCAAGCAGGGTTCTTCAAGGGCGTTCTCGAAGATCGTGGGATGGCTGTCGAGCACGGCAAGGGAGCAGAGACTTACGCCGCGCGGCACTACATCGGTTCCGGGCATGCCGACGTTGGCCTTGAAGTAAACGGCGTCCTCGTCGACCAGGGAAATGAGGGCGATGGGCGCATCGAAGCTTTGTGCGATGATGTGCGCGAGGTTGTCGAAGAAGCGCTCCGGGCTGCTGCCGGCGATGTCATAGGCGTGAAGGGCCGCCAGGCGCTCCTTTTCGTTTTCCGGAATGATCGGTTTGCCAAACGTATTCTCCATGTCCCCGCTCTTTTCGGCAAGGTACACCAGAAACGCATTGCCGCCGGCCAGCCGATAACGGGTGGCGCTTCCTTATTTTTGATGCATGAGCCAGCCTACTGCCACTACCTCTGCCCGGATCTTTATCGAAGACGCGTCCCTGCCCTGGCAGGACCTCGGCGGCGGTCTGCGCCGCAAGGTGATGGCCTGGGACGAGCGCCTCATGCTGGTAAAGGTGGCCTTCGAGCAAGGCGCCGTAGGTGCCCTGCACCATCACCCGCACACACAGGTCACGCACATCGAGAGCGGGGCGTTCGAGGTGGAGGTGTCCGGGGAGCTGCGCGTGCTCCGCGGGGGCGACGCGTTTTACATCCCGCCCGGCGCGGTGCATGGCGTGCGCTGCCTCGAAGCCGGCGTGCTGGTGGATGTATTCAGCCCCCTGCGCGAGGACTTCCTTCCCGTTGGCGCCTAAACCTGGAAAGGTAGCCGCAGTTTGCCTTATCCAGCAGGCTGCCTGGCTGTCCGTGCAAGCACGGTGGACGGGGCAAGCGCCCCTTTTTACGAAGACACGACGGCACAAAGGCACGACGGAAAACCGAAAGAACAGATTGTTTTCCTGCGTCGCGCTCAGAGGCCGCTTGCGGCCGACCATCTCAAGGGCTTCGGGAAAGTACATTCGCTCAAACAGCCCAATAACCCCCCATAAAAAAAGGCCGCCCGTGGGCGGCCTTGTATCTTCCGTAGAAACACGGATCAGTTGTTGGCGATGACGCCGCGGCTGTAGGTAGCCGAGAGGCGCACGAGGCCGCCGAAGAAGAAGGTGTACTTCTTGCCGGGGATCGGCGTTACTTCGGTAACCACGGTGCCGAGGGTGGCGCCATTCGTGCTCCGGCGGAACGTGAGGCTGTACACCTGGCCGCTTCCGGCCTTCAGCGTATCGAATGCCGTTACGCTCTTGGGAGCGATGTTGTTGTAGGGCTTCGAGTAGGCAAAGTCGCCGGTAGGTACGGTCGTCTTCGTCAGCAGGGCACTGATGGTGCTGTCGGTGGCGAAGTTACCGATGCGGATGTAGGCCATGGTCGGATCGGGCACGCTCAGGTCGTCCTCGGTTACCATGGCGGAGATGCGGTTTACGGAGTCGAGCAGGATGTACGTGTAGTACTTGCCGGCATCGAAGGTCTTCATCTCGCTCAGCAGCGTGGCGCCGGGCATCACCGTGGAGGAGTCGATGACGCGGGTCTCGATCTGCTGGCCGCCTGCCGGCACCGAGGCATAGGCCACGTTGGCCGGGAAGAAGCGGCCGTAGGCGATGCCCTGGACGGTACCGTTAGCCAGGGGGGCAGCCCCGCTCAGCTTCGTGCCGTTGATGAAGAAGTTGACCTGCGGCGCGCCGGGCGAGAAGTTGAAGAACTTCACGTTGGTCTGTGCGGCCGGGGTGGGCGTGGTGCGCACTGGGATCGTGTTGGTCTTCTTGCACGACAAGGCGATGGCTGCCAGCAGGAAGGATCCGATGATGATTTTTTTCATGTTGTTAAGCAGTTTGGGTTAGGGAAGCTGGATCCACATTTTCCTGGTGTGGTAATCCTGGTCGAGCGCGCCCACTTCGGCGAGGGCACCCACGTTGGTGAGGTACTCCGAGTTGTAGCGCGGACGCAGGCGATAGGCAGGCTTGCCCCCGTTGCTGATGTAATACGAAGTCGGCATCGTCAGCGAGGTATACACGGTGTTGCTGTAGTCCACCTTGCGCAGGTCCACCCAGGTCTCCATGAAGCCATATCCCCACAGGGCGATGTACTTCTGCAGGAGGATCATGGTGCGGGTAAGCTCTGCGGGCGTGGCCGGGACCACCTTGGTGTTGGCGAGGTAGGCGGTGCGCTCGGCGGCGAAGGTGGCCGGGATGGTGCCGAAGGTATACGAGCCCGTGCCGTTGGCGTTGGCGCCCGTGGCCGTGGTGCCCTGCTGTACGAAGTCGAGGTGCGCGTTGATGCCTTTCTTATAGGCGTCGAGCGCTACAGCGGGATCCACCGTCAGTGCGGCCTCGGCCTTGATGAACTGCAGCATGGCATAGGTCATGAGCGGCAGCGGCGCCTTGTCGGCGAAGAGGTACTTGCCGGGGAACGTAGAAGGCGTGGGCGTGACGCCCATGTTGGAGCCCCACACGTTGCGCACCGCCGTGGTGGAGGTGTTGGAAGCCTGCGTGGTGTAGGGGTTCAGGCCGCGGTAGGTGCCGTCGCCGGACGGTACGAGCATCACCGGGCGGCGGGGGTCCACCGGCGCGCCGCCGAGGGCGGTGCCGTCCATGAGGCGGACGATGAAGCCCGACTGGCCGAAGGAGGCCAGGTTGGCGCGCAGCGGTCCGAAGAAGTTGGCATCGGCGGAGGCGAGGCCCAGGAACGGAACGAGCGCGTCTTCGGCATTGCTGGTGAACGAGGAATCCACATAGCGGATGACGTCAGCCGCGCTGTAGTTGCTCTTCTTTTGCAGGTGGAGCGCATTCTGGGCGAGGATGCCGTAGGCGAAGCGCTTCCAGCGGAGGCGGTTGCCGCGATACATGAGGTCGAACTTGGCCAGCAGCGGGTGGCCGATATTGCCGTCCGTGCGGTTCAGGTTATCGATCGCTTCGAGGGCGAGGCGCTTTACCGTGGCGTACACGGAATCCTGCGTGTCGTAGCGGAAGGTATTCTGGTTTTTGAAGGCTTCGCTGACGATGATCTCGCCGTGCAGGTCGGTCAGGTTCTGCCAGCCCCAGGCCTGGAGCGCAAGGCCGATCCCCACCATGTCCCACTTTTCCTGCTGGCGGGCGAGTCGGATCATGTCTACAGTGTTCTGGCCGCCTTTCCAATACACGTTGCGCCACAGCTCGCCGCCGGCGTCACTGTTCGGGATGAAGCCGTGCTGCTCGAAGGGGGAGAAGGTATTGCCGGTGGAGGAATTCGCCCAGTTCTGGGTGATGGTGCCGAGGGCGCGGGCGTCGAACTGCACACCGAGCGCATAGTTGGCCTGGATGGACGCGAGGTAGAGCGCCGGGTCTGCGCTTGCCGGCCCGTTGGGCGGCTGGTTGATGTCCAGGTACTTCTTGCAACCGGTGCCGGCCAGTGCAGCGAAGGCGAGGAGGATTATGCTGATCTTTTTCATTGTACGTTCTTTTGAGGATTATAAGCCGATACGAATGTTGAAGTTGAAGGCCTTGGGCAGTGGCAGGTTGCCGAAGTCCATGCCCATGGAGCCCGAGCCGCCGGTGGCCACGTTGGTGCCGTTGACGCCGGGGTCGCCGCCGGTGTAGTTGGTCCACATGAACAGGTCGGTGGCCGTGATGGCAACAGAAGCCGTCTTGATCACCTTGGTGAAGCGCAGGGCGCGCTCCGGCAGGCGGTAGCTCAGCGTCACATCGCGGAGGCGAACCCAATGCACGTCACGCTCGATGAACTCCTGGTCGATGACCGAAGCCGAGTAGAACGTGTTGTTGGTGTAGGGGATCACCGAGATGTTGTTGACCGTCGGGTTTTTCGTGTCCTCGAGTCCGTCCTTCAGCACGCCCGCGAAGATCTGGGGCGTCTCGCGTCCGTCGATCGAGCGGGGATGCAGGCCGAGGTTGTACATAAAGAGGCCGGTGCCGTTGAACACGTCGCCGCCCTTCTTGATGTCGATGAGGAAGTTCAGGTTGAACCCTTTGAACGTGATGCTGTTGGACACGCCCATCCGGAAATCGGGGTTGCGGTCGGCCACGGCGGGCCAGATGCCGAAGGTATTCTTCAGCGGCAGGCCGGTGGCGGGGTCGATGAGCAGCTGGCCTGCCTGGTTGTACTGGTAGGTCTGGCTGGCCGTCAGCGTCGTCAGCGGGCCACCGAGGCGGGCGCCATTGCGCACGTTACCGGTGAACCAGGTGTCGGAGCTGTAGAACTCGCTCACGCCTTCGGGAAGCTTCGTGAGGCGGCTGTTCGTCTTTGTGTAGTTCACCGACACGTCCCAGGTAATGTTCTTGTTCTGTACCGGCGTACCACGAACGAGGAGCTCGGTGCCCCAGTTCTCGAGCTCGCCGCCGTTGCTCACCTTCAGGATGAAGCCGGTGCCATAGCTCGGGCGGAAGTCGTTGATGATCTGGTTGACGCTCTTGCTCTTGTAGTAAGCGATGTCGACACCGATGCGGTTCTTCAGGAACTGCAGCTCGGCACCGATCTCTTTGGAGGTCACCTTCTCCGGGCGCAGGTTGAGGCTGGGCGCCGTTACGTCGTAGCCATAGCCGCCGCCGGTGGTTCCCTGGGCCACGAGGCCGGGCGTTACCACGTAGGGGCGGGCATCCTTACCTACCTGGGCGATCGAGCCGCGGATACGGCCCATATTCATGATCGTGGGGAGGTTGCTGTTCTTGAACAGCTCGGTGAAGACGAAAGAGCCGCTCACCGAAGGGTAAAAGAACGAGTTGTTTTCCTTCGGCAGGGTCGAGGTCCAGTCGTTACGACCGGTCACCGTCAGGTAGATCATGTTGTTGTAGGAGGCGTTGAAGTCGCCGAACACACCTACCACGCGCTTCTGCAGGAAGGTCTGCTTCGTACGCTGGGTGGTGATGGTGGTGTTGTTGATCGAGCGGAAGTTGGGCTCGAGGAAGTCGCTGCCGAACGAGGCGAAGGTGCGGTCGTTGAAATCATACACAGCGCTGCCCACACGGAGCGTGGTGCGCAGCTTGTCTTTCAGGAAGTTCTTGCGGCCTTCGCCGAAGTAGGTGACGGTGGTGATGCGGTTCGTCTGGTTGGCCACGTTCACGGTGCCGTTCAGCGCGCCGCCGGCGCGGTTCGACTCGGGGTGGTAGAGCACGAAGTACTCGTTGCCGGAGACGTCCATACCCACGCGGCCCGTGAAGGAGAGCCACTTGGCGGCGTCATACACGAAGCTCAGGTTGGCGATCGCGCGGTTGCCGCGGTCTACCAGCTCGTTCTTGTTCACGTCGAAGAAGGGGTTCTCCAGCTCGGTGGTCAGCGTCGAAAAGCGGTTACGGGTACCGTTCGGGCGCAGGTACGCCTTCATGTCCTCATCCTGCGGGTAAGCGAGGAGCGCCAGGTAAAACGAGTTGGCGCCCTTCGACACCTTCACGTTTTTGGTGTTGATGTATTGCAGGTTCGTTTCGGCGCGCAGCTTCGGGGAGATCTGTGCCGAGCCGCTCAGCGAGACGTTGAGGCGGTCGTATTTGGTGGTCGGCACAACGCCCTCGCGGGAGCTGTAGCCGCCCGACAGGCGGTAGGTGTAGCCGTTGGCGCCTCCTTCGACGGAGAGGTTATGGCGCATTACCTGGCCGGTGCGGAAGAACGAGTTGATGTTGTCGTAGAACTGCGTACCCTCGGGGTAGCGGGGACCGAAGGCGGCGATGACGTTGTCGTTGGGTACGCCGTTGGCGCCGCGCTGGTAGATGCGCGGTACTTCGGGGAGGTTCCCGATCTTCTCGACGCCATAGTTGAAGTCGTAGCTGATGCTGCCCTTGCCCGACTTGCCCTTCTTGGTCGTGATCACGATGGCGCCGTTGGCGGCGTCGATGCCGTAGAGGGCGGCCGCTTCGGGGCCCTTCAGGATCGTGAGGCTCTCGATGTCGTTGGGGTTCAGGTCGGAGATGCGGCTCGAGAAGTCGATGGTGCGGTTCTCGGTCTGCGACACCATGGTGTTGGCGGCGAAGGTCTGGTTGTTGATCGGAAGACCGTCGATCACGAACAGGGGCTGGTTGGAGCCGGAGAGCGAGTTGATGCCGCGCAGCTGGATCGAGGTGGAGGAGCCGGGCATACCCGTGGTGCCGGAGATGACGACGCCCGGCACGCGGCCGGCGAGGGCATTCACGAAGTTGTCGCGCTGGGTCTGGGCGAGCTCGGAGCCTTTCACGTCGCTGGCCGCGTAGCCAAGGGAGCGCTTCGAGCGCGAGATGCCGAGAGCGGTCACGACCACCTGGTCGAGTTGTTTTTCGTCGCGGCCCAGGCGGAGGCTCACCGTGGCCTGGTCGGCGCCCAGGGTGATCGTGCGCAGCCCGAAGCCTACCGAGGAGAACGAGAGTTGCTGCCCGGGCTGGGCCTCGATCGTGTAGGTTCCGTCGTTGTTGGTCTGGGTCCGCGTGTTGGTCGCCCGGTTGGTGACCGTCACGCCGGGAACGGGTTTGCCGTCCTCATCGGAGAGGATGGTGCCGGTGATCTTTTTCACCTGTCCGGACGCGGAAAGATGCAACAGCAGTCCGAGCAGGGGAAGGACCACCACTCTTTTTGATTTTCTCATTGCGGCGAGTTTTGTTGATGGTAAAAATAGTGTCAGCGCATTGGATGAGCCGGGGCATGGCTAAGGGGCTCCGGGCAGGGCCGGGGCAATGTCACCGGGGCGCAGCGCCCCGGTACTAAGCAGTCCTCTTTTCATACAAGCAATTCGAGCGTAAAGATTCGTTAATTTTTTCATAAGTGGGAGCCCGGACCGATCGTTTTTTAAAATACCTGCGAAAAAAAACTGCGGGTATCACGCAAAACCGGCAAAAAAATAGGAAAAAGCTGGTAAAAACAGGCAGAAAAACCGGCAAAACGTGCATAAATCAGCTGAGCAGTAAAACATCCCGGAGCCCATGCAGGCAGGCACCATTTTTTCAACGCTTCCGGTTAAATCCAAGTCATGAGCCAG
This sequence comes from Flaviaestuariibacter amylovorans, assembly GCF_039541815.1. NCBI lineage: Bacteria > Pseudomonadati > Bacteroidota > Chitinophagia > Chitinophagales > Chitinophagaceae > Flaviaestuariibacter > Flaviaestuariibacter amylovorans. The sequence goes on from NZ_BAABGY010000018.1 coordinate 66,628, forward strand.
GCATTTGTAAAGGAAGGCGATGAGCAGTGGCTGCACGACGTGTCGCCCACCCTGAACGCGTTGCTGGTGTACCTCACCCGCGAGAACAACGGCATCCGCGTCTACCTCGTGAAGCAGGCGGCCGATCCGAAGACAGGAGAGGAGGTGCTGCAGATGAGCAACGGGCTTAGCTATGGCAAAGACAAGGAAGGGAAGTGGGAGATCAGGTGGTAGAGGAGAGAGGGGTTTTGGGAAGTTTTAGAGGTTCAGATAGGTTTAGAAGAGTTCAGTAGGGTTGTGGGGGTAGTCCTGGCAGGTTTGATGGTCATCCCGTAGCGCAGCTGATTTGTCATCCCGTGGTCCCGCTTGGGGCGGGATAAACTCCGCGAAGGGATGGCGCTTTCATTCCGGGCAACAATTTGGCGCCGGCATTTGTAGTAGGGGGCATGACCCTGCCTTATCCTTATCCGGCGACCACCCAGACCATACGCCTCCTCCTTGTAGAAGACGAACCCGACGTCGCCTCCGTGATCAAGCGCGCTTTGGAGGAATCGGGCTATGACGTGACCGTTGCCCCCGACGGGCCTTCGGCCCTTGGCTGTCTCGACAGCTTTTCCTACGACGTCTACCTCTTCGATATCATGATCCCCGGCGGCAGCGGCCTCGAGTTGTGCCGCCGCTGCCGGCATGCCCGCCCCGACAGCGCCATCCTGCTGCTGACGGCCCTCGGCTCCACCGACAACGTGGTGATGGGACTCGACAGCGGTGCCGACGACTACCTCACGAAGCCCTTCCAGCTCGCGGAGCTCCATGCGCGGATCCGCTCGCTGCTCCGCCGCCGCCCAAGGCATGACGCGGCCCCGGCAGCCGCCAGCCCCGGCACCCTGGCCTTCGGCGGCATCGTGCTCGACCTCAACGAAAAGATCGTGCGCGGCAGTCGCCGTGCCAGCGCCCTTACCGCCACCGAGTACCGCCTCCTGGAGTATTTCCTGCGTAACCCCCGCCGCGTATGCAGCCGTATCGACATCCTGGAGCAGGTATGGGGCTACGACATGCAGCTCAATACGAAGGTGGTGGATGTGTATGTCAATTACCTGCGCCGCAAGCTCGAAAAGGTGCACGACGTCCGCCTCATCCAGACCGTGGTAGGGATGGGATATATCCTGAAGGAGGAGCGCGATGCGGATTCAAACTAAGATCGCCCTGCTCTTTACGCTGCTCTGTATGTCGATCCTCGGCGGGCTGAGCGTGGCCGTCTACTTCTTTGCCGATGCCCGTGCCTTCGGCGATTATTACACCCGCCTCGAGCTCCGCGCCAACATCGCCGCCCGCCTTCGCTTCAGTGCCGGCACGGCCGATGCACAGGCCATCGAAACGATCCGCCGGCAGCACCTGCAGATCCTTCCCGAGGAGCAGGAGCTCATCCTTCCTTTCGATTCCCTGGCCGCCTACGCCCGCCCTGGGAGCCATCCCATGGTGCCGCCGCCCGTATTCGCCGAGCTGCAGCGCACCGGTGCCGCGAAGTACCGCCGCGGCGACCGCTTCTTTCGCGGCATCACCTGGCGCACGCCAACAGGCAACTACGCCGTGGTGCTGTCGGCCGTTCATGCCAATGCCCGCGACTTCCTGGGTTCGCTGCGCCGGATCCTCGTCGCGGTCAACGGGGTGTCGATGCTGCTGGTGCTGGGGGTGGGGCTGTTCTTCTCGCGCCGGATCCTCGCACCCGTGCGCCGCATCACGAGGCAGGTAAACGCCATCAATGCCACGTCGCTGCACAACCGCCTTTCCGTAGGCGGCGGCCGCGACGAGGTGGCCGAGCTGGCCAACACCTTCAACGACCTCATTGCCCGCCTCGAGGCGGCCTTCGAAACGCAGCGCAACTTCGTGAGCAATGCCTCTCACGAGCTCAATACACCGCTCACGGCCATCATCGGTGAAGCCGAGCTGGCGCTCATGCGGAGCCGCAGCACCGCGGAATACGAAGCTGCGCTGGGCGTGGTACTGAGCCAGGCAGGCCGCCTCCGCGAGATCATCCGGAGCCTGCTCGAGCTGGCGCAGTCGGGTTTCCGCGGAAACCTGTCGTTTGAGCCGGTGGAGCTGGAGGAGTTGCTGCGCGACGTGCGCCGGGTGGCCGCCACCATCTACCCGGGCTGCCCGGTGCGGTTCGACCTCAGCCTGCTGCCGGCACCCCTGAACACGTACACGCTGCGGGGCAACTACAGCCTCCTGGAGCTTTGCCTGTCCAACATCCTGCTCAATGCCTGCAAGTATTCGGCGGGCAAGGAGGTAGTGCTCGGCCTGGGCGCTACGGCACGCCAGCTGGTGCTCATCATTCGCGACCAGGGGATCGGCATCCCGGCAGCCGACATCCCGTTCATCTTCGATCCATTCTTCCGGGCGTCCAACGTGCGGGAGAAGGGTGGTTACGGTATTGGCCTGCCCTTGTCGCAGAACATCATCCACCTGCACAAGGGCAGCATCCAGGTCGATTCGCGCGAGCGCGAGGGCACGGAGGTAGTGATCAGGTTTCCCTTGCCGGAGGGAAAATAAGGTTTAGAGGGTTTAGAAAGTTTAGGAGGTTCGTTGGTTCCGGCGGGAAGGGTACATTGGTCTTACCTCCGTGTGTATTTATCTATTTTGCTTTGGTGACATGTCTGTTTTTCTGGTTTCGTATCCGCTCTCCGTCTATCAGGCTCATCAGCCGGCCAAAAAGGTCTGTTCCCGTAGTTCAACACCACATTTGTTGTGCCCCGAAATCTTGGAGAATTTAATCCTCCAGCATTCCTGGCACTTTCGCTGATTTCATCGCTCCATAACTACAACATGGTCCCCTGCCCCACCCCCCCAAACCCCCTAAACC
>NZ_BAABGY010000018.1:69586-200234 GCF_039541815.1 Flaviaestuariibacter amylovorans
TAAACCTCCTAAACCCCCTAAACCCCCTAAACCCCTTAATCTCTTACTCTTTTCTTACACCCTTCTTATCCCCTTGTAACCCTCCCTTTACCCGCTTCTAACGCCGGGGACGCAGCTTGCAGGAAAATGATGCATATGACGCAGATCCTGCTTCCTACCGACCTTACGGTCCGCTCGCTATGGCCGGTTCACCAGATCGCCCGCAACGAAGCGGGCCCCGCACCGGTGATCCAGCTCGTGCACCTGCTGGAGCCGCCCACCGGCATCGGCGACCTGCTCTCAGCCCGCCGCAACAAGCCCTGGGAGGCCGTGCCGCCGGCCTTTACCGAAGCACTCGAGCTGCTCCGCACGCGCTACGAAGGCCGCATCGCCGGGCTGCACTTCCGCTTCCTCTACGGCTCCACCGGGCGCTACCTCCGCCGCTTCGTCGAAGGCGCCGGGATCGACGCCGTTTATGCGCTGGGGGATTACCGTTATGAGCGCCCCCTGCCCGCCTCGCTTCCCTTTGAAGACCTGTTGCCGAAATGCGGCGTACCGGTGCATTATGTGTCGCTCCGCGAGGGCGCGCTGGCCGACTACCAGATCCTTTCTTCCCTGCTTTACACGCCCGAAGGGCAGGCACCCGCAACGATGGCCAGCACCCGTTAAACAGAATCCTATGCTGTTAAAAGAAAACATCCCGGTGGGCTATATCATCGGCAAGATCCGCAAGGAGCTGCTGGCCGTAACGCTGTATGCGGCGGTGGTGGCCGCGGTGCACGAGTACGTGGGCTGGGCCCGCGTGGAGCTGCCGCTGGCCGTGCCCATGATCATGGGTACCATCATCTCCATGCTGCTCGCCTTCCGCTCCAACCAGGCCTACGACCGCTGGTGGGAGGCGCGCACGGTATGGGGCTCCATCGTCAACGACAGCCGCACGCTGGCCCGCCAGGTGAACACGTTGAGCAAGGAGGTGTACCAGGGCGACGAGTTCTTCTTTTTCAAGCAGCGCTTCATCAAGCGCCAGATCGCCTGGTGCTGCAGCCTGAGCCGCAGCCTACGCCAGCAGCCTGCTGCCGAAGGGCTCGAGCGCTACCTGGTAAAGCGCGACCTCGAGCACATCGGGCAGTTCACTAACGTGCCGATGGCCTTGCTGGAGCTTCATGGCCACGACCTGCAGCAGGCCCTCGACAACGGCTGGATCAATACCTTTCAGCAGGTGGAGGTCGACCGCACGCTCACGCGCCTCTGCGATGCGATGGGGCGCTGCGAGCGCATCAAGAACACGGTGTTCCCGGCTACGTACAGCCTCTACATCCATTTCTCGCTCGTGTTCTTTTTTACGCTGTTGCCCTTTTCACTGATTGATGTGTTCGGCACGCTGCTGTTCATCCCCGCCATGGTGGCCATTGCTACCGCGTTCTTCCTGGTGGAGAAGATGGCCATTCACCTGCAGGATCCTTTCGAGAGCAAGCCCACCGACACGCCCATGACGGCCATCTGCGCCACCATCGAGCGCGACCTGCGGCAGGTGATCAACGAAAGCTATCCCACGGAGCTGGTTCCGCAGAAGAAGAAGCACTTCTATATCCTCTAGTTTGCATGCATAACCGACCCCCGGCAAACGAGAACGGACGCAGCGATGCGTCCGTTCGATTTTTGTGCAGTAGCAGGAAAACCGCGCAAGCGTGGTCGGCGGGGCTTACGCCCTTTCATACGGCGGCACGACGCTAATTTTTTGGTGGGAAAGATCTTGTTATCCTGAGCTTGTCGAAGGACGTTGCGTCGTCGCGCCGTTGCGTCGTAGCGTGAAAAAAGGCCGCTTGCGGCCTTTCACTAAGAGGCAATGCGGTGCGTTCTTTACGACACAACTACGAATGCCTCCGGGTATTGCTGCTCGGCCTGGCTGCGCACCTTCTGGTACACGCGGTAGGAAGCTGTTTCGAAGAGAATCCCGAACAGCGCCAACAGGCAGAAGAGGACCGGTGCATAGTTGTCGTGCCAGCCAAACAGGACCGACTGGTACACGAAGGCCGTTCCGGAGAAGTGCGCCGGGCTCACGCCAAGCAGCAGGAGCTTTTTCTTCGGGGTCGTTCGACGCCTGTAGAAATACAGGTTGCTGATGCCCGCTGCCAGGTAGGCCACCACGAGCCCGATCATGAGCCAAGCCATCGGCACCCATTGCGTCAGCTGCCAGCAGGCGGCGCAGAGCGCAAACACGAAGGTGATCTTCGGCCAGCTGAAGAACGCACGGATCTCGCTCCACCACATCCGGCGCGCCGCCTTGTGGAGCCGCTCTGATTTCTCCTGCACCACCTTGGCAAACCCGAAGATGCCGAAGCGCTTGTACACGCGGTCGAGCGCGGCTTCGAAGGGGAGCGCCGGGTCTTTGGCCCATTCCTCCTCGATGCTGCTGGCAAGGTGGTCTACGAGCTCCACCTGCAGGTCGTACCAATGCACGAATTTCTTTTCGGTAAAGCGGAAGAGCTCCGCGATCTGTGCCTGTGTCAGTTCCATGAGATTGCGGTTTAGGTCAGCCGATGCCCGGCTTCAGGTTGAGAAGGGATTGCATCTGCCCGATAAAGGCCTGCAGCTCGGCCACCTTGTTGGCGACTTCCTTTTTCCCCGACGGGGTGAGGCTGTAGTACTTGCGCGGGCGGTTGCCGCTGGCCTCCACCGTTACGGTAAGCAGCCCTTCGGCCTCGAGCTTATGCAGCGCCGGGTAGAGCGCGCCCTCCGTAAGCTGGAGCGTGCCGGAGCTCGCCTCCTTCACCTTGCGGGTGATCTCGTAGCCATACATGCGGCCCTCCTCCTGGAGCAACTTCAGGATGATGGTCGTAAGTGAGCCTTTGAAGAGCTGGGCATTCGGCTTCATGACGCGAATATATACCTAAGAAACCGATGCATCTAACTCCTGGGTAAAAATTTTTGCCTCAGCTACAGGGCAGCAGCACGAAGAAAGTCGCGCCGGCACCGGGTTCCGACTGCGCCCAGATAGCGCCCTGGTGGTTGGTCACCACCTTTTTGCACAACGCTAGCCCGATACCCGTGCCGCTGTATTCGTTGCGGGCATGCAGCCGCTGGAAGATGTGAAAGATCTGCGCGGCGTATTGCGGCTCAAAGCCAATGCCGTTGTCGCGCACCGTGAGCACGCAATAGCTGCGCCCGGGATCGACATAGGCATGCCCGGCGAGCTCGTCGTCGGTAGCGTCGCGCGCGGAGACGTGCACCTCCGGCACCCGGCCCGGGTGGGTGAACTTCAGCGCATTGGTGAGCAGGTTGAAGAACAGCTGGTGCATCTGCACGGGCACTGCCGGAATGGTGGGCAGGTGGTCTACGGTGATGCGGGCGCCCTTTTCCTGTACGAGTACCTCGAGGTCGACGAGCGCGTGCCGCACGATCGTATCAAGGTCGGTGGGCTCGAAGTGATCCTGGCGGTTCAGCTGGGTAAAATGGAGCAGCTCCTTGAGCAGCGTCGTCATGCGCAGCGCCGTGTTGCTTACTTTCTCGGCATGCCGCCGCGCAACCGGTGTGAGCTGCTCTTTTTCCTGCAGCAGCAGTTCCGAGAAGAGCCGGATCTTGCGCAGCGGTTCCTGGAGGTCATGGCTCGTGATGTACACGAACTGCTCGAGCTCGCTGTTGCTTTTTTGCAGCTCGAAGGTACGCTCGTTGGCAAGGCGCTCGAGCTCCTCGGCAAAGGCCTTGTGCTCGTGGATGTCGGTATTGGTGCCCACCCACATCAGCACTTGTCCGCCGGCGTCTTTGCGGGGCACACCGCGCGCGAGGTGCCAGCGGTACTGCCCGTCGTGGCGGCGGATCCGCTGCTCGAACTCGAAGTCAGTGCCTTCGTCGATCGCTTTTTGCCATACGTGGCGGTTGGCGGCTGCGTCGTCGGGATGGATGCACTGCAGCCAGCCCCAGCCCCGCAGCGCTTCTCCGCGGAGGCCCGTGTACTGCACCCAGTGCTGGTTGAAGAAATCCAGCTCGCCGGCGGCATCGGCGGTCCAGAGCTTCTGGGGGATCGCTTCGGCCATGAACCGGAAAAGGGCTTCTCTTTCCATCAGGTCGGCCTCACGGCGCTTTTTTTCGGTGATGTCGTTCGCCAGCAGCAGGTGTTGCGCGCGTCCCTCGTTGTTGCGGACCGCGGAAAGCTGGAGCTCGAGGCAACGTTCGCCAACGAGGAGCGTCCGGGTGTCGGGGCCGCTGCGGAGCGTGCGCACCGACACGCCGGGGATCAGGTCCTTCAGGTGCCAGGAAGCGGTCTCCTGCACATCGAAGAGCGCGCGTCCCTTGCGGTTGATCGACAGTACGCGGTCCTCGTCGTCGAGGAGCAGCGCGCCGATGGGGGCGCTCTCGAGAAAGTTGCCGAAATCGTCGATGCGCAGCGCGGCGGCGGTAAGCGCGGTGGCTGCGGGCGGCACCTTATTGATGCGGCTGAAGTGGCGGCGTTGCCGGGTGCGCAGCGCAGCATTGCGTAGCACCGTAGCGGGGTCGAAGTGTGCGTTCCAGGCAATGCAGAGCACGTTCTTGCCCACGAACGGAGCGAACTGGAGCTCGGTGCGTACGCGTTGGTAGTTGGCGGGATGCGCCAGCAGCACGATCGAAAGGTAGCGGTCGGCGGCGGCGGCTTCCTGTACGAGGCGCACCGGGTGCCCGGTGTCGGGACCAATGAGCAGCACGTCGGCCGGAGCGAGCTGCGGGCCGAGGTCGCCGGGCGTCGCGGCTTCCAGTATAAATACAGGCTCTGCGAGCTGGGCTCCGAGCGCTCCCTCCCCGTTGCCGAAGCCGGTGGTCAGGATATGAAAAGCGGTTTGGGTGCCGGTCATGGTCAATCGGAAAGAATGGGCTGGTCGAGCAGGGCGCGGCCGAGCCAGGTATACAGAAGATCGGTAGTGGGTGCCATCACGTGCGCCGCACGGGCGTCGCGGAGCAGCTGGCCGAGGCGGCCGTGCTCGCGGTAGCCGATGCCGCCCGCCAGCGTCATGGCCTCGTTGGCCACGTCCACGGCGCAGTGCGCCACTTCAGCCTTGGCCGCCAGGATCGCAGTGAGCGCGTCGGCGGAGCCGCTGTCGCCGAGGCGGGCAGCGTGATAGATAAGCTGGCGGGTCCGCTCCACGTTGGCCCAGAGCCCGCCGAGGCGGTGCTGCAGCAGCGACACCTGCGCGAGCTGCGTGCCGTTGTGGGCATAGGTGCGGCGCGCGAGGGTTTCGCGCGCCTCCTGCAGGGCCGCCTCGGCGATGCCGAGGTAGGTGCCGGCCATGGCCATCAGGAAGTAGGGCGCCACTACGTTGAAGACATACCAAAGCTGGTCGCCCTTTTCGCCCAGGATGTGGCGGGCGCCTACCTGGATGTCGCGCAGCTCCACCGAGCGGGAGGAGTTGCCGCGCATGCCGAGCCCGTTCCAGGGCTCGCCCCAGCGGATACCGGGTGCCTGCGCGTCGATCACGACGCAGGAGAACTGGTCAGGACCCGCGTCTTCGCTTGCGCCGATCGTCGACACCACGTAGGAGTCGGCATGCCCGCCGTTGGTGACGAAGGTCTTGGCGCCGTTCACGACGAAGTCATCGGCCGACCGGGGGAGGAGGATCGTTTGCGGAAAATAGAAGTGGGCTCCGGTGCCGGGCTCGCTGAGGGCGAGCGTGGTGATATGGCTCCCCTGGGCGATGGGCTCGAGGTACTGTGCCGCCTGCCAGCCCGTGGCTTTGGCGGCGATAACGGCCGTGCCCACGCAGTGCATCCCGAAGCAGAGCCCGGCGGAGGAGTAGGCTTTGCCGAGCTCCTCGGAGATGCGCACGAGGGCAAACAGTCCGCCGCCGAGTCCGCCGTAGGCGGCCGGCACCATGAGTCCGGTGAGCTTGCTTTCCTTCAGCGCGGCCATCGTGCGCACCACCCAGGTCGCGTTCCGGTCGGCTTCGGTGCCTTCTTCGCGGGCCACCTCGCGGGCGATCGTTGTGGCGATCCCGATCCATTTTTCCAGGTCATTCATAGGCGTAAGTTGAGCGCAGCGGCGCAAAGCATTCAAAAATGATACGAGGGTAGGATGCGCCTCAGGCGGCCTTCCGGCAAAGCGCGGCCATTTCTTCCGCGATCCGTACCAGCGCCGTAAAGTCGTCGGGCTTTACCCGGTAGGCATGTGCTCCCTCACGCAGGCACTCTTCTATGTAAAGCGGGTTGCCGGAAGTGCTGAGGATCACTTTGGGGATATCGGCGAAACGGGCTTCATGAAGCTTCCGGATGACCTGTGCCCCATTGAGCTCAGGCATATTGTAGTCGAGCAGGATCACGCAGGGAAGGCCAGAGGCACTTGCGGCGAGCAGGTAGTCGAGCGCCTGCCGGCCATCGGGTACGATGCAGAGCCGGAGACCCGGATCGGCTTGCGCGAAAGCGACGGCGATCAGCTCCTGGTCGTCTGGGTCGTCTTCGGCGATAAGTATCGTATGGGTACAGGGCTGCATGGCTCCGGTAAAGATACGCCCCGGATCATTCCCTTCCGAAGCCGTTTTCGGCGCCAGGACAAGCCCGGCAATGAGGGCGCATCAACTCTAGCACGGCATCAGGTATACCGTATTCCTACGGGAGAGCATAGGTGGTGTGCGGGGCGCAGGAGCCGTCTTTTTGCACACCTGTGGATAAAATCGATTCCTGCTCCCGGGTGATTGTGGCACAGGAAGTACGGCTACGGGCCGCCACAGGCTGAGTCGGGGAATACACAGCTTCCCTGCCGCTCACCCTAAGTCCCTGCGTTCGTTTCAATTGGACCCGATTTTGTTTCGATAGGATGAAAGGAGCCGGCAGGTACGCATCCATACCTGCCGTATAGCATGGAGCACCGGGTATCGAGTCCGGTCTTTGATGCCCCTACACGCCAACGTTTCTTCCCGCGCCGATCGGACAAAGCAACGCACCGCTGCGACGGCCCCGGGCCGCCCAGCTCAGTTTTTTCATTTAAAGCAAGGAGTGATCATGATACGTGAAGCAGCTATTCAGATCTGGGGCGGCATGGAATGCACCATCAACCGCGTCGGCAACCAATACTTCGATCAATCGGAATACGCGGGCCATTACGAGCGCGGTGCTGCAGACATCGACCTGATTCATTCGCTGGGCATCCGCACCCTGCGCTACCCGGTGCTCTGGGAGCGGCAGCAGCCGCAGCGCGGCGGCACGCTTTCGTTTGGGGTCGCCCGGCAATGCCTTGGGCGGATGCAGGAGCTCGGCATCGAGCCCATCGTGGGCCTCGTGCACCACGGCAGCGGCCCTGCCTGGGTCAACTTCTTCGACGGCTCCTTCGAGGAGGGGCTGGCGCCATACGCCCGGCAGGTGGCCGAAGCTTTCCCCTGGGTAAATCACTACACCCCTGTGAACGAGCCGCTCACGACCGCGCGCTTCTGCGGCCTCTATGGCCACTGGTATCCGCATGGGCGCGACGAGCGCACCTTCTTTCGCGTGCTGCTGAGCGAATGCAAGGCCACCGTACTGGCCATGCGCGCCATCCGCGAAGTAAACCCCGCCGCAAAGCTGGTGCAGACCGAAGACCTCGGCAAATGCCACAGCACTCCCTTGCTTGCCTACCAGGCCGAAATGGAGAACGAGCGCCGCTGGCTTTCCTACGAGCTCCTGTGCGGCAAGCTGACGAAGGACAAGCTGTACTACAACATCATCCTCCGCAGCGGTATCCCCGAGACCGAGCTGCAGTGGTTCCTCGACAATCCCTGTACCCCCGATATTGCCGGCTTCAATTACTACCTGACCTCGGAGCGCTTTCTCGACGAAGATTGCGACAAGTATCCGCGTGAATATCATGGCGGCAACGGCCATCACCGCTATGCCGATATCCATACCGTGCACGTGCCGATGCAGGGGCGTGCCTGCGGGCCGTCCCAGCTGCTGAAAGAGGCCTGGGAGCGGCTCCGGCTGCCCCTCGCCATCACGGAGTGTCACCTGCACAGCACCCGCGAAGACCAGATCCGCTGGTTTCATTCGATGTGGGAAACGGTGCAGCAGGTGCGAAGCGAAGGTGTAGATATACGGGCCATCACTGCCTGGGGCATCTTCGGGCTGTTTGGATGGAACAAGCTCGTGACCGAGCCCTGGGGCACCTACGAGCCCGGCGTGTTCAACCTCAGCAGCGGCACCCCGCGCCCCACGGCCCTCGCGCACCTGCTGCGCAGCCTGACCAGCCAAGCCGCCTGCGACCACCCGGTGCTGGCCGGTGAAGGCTGGTGGGAACGCCACGACCGCCTCCTGTATGGCGCCCGCAAGGTGGTGCGCATGCGCCGCCGCACGCAGCGCTCCTGCCGCCCGCTGCTGGTGCTCGGCAAGACCGGTACGCTGGGCAGCGCCTTCGGGAAGCTTTGTGCTGCCCGCCACATCCACTGCATCCTCCTGGGTCGCGAAGACATCGACCTTACGCAACCCGGCCCGATCGGGAAGGTGCTCGACGAGCTGAATCCCTGGGCCGTGGTGAACGCCGCGGGCTATGTGAACGTGGACGGCGCAGAGTCGGATGAGGAACGGTGCCTGCAGGTGAACGCCGAAGGGCCGGCCCTCCTGGCCGCGGCTTGCGCAGAGCGCGGCATCCGCTTCCTGTCGTATTCCTCGGATCTCGTGTTCGACGGGCGCAAGCGCACACCTTATACCGAGGCCGACACCGTGCGCCCGCTCAACGCATACGGGCGAAGCAAGGCCCTGTCGGAGGAGCGGATCCTCGCGGCCGACCCGGCAGCGCTGGTGCTGCGCACGAGCTCCTTCTTCGGCCCCTGGGATGCGTACAACTTCGTGCACGCTACCCTGCGTGATCTCGAGGCCGGCAAGCTGGTGCAGGCTGCGTCGGACGTCGTGGTATCGCCTACCTACGTGCCCGACCTCGTACACACCTCGCTCGACCTGTTGCTCGACCATGACAGCGGCATCTACCACGTTACCAACGACGGGCAGGTGTCCTGGGCCGACCTCGCAAGGCAGGTAGCGCTGCTCGCCGGTTACGACGAGGCGCTGGTGGAGGGCGTTCGTGTGAATACCCTGCACCTGCCTGCGCGGAGGCCGCTTTTCAGCGCACTCCAAAGCAGCCGGGGCCTCGCCCTGCCTTCGTGGACCGATGCGCTGGAACGCTGCCTCGAGGCCATGGGTCTGCCTTACCAATCGTCGAAGATTGCCGTATAAACGGCAAGTCATTTCTGGTTAATGGTCACCCTGTAGAGGCGTGAAGCGTGAGGCGTGAGCAGAGACTTCACTGCAGTAGTGGATGTTCTTATGACGCCTGGCGCCTGACGTCTTACGATGGAAATCAGGAATCGATTCAGTGACGCCACTACTTTAGCGTAACGTTTGCTTGGTGCCGGTCCTACCCCCTGGGCGGTACCTTTTTTAGCGTTTGCCCAACAGTGCCGACTTCATAGCGCCCTGGTCCGTTGCTACATTTGAAGCCACCCTTAATCATTGGCACATGCGCTTACTTGCATTCCTTTCAGGACTACTGTTTTTCGTTCTGGCGGGCCACGCCCAATCCACCGACTACCCCTATCCTGTGCGTTACGTAACTGTTTCCGGGAGCGGAGCGCCCCTGCGCATGGCCTATATGGACGTGCAGCCGGAGGGCAAAAGCAATGGCCGTTGTGTACTGCTGCTCCACGGCAAGAATTTCAACGGGGTTTATTGGGAAGGGCCGGCGGCCTTCCTGCGTGGGCAGGGCTTCCGCGTGATCGTGCCCGACCAGGTTGGGTGGGGGCTGTCGGACAAGCCGGTGGCGCACTACAGCTTTCATGGCCTTGCTGACAACACGCGCCGCCTGCTCGATACGCTCGGCGTGGGGCAGGTGATCGTGCTCGGGCACTCGATGGGCGGCATGCTGGCGACGCGCTTCGCGCTGATGTACCCGGACCGGGTGGAGCGCCTCATCCTCGAGAATCCCATCGGCCTGGAAGACTACCGCACCTTCGTTCCCTATGTGCCGTTTGAGCGGCAGCTGGCACAGGAGCTGAAGGCTGATTACGCTTCGGTCCGGAAATACCAGCAAACCTATTACCCGAACTGGAAGCCGGAATATGAGCGCTACGTGGCCGCGCAATGGCAGGCGTTGCAATTACCTGACTTTCGTACCGCTTCCTATGCGAGTGCGCTAGCCTCGGCGATGATCTATGAGCAGCCGGTGTACTATGAGCTTCATCGGGTGCAGGCACCGACGCTGTTGGTGATCGGGCAGGAGGACCGCACCATCGTGGGCAAGGCCTTGCTCGATCCGGCAACGGCGGCGCGGCACGGGCAGTATCCAAAGCTCGGGCGCTGGCTGCAGGGGCAGATCAAAGGATCGAGGCTCGTTGAATTGGTGGGCGTCGGACACATCCCGCACATTCAGGCATCGGAGACCTTCCGAAATACAGTGCTCGACTTCCTGCAACAATGAAGCACAACCGTAAAACATGGGTTGCGCGCCACCTTGCGGGGCACAGAGTTTGAAGCGGTGCCGTTATGAAAGGCAATACGGAAGGCCGCGCCGGCGGGCGCAGGGATGGATTCGTTCAGGTGCGCGGCGCGCGCGAGCACAACCTCAAGAATATCTCGGTCGACATTCCGCGCAATGCGCTGGTGGTGTTTACCGGCGTGTCGGGCTCCGGTAAGTCCTCGCTCGCCTTCGGCACCCTGTACGCGGAGGCACAGCGCCGCTACCTCGAGTCGGTGTCGCCGTATGCGCGGCGCCTATTTCACCAGATGCCCGTGCCGGTGGTGGACGAGGTAGAAGGCCTCCCGCCCGCGGTTGCCCTGCAGCAGCAACGGGGCGCGCCCACTACACGCTCGTCGGTAGGCTCGGTGACGACGCTCTCCAACCTGCTGCGGATGCTTTATTCGCGCGCCGGCGACTACCCGAAGGGACAGGCCCTGCTGTATGCCGAATCCTTCTCGCCCAACACGCCCGAGGGCGCTTGCCCCGAATGCCATGGCCTCGGTCGTATTTATACGGCCACCGAAGCGTCGATGGTACCCGACCCCTCGCTGTCGATCCGGGAGCGCGCCATCGCCGCCTGGCCACCCGCCTGGCATGGACAGAACCTGCGCGACATCCTGACCACCATGGGCTACGATGTGGACACGCCCTGGAAGGATCTCCCGCGCAAGGACCGCGACTGGATCCTGTTTACCGATGAAACGCCAACGGTGCCCGTGTATGCCGGCTTCACGCATGCCGAGATCCAGCGGGCCCTGAAGCGAAAGGAGCCGCCGAGCTATATGGGCACCTTCTCCGGCGCGCGCCGCTACGTGCTCCAAACCTTCGCCACCACGCAAAGCGCGCTCATGAAAAAGCGTGTGTCGCAATACATGATCTCGAGCGAGTGCCCCACCTGCGGCGGGCGACGCCTGCGGCCGGAGTCGCTATCGGTGACGTTTGCCGGTCACAACATCGCCGACCTGTCGCGGCTCCCGCTGAAGCGGCTCCAGGAGATCTTTGCCCCTTACGCCGACGGCTCGGCGCCCGCTATCGCCCGCCTCGCAAAAGACCACCAGGAGAAAGCCATGGTGGCACAACGGATCGCCGAAGACCTCGTTGCCCGCCTCTCGGTACTGCTCGACCTCGGCCTCGGCTACCTTTCGCTGGAGCGGAGCACGCCCACGCTCTCGCCGGGCGAGCTGCAGCGCCTGCGCCTGGCCACGCAGGTGCGCTCCAACCTGTTCGGGGTGGTGTATGTGCTCGACGAGCCTTCTGCCGGACTGCACCCTGCCGATACCGAGGCACTACTGCGCGCGCTCGACCGCCTGAAGGCTTCGGGCAACAGCATCTTCGTGGTGGAGCACGAGCTCGAGGTGATCCGCCATGCCGACTGGATCGTGGACGTGGGGCCCGGCGCCGGCGAGAAGGGGGGCGCCATCCTGTACAGCGGTGAGCCCGGCGGGCTGCGCTCCGTGAAGGCGTCGCGCACCGCGCACTACCTGTTCGAAGAAGCGCCTTTCCCGGAGACGGACTACCGTAGTCCTACGGGATGGCTGAAGCTGCGCGGCATCACCCGTAATAATCTCGACAAACTTGACGTGGATATTCCACTCGGAGTGATGACCAGCGTGACGGGTATTTCCGGCTCCGGCAAATCGAGCCTCGTAAGCCAGGTGCTCGTGGAGCTCGTGGCGGAAAGTCTCGGTCATGAAGTGGCGCCCGAGGAGGAGGAGGGCGACCCGCTGCAGCGCGAGGCCGCGGCTCCCGTGGGCGGGCACATCGTGGCCGGCATGGAAGGCATCCGCCGCCTCGTGCGCGTAGACCAGAAGCCGATCGGCCGGACGCCGCGCTCCAACCTCGCCACCTATACCGGGCTCTTCGATCATGTGCGCAAGCTCTTTGCCGCTACCAAGACCGCGAAGGCCCGCCGGTACGATGCCGGCCGCTTTTCGTTCAACGTGGGCAAGGGGCGCTGCGCCAATTGCGAGGGCGAAGGCTTCGTGATGGTGGAGCTCCTCTTCCTGCCCAGCGTGTATGCGCCCTGCCCCGTGTGCAGCGGTACGCGCTACAACGAAAAGACGCTCGAGATCACCTATAAGGACAAGAACATCGCCGACGTGCTCGGTATGACCGTGGACGAGGCCTATGCCTTCTTCGAGGAGGAGGACGCCGTATGCCGCTCGCTGAAGGTGCTGCACGAGGTGGGCCTCGGCTACCTGCGGCTCGGGCAGCCGGCAACGGAGCTCTCGGGCGGCGAGGCGCAGCGCATCAAGCTGGCTACGGAGCTGCAGCGCGTCGGTAAGGGCAATACCCTTTATATTCTCGATGAGCCTACCACGGGCCTGCATCCTTCCGACGTCGAGAAGCTGATGGCGCAGCTCGAGCGCCTCGTGGATGCGGGCAATACGGTGATCGTGGTGGAGCACGACATGGACGTGGTGGCGGGCTCCGACTGGATCATCGATATCGGGCCCGGGGCGGGCGAAGAAGGGGGGCGGATCGTGGCACAGGGCACGCCGCGCGAAGTGGCCAAAGCGAAGGGGAGCCGCACGGCTCCGTACCTGGCCCAGCGCCTTCGCGGCAGTGCCTTTAAATAGACGGCGGGTTCTCAGGCGCAGCGCGTCACGAGGTGTCCGGCTACGCGGCTCATGAAGGTATAGTCGTCCGGCTTCGTAATGAACTCAACGCCGCGGCTGTTGAAGTGTACGCGGTCGTCGGGCTTCTCGCTCGACGAATACATGACCACGGTGATGCCGGAGAAGCGCTTGTCGGCGCGGATCCGCTCGAAGGTCTGGCTGCCGTCGAGGTAGGGCATATTCATGTCGAGGATGATGAGGCAGGGAAGCGCGGCGCCGGTAGCGGAGGCGGAGTCGAGGTAGCGGAGCGCCTCGACGCCATTGGTGGCGAGCACCACGTTCACGCCGGGTTCGGCCTGCAGCAGCAGCTCCATGAGCAGCTCGCGGTCATCGGCATCGTCATCGACGTACATGATGGTCTTATGCTTCGGTTCCATGGTGTTTCTCCGGTAAAGGGTTTGGTGAGGCGATGATGGTATCGCTGGTTACGGCTATGGGCAGGAGGATCGTGACCGTGGTGCCTTCGTTCACCGCGCTTTCGATGCTGATGCTGCCCTGGTGGTTCTCGATCACCTTGCGGCACAGCGAGAGCCCGACGCCGCGCCCGCTCTGCGGATGCAGCCGCTTGAAGAGCGCGAAGGCCTGGTCGGTGTATTCGGGCGCAAAGCCGACGCCTTCGTCGTGCACGCGCAGCTTCAGGAACTCCATGTATTGATAGCGGTCTTTCAGGTTGCGGTAGCGGTTCTGCGTCACCGTATTTACGGTAATGTGCACGCGGGCTTCCTGCGGGTCTTTGCGGAAACGCAGGGCATTCGACAGCAACTCGGAAAACAACAGGTGCATCTGCTTCCAGTCGGCCTGCAGCACCGGCAGGTCTTCGAGGGTCACCGACAGCCGCACGTCCGGGTATTGGGGCGCCAGTTCCTGCTGCACCACCAGGAGCAGTTTGCCGAGGTCGACCCGGACGAAGTGATTGCGCGCATCGGTGAGCCACACGTATTGCTGGAGGCCCGATACCACCGTGCGGAGGTCGCCGGAGATGCGCATCAGTTTATCGACTACGGGTAGTGTGCCCTGGGCGCTTTCGCGCAGCATGTTCAGGAACACCGAAAGCTTGCGCAGCGGCTCCTGCAGGTCGTGCGTTACCACGCGGTTGAACTGGCGGAGCTCTTCGTTCTGCATCTCCACGAGCCCGATCTGCTCGTCGAGCTGCGCGGCATGCGTGCGCAGTTCTTCCTGGGTGCGCTGGAGCTCGGTGTTTTCGCGGAGCGCCGTTTCGGCGGCCTTCTTCGCGGCAATGAGCTCGTCTTCGAATTTCTTGCGGTGGTACAGGGCGATCCCGACGTAGCAGTAGCGGATCCTGCCCCCGTCGTCCTGCCGCTCCACGTTGACCAGCACGGGAAGCTCCGTGCCGTCGGTACCTTTCAGGGTGATGTAGATCTCTTCGGCATGGTGCTGCATGCGGAGCAGCGGAAAGAAGTGCGTCTGGAAAAAGATCCGCGTGGCCAGCGTGAAGAGGATGTCGACCTTCCTGCCCACGAGCGCCTCCCGCTCGTACTGCAGCTTACGGGCGAGCGTGTCGTTCACATCGAGCAACAGGCCGTCCTCGTCGCAGCAGAAATACAGGCAGGGCGCCCTGTCGAGGTAGGCGTCCATCAGGCGGCGGTGGTTAAGTAGTCCTCAATGAGGGCGATCGTTTCTTCCGGCTCGCTCATATGGGGGCAGTGGCCGGTGGCCTTCATCACGCGCACGGTGCTCCAGGGCAGGTGCGTGGCCAGGTAGTCGCCTACCTCCAGCGGTGCGATGATGTCGTCGGAGCATTGCAGCACGAGTGCCGGCACCCGGTTCTTCTGGAGGTCGCGGCGGTTGTCGGAAAAGAAGGTGGTCTCTGCAAACTGGCGGGCGATCACCGGGTCGGTGGAGCAGAACGAGTCGGCCAGCTCCTGCCCGAGCTGCGGGCGGTCGGGGTGGCCCATGATGTTCGGGGCGAGGAAGTTGGCCCAGCCGATGTAGTTCTTCTCCATCGTGTCGAGCAGGCCTTCGATATCGGCACGCTCGAAGCCGCCTTTGTAGCTTCCGTCGTTGATATAGCAGGGAGAGGGGCCCACCATGATGAGGTGGGAGAACCAGCCGGGCTCTTCGTTGGCTGCCAGCAGGCCCACCATGGCCGACACGGAATGGCCTACGAACACCACGTCGCGCAGCCCGAGCTCGGTACAGATGTCGAGTACATCCTGCGCATAGCCATGCAGCGAGGCGTAGCGCTCCTGGTTATAGGCCGAGCGATCCGACTTACCGGAGCCCACGTAATCGAACAGGACGATCTTATAATCTTTTTCGAAGGCGGGGGTGATGTAGCGCCACATGTTCTGGTCGCAACCAAAGCCGTGTGCGAAAAGCATCGGCTGCGTTCCATTTCCAAAAACGCGAACGTTGTTGCGGGCGGCAATTGTTTGACTCATGGTAGGGTGAACTTCCAGTGAAATTAAACAAAATTGTGCCACAGCGCTATTAGAATTGGAGGCCGGATTTTAACCCGGAAGCGCTGAAACGGCCGACCGCTCGCCGTCGGCCATAGCCTCCGGCGCGGCGCGAGGGGGCGCCGGCCCCGCACTCCGCGCGGGCACGGCTTGCTGATCAGCTTGCTCGATCAATCAAGCCGTCTCCGGGTTGTTTGCAGGTGGTGCTTGCCGGTCGGGGAGGAAAATGCGGAAGGTGGCGCCTTCGCCGGGCCGGCCCTCCGCCTCGATGCGGCCCCCGTGGTTCTCCACCACACGCCGTACGATCGAAAGCCCGATGCCGGTGCCGGAGTAGCCCTCGTGCCGCTTGAGGCGATGGAACAGCTGGAACATCTGGCCGGCGTCCTTTTGCTCGAACCCGATGCCGTTGTCGCTGATCGTGATCAAGTGACAGTCGCCGGGAAGTGGCAGGCCGGCCTCGGTGCACGGGAGACGCCCGGCGCTGATGCGGATGACCGGGGGTATGCCAGGGCGGGTGTACTTGAGCGAATTGGCGAGCAGGTTCTGCAGCAGCTGCTGCAGCTGGCGGCGGTTGCCCTGCAGTTGTGGCAGCGGGGTGGCCAACAGTTCGGCGCGGCTTTCTTCGATGGCCAGTGCCAGGTCTTCCCGCACGTCCTGGAGCAGCTCGTTGAGGTCTACGTGCTCCCGCAGCCCTTCGCCGGGGCGCGCCTGCGAGTAGGCGAGCAGGTCGTCTACGAGCTGACCCATGCGTTGTGCGGCCAGTTCCATGCGGGTGAAATAACCGGTCTCTTTTTCGCTCATCCGGCTGTCGAGCGTCTCCCGCAGGCGGTTGGCGAAGGTGCGTACCTTGCGGATCGGCTCCTTCAGGTCGTGGGAAGCGGCGTGCGCGAATTCCTCGAGCTGCGCATTGGATTGCTCGAGGGCCTTCGACTGCTCGAGCAGCTCCAGCTGGCTGCGCTTCTGCTCGGTGATGTCGCGGATGAAGGCGATAAAGGCCACCTCGCCTTCGAAGCTGGTTTCGGCGATGGTGAGTGCCACATGAAACTCCTGACCTCCCTTTTTCAGCGCGGTGATCTCGATGGTGGTGCCCATTACATGGGGCTCACCGGTGGCCAGGTAGCGATCCATGCCCCGCTGGTGGGCTTCGCGGTAGCGCTCCGGAACGATGCTGTCGTTGAGCGAGCGGTGCAACACCTCGGCGGCGGTCCAGCCGAACACGTCCACGGCCTTCTGGTTCCAGTACAGCACCGTGCTTTTCCGGTCGATGATGACGATCGCGTCGGGCGCGCCCTCGAGGATGCGGGTGAGGTCGCCCTCGCGGCGCCGCAGCTCGCTGTTGAGCCGGCGCAGCTCCGCTTCCTGTTCCAGCCGGGCGGTCATATCCCGAAAGATGCCGGTGGTATAGAGCACGTTTCCCGCTTCGCGCCTGACCGAGATGGCGCCTTCCACGGTTATGGACCTGCCGCTGCGGGTACGCATCCGGAAGCTGTGGCTCCTGGGTGCGCGCCCGCCCTCGATGACGAGTTGCCGGTAGCTGCGGTACGCGTCCAGGTCGTCGGGATGAACAAAGGTGAAGATCAGATGCCCGACAATCTCCTCCAGGTGGTACCCGAGGGTATTGCTCCAGGCCCGGTTGGCATAGAGGATCGTGCCGTCCGTGCGCACAATGTGGATCAGGTCGTGGGCGTTTTCGAAAATGCCCCGGAGCCATTCGTCTTCGTATGGTAGCGGCGTTATCTGGGCCATGGGTGTTGTGCAAGATACACCCGGGAAGCCCTGATAAATTAAACAGTAAGGTCTTTTCATGCTTCCGGCG
This sequence comes from Flaviaestuariibacter amylovorans, assembly GCF_039541815.1. Taxonomy (NCBI): domain Bacteria; kingdom Pseudomonadati; phylum Bacteroidota; class Chitinophagia; order Chitinophagales; family Chitinophagaceae; genus Flaviaestuariibacter; species Flaviaestuariibacter amylovorans. The sequence continues at coordinate 86,861 of NZ_BAABGY010000018.1, forward strand.
TACTTTGTCGCATGTCCTCCGATGTGCGGATCTCCAAATTCCTGAGCCTCGTGCTGCGCCACGACCCGGCCCGTATCGGCATCACCCTGGATGCTGGCGGCTGGACGCCCGTGGACGAGCTCCTCCGGTGCCTGACCGCCGCCGGCATGCCCCTCACCCGCGCCTCGCTCGACGCGCTGGTGGCCACCAACCCGAAGCAGCGCTTTGCCTATAACGACGACCGCACCTGCATCCGCGCATCCCAGGGGCATTCCGTGCCGGTGGCCCTCGGTTACGAGCCGCTGCCCCCGCCGGAGGTGCTGTACCATGGCACCGCCAACCGCTTCCTGGAAGCGATTCTCCGCGAGGGACTGAACCCCGGTGCCCGGCACGGCGTGCACCTGAGCGCCGACGTCGCCACCGCGCGCAGCGTGGGCGGCCGGCACGGAACGCCGGTGGTGCTGGAAGTGGCCGCCGCAGCCATGGCTGCCGATGGATTCTCCTTCACCCGTTCCGAGAACGGCGTGTGGATCACGGATGCCGTACCTCCGCAATACCTGAAGGTGATTTGACCTGAGCAATTGTTTAACTCAAATGCCCTTCGGAAGCTTTAAAGGGGCGGCCGCAAGCGGCCTTAGCACGCGACGGCGCAACGGCGCGACGGCGCGACGAAGAAAAGCAACATTTTTTTCTCTCTCGTTGTGCCGTTGTGCCGTCATGTCGTCGTGCAAAGGGGCGGAAGCCCCGCTGACCGTGCTTGCACGGACAACTAAGCGAGTGTCCAAAAATCGAACAGCCGCTCACAGCTTTTGGAGCGCCTTGCGCATCCGCCACTCGTGGTACCTGCGGTAAATAAGCAGGGCAAGGTAGGAGGAGACGATGCCGATCATCATGCCGGCGGTGACGTCGGTGAGAAAGTGCTGTGCGAGGTAGATGCGCGAGAAGCCAACGGCCAGTGCCACGAAGGGCATCGCGATCACCCAGATGCGCTGGCGCAGCAGCGCGGCCAGCAGCAGCGCGCAGGTAAAGGCCGTGCTGGTATGCCCCGACGGGAAGCTGTACTTCCTATGAAGCTCCACGCCTTCTACCTTGTGAATCGCGATTTGCTTGGCTTCGAGGCTGAAGGGGCGCAGCTCTTCGGGGTAGATCCAGTTCTTCATGCCTTGCGAAAACAGCGTACACAGCAGGATGCCCGCGATGATGGCCACGAGGTAGTCGCGCCGGAAAAAATAGGTGAGCAGGAGGATCGGGATGTAGATGAGGCCGTCGCCGAGGTAGGTGACGTAAGGCATCAGGCGGTCGAGGGCAGGGGTGTTGAGCCCGTTGAGCAGCACGAACGATTGTTCCTTGCCGTAAGCGAGCAGCAGGCCCACGGCCGCCAGCACCAGCAGAAAGGTTACCGCCACGGCCAGCCGGTATTGCTGGTAAAGGCTAGGGGTGGAGCGCATGGCCGCGAAGGTATAGAACAGTTGAACAGGGAACAAGGAAGGCTGAAATGGGCTATTGGTCTATTGGTTTATTGGTAATGGGTCGTTCAATGCAGTTGCTTTCATTATGGGTTAGCGCATCTGCGTCGTAGCTACTGATCGTACATATGACCGTTGAAAAAAAAGAAGGGTTTGTCGTCATTAAGCTATCCGCGCCAATCGTATCAAATCGGTCTTATCTGCGTTTCTTCTCTTCCTTGCCATTCCGGCGGCTAATGCCCCAAAAAAAAGTGGGAGATCTTCCTTCGCCGTTCCCTGTTCCTTATTCCCTGTTCATTTGTTTCACTTCGATTTTCCCCTCCTTCAATATTCGTTATTACTTGTTCTTCCGTTCCTTTTAGGGTCAATCTTCTTCCTTCGATATTCCTTATTCCTTGTTCATTATTCGCTATTCAAAACGAAGAAAGGGACCAGAAATGGTCCCTTTGTCCTCGTGTATGCAACTGAAAAAACGGTGATTACTGCTGTTGCTGCTGCTGGAGCAGCTGGTCGTAGGCAGCGTTGGAATTCGTGCTCTGTAAGGTGGTCGGGTCTACCTTGGTAGCGGTGAAGAACTGCACCTTGGCTTTCGTCTTCGACTTGCTCTTCTTCGACTCTACTTTCACCTTCACCTCGGCGGTCTGGGCGCTGGCGATTGCATTCGGATCGGCGGCCACGGCTACGGGGAAGATGGCGGTCGGGTCGGCGGCGCTATAGGCGCCGAGGGCGATGTTGAGGGTGTTGGTCTCGGGAGCGAAGTAAAGCGTGCCCTCGGGAATGGCCTTACCGCTGGCCGACTTCTGCGACACGATGCGGTAGGTGGCCGGGCGCTTCACCAGGTAGGCCTTGAAGGTGCCCTGGGGCATGCCGGAGATCCAGATGGTGCCCTTGCTGGTGGAGTCGAGCGTTACCGTAACGGGGTCGGAAGCGGCGCCGGAAGTGCTGTTCAGCTGGTAAGTGCCAACGGCCGGGAAGATCTTGTGCATCGTCAGGGCTTCGGGCATCGGCTGCAGCTTATACTTCGCAGCGATCGAGTCGACGGTGCTGGCGCCGCGGGGCAGGGCAGGAGCCTGGGCGGTGGCGGTAGCGGACACTTGTGCGGAGGCTGCAGGTGCGGCAACGGCGGCCTGAGCGGCTGCGGAATCGGAGGCGGGCGCCGGTACTACGGGTTCCTGGGCGCTGGCGAAGTTGAAGGCGAGAACGGCTGCGGTTAAAAAAAAGGTGCTTTTCATTGGTTAGCGGTGTTTAAGTGTGTTTGGAAAGGGTGTTTGACCCCCATTTACGGAAAACCATGCCAAAATGTTAAGAGTTTGGTGGTTGACGTTTGTGATTTCAGGTTGCAGGAGCGCGCAGCGCCGGCTGTTGCCCGCTGTGTAAACGAGTGTTAAACCAACGCGCCCACTTCAAACTTCAGGCGACAATCTTCGAACGGCTTCCGGTTCTCCCGTATCTTCGCTTACTAAAATTTTTGGTAAATCCAATGAAGAAGGCCGGAACGACGCCGGTGCCGGAACCCGAGCTGATCGAGGTGTTCGGTGCCAAGGAGCACAACCTGAAAAATATCGACATCGCCATCCCGAAGAACCAGCTCGTGGTCATCACCGGCATTTCGGGGTCGGGCAAGTCCTCGCTCGCCTTCGACACCATCTACTCCGAGGGACAGCGCCGCTACATGGAGACCTTCGGCGCCTATGCCCGCCAGTTCATTGGCGAGATGGAGCGCCCCGACGTCGACAAGATCACGGGCCTCTCCCCGGTGATCTCCATCGAGCAGAAAACGACCAACAAGAACCCGCGCTCCACGGTAGGCACCGTTACGGAGATCTACGACTTCCTGCGCCTGCTCTATGCCCGCGCGGGCGAGGCGTATTCCTACAACACCGGCAAGAAGATGGTGAAGTGGAGCGAGGACGAGATCGTCAACAACATCTTTTCGAAATACGGCGGCGCAAAGATCACGCTGCTTGCCCCGCTCGTGCGCGGCCGCAAGGGCCACTACCGCGAGCTCTTTGAGGAGATGCGCAAGAAAGGCTTCCTGAAGGTCCGCGTCGACGGCGAGATCATGGACATCGCGCCCAAGATGCAGCTCGATCGCTACAAGATCCACGACATTGAGCTCGTGGTCGACCGCCTCAAGGTGGAGCAAGACCTGCGCACCCGCATCTCGCAAAGCGTGCAGCAAACCCTCAAGCTCGGTAAGGACCTCATGTTCCTTGCTTGGGAGACCCCCTCCGGCTCCCCCAGGGGGGGAGGGAAGGCTCCGAAGGAAGGGGTCGTTACCTATAGCCGCCAGCTGATGTGCCCCGATACCGGCATCTCTTACGAGGAGCCCTCGCCCAACTCGTTTTCCTTCAACTCGCCCTACGGCGCCTGCCCCGTGTGCAAGGGCCTCGGCCAGGTGTATACGGTGAGCCTCGAAGCGGTGATGCCCGATCCTTCCCTCAGCATCAACGAGGGCGGTATCGCGCCCCTTGGCGGCGAGCGCGAGGCCTATGCCTTCCGACAGGTGCAGACGCTCGCGCGTAAAAACAAGATCTCGCTCGACAAGCCCGTAAAGGAGCTGCCCGAAAAATCGCTCAACCTCCTGCTCTATGGCAAGGCCGAGGCCGACGTGGCCGAGGAGTTGCAGTTCAACGACGAGGCCATCTCCGAGAACGTGTACGACGGCGACTACGAGGGCGTGGTGAACCAGGTAAAGCGCTGGTTCGCAACCTCCACATCCGAGGCCATCCAGCGCTGGGCCGAGGGCTTCATGGAGCTCACCACTTGCGGCACCTGCGCGGGCACCCGTCTCAAAAAGGAAAGCCTCTGGTTCAAGGTCGATGAAAAGAACATCTCCGAGCTGAGCGAGGTCGACCTCGTGGCCCTCATGACCTGGTTCACCGGTATCGAGGAGCGCCTTTCGGGCCAGCAGCGGGTCATCGCCTCCGAGCTGGTGAAGGAGATCCGCGAGCGCCTGCAGTTCCTCCTCGACGTAGGCCTGACCTACCTCACGCTCAACCGCGCCACCCGCACGCTCTCCGGCGGCGAATCGCAGCGGATCCGCCTCGCCACCCAGATCGGCTCGCAGCTCCAGGGCATCACCTATATCCTTGATGAGCCCTCCATCGGGCTGCACCAGCGCGACAACCACCGCCTCATCACCGCCCTGCAGAACCTCCGCGACATCGGCAACTCGGTGCTCGTGGTGGAGCACGACAAAGACATCATGCTCGCCGCCGACCACCTCATCGACGTAGGCCCTAAGGCCGGCTACCACGGCGGCCGCATCATGGCGCAGGGCACGCCCCAAGAAGTGCTGGCGGCCGACACGCTCACCGCGCAGTTCCTTAACGGCAAGCGCGGCATCGAGGTGCCGAAGGAGCGCCGCAAGGGCAACGGCAAGGAGCTCGTGCTCAAAGGCGTCACCGGCCACAACCTGCACAACGTGAGCGTGACCTTCCCGCTCGGCAAGCTCATTCTCGTGACGGGCGTTTCGGGCTCTGGCAAGTCCACGCTCATCACCGATACTTTATACCCGATCCTGTCGAAGCATTGCTATAATTCGCGGATGACGCCGATGCCGCACAAGGCCATCGAGGGCCTCGAGCAGATCGACAAGGTGATCGAGATCGACCAGAGCCCCATCGGTCGCACCCCCCGCTCCAACCCGGCCACGTACTGCGGCTTCTTTACCGAGATCCGCCAGTTGTTTGCCTCGCTGCCCGAGGCCAAGATCCGCGGCTACAACGCGGGCCGCTTCTCGTTCAACGTCAAGAGCGGCCGCTGCGAGGTGTGCGAGGGCGGCGGCATGCGCGTGATCGAGATGAACTTCCTGCCCGACGTGTACGTACACTGCGAGAAGTGCGGCGGCAAGCGCTACAGCCGCGAAACCCTCGAGATCCGCTACAAGGGCAAGTCGATCTCCGACGTACTGAACCTGACGGTGGAAGAGGCCGTGGAGTTCTTCCAGGCGGTACCGTATTTATACCGGAAGATCAAGGTGCTGCAGGATGTGGGCCTCGGTTATATCACCCTTGGCCAAAGCGCCGTGACCCTTTCGGGCGGCGAGGCCCAGCGCGTGAAGCTGGCCACCGAGCTCGCCAAGAAAGACACCGGCAAGACCTTCTATATCCTCGACGAGCCCACCACGGGCCTGCACTTCGAAGACATCCACCACCTGCTCGAGGTCGTCAACAAGCTCGTGGACCGCGGAAATACGGTCCTTATCATCGAGCACAACCTCGACGTGGTGAAGGTGGCCGATCATATCATCGACCTTGGTCCCGAAGGGGGCTCCGGCGGCGGCAAGATCCTCTACGAGGGCACGCCTGAAGGCCTCCTGAAGGTGAAGGCAAGCCACACGGGGCGCTTCCTGAAGGAGGAACTCAAATGATCTCAGATCGGGGATCTCGGATCTGAGATCTTTACGCAACTTGTTTAAAGACTGCAGCAGTGCAGTCTTTTTTCTTTCAATGGGTGTTGAGTAGTTTTCGGAGAATTGCACCAAAACGAGATCTCAGATCCTACATCCGAGATCTGACATCGGGTGCGTTATCTTCAGCAATAAAGCGACTGCCATGGTGTACCGCGTAACGCTAGAATCGAAGAAGAACAGCCGGGTGGTACTGCTCCTCGTAGTGCTGCTCACGGTAGCGGGTATCGTGGGCCTGGCCATCATTTCCGACCTCTATTTTATCGGCTTCTTCTGGGGCGTCGCGATGCTGCTGTTCGGTACCTGGCTGCTGAAGCGAACGGCCCGTGCAACGAGCGAGTGGTCGCTCGATGAAAGGGGCCTCCTGCTTCGCTGGAACACGCAGCCCGCTTTCTTCCCGGAAGCCGACCTTGACCTGCGCTGGGATTCGGTGGCGGACCTGCGTCCGCTCTGGACCCGCCGCAACGACGCGCATACCCCGAATGCCTACGAGGGTTTTGAGCTCCATCTTGCTTCGGGGGCGGTGCACCGCTTCTATCACCCCCGCTCCGCGCCTCCCGGCGACTTTCCCGCGCTCCTCGGGGCCCTCGCTGCGAAACTCGGGATCCCAGATATGTGATCGCGGATCTGCGATCTGCCAGTCCTCGCCAAAAAGAACCTGAAATCTGAAATCCCACATCTGAAATTCGGCCCCTACATCCGGGATCACCGATCCGAGATCCGAGATCAAAAAGCCCCTCCTGAAGAAGAGGGGCGATCACATTAGGTAGACTTAGTTAGGCAAGCGAGAGCGGTGCGTTCGTAGTATTTCGGGTGTAGTAATGATACGGGAGGCGTTTTGCAGGTGCCCGGGTAAGGGAGCAGTGGAGCATTAATAAAATCTTCGGATACAAAAACAGGACAGGGTATAGGGAACGGATCAGGCTTTTAACCTAGGATTTGGATTCTATTAAGCTGGCCACTGCTGCTTACCGGGAATGCGATCAGTAGAAAGAAGGGCAACGCGCCTGGCGCATGGCCATCCTGTCGCCGGAGATGATATCGTTGAAGCGCCATCCCATCCGAAGGATGGTGGAGAAGAAGGCGTCGGTCTGCTTCGGGTTGCCGCGCTGCTCGCCCACTACGGCCACACGCGTTTGCGGGGCGCCGGGAACGAAGTTCTGGCGGAAGTGTACCTGGTTGGCCATCGCCGTTTGCTCGGGCGTCAGGTAGTTGGCAAAGAGGTTGGCGTCGATGTACTCCGTGCTTACGTCGTCGATGTAGTCGGTAAAGGTCTTGCGGTGCATCACCTCCACGCCGAAGAACAGGTTGTCGTTGACATAGTATTTCACGCCCACGCCCACGGGGATCTCGATCTGGGTGAGCTTATACTCCTTGCGGTTCGGGTATTCCTTCATGCCCTGGCCCTCAGTGCGGAGCGGCTTCAGGTCCACCCACTCGAAAGATCCGTCGGGGCGGTAGAATCTGCCCTGGGGGTTGAAGTTGAACACACCCACGCCGGCGATGCCGTAGGGGCGCACCTTGCCGAGGAGCCCGTCGTAGCGCTCGAAGAACACGGTGGGGGAGAATTCGAAGGCGAGGTATGCCTCCTTGATGTTGCTGCGGAAGTGGAGGTTGCGGTCGCGGCGGGCCTGCTCGTCGCCCTTGCCCTCGCGGATCTGGGCGTCGTCGCCTTCCACGCGGCCCATGTTGGCGGCAACCCGAACGGCGAGCCACTCCTTGATATAATACTGGGCAAAAACGCCCTTGGCCATGTTGACGAGCGGGAAGTTCACGTCCTTCACAAAACGCTTGCCCTGGCCTTTGTTGCCACCAAGATCGCCGAGAAAGAAGAGGGGACCGATGCCGGCACCTACTTCGAGGCGGCCATTAGCCATCGTAACTGATTGTGCCTGAACGGCTGGAGCGGAAAAAGAAAGAAACAGGACCAAAAAAAGCACAGTGACGCGCCCAAAGGGTACAGGTCTTCTCATAAGGAACGGTTTAGGATTTGGATATACCAGGTCGGTAGATCGAAAATATTTGTTCCTTATCTACGAGAAAAACTATTCCTAAAGATTTTCTTAAAATTAAGCACTTGTACTAATGCCGGCTAGTAGGATTACGATAGGGGGTTTCGGGTATTTACGGGCGCAGCATGTAAATGTGCGGGATTCCGTCCTCCAGGTAGGGCTCGCTCACCTGCGCAAAGCCGAACGACTCGTAAAAGGCCTTCAGGTACAACTGGGCGCCAATCCGGATGGGCCCTTCACCAAAAAGTGCGGTGCAGCTACGGATACTTTCGGCCATGAGTAGCCGCCCGGCGCCGGTGCCGCGCGCCGCCGGGTTCGTGACCACGCGCCCGATCGAGGCTTCGGTATAGATCGCCCCCGGCGGTACGAGGCGGGTGTAGGCCGCCAGCTGGCCGCCCGGTGCCGTGCCCTCGTTCATTTGCCAACCCATAAGGTGCTGGCAATCAGCATCCTTGTGGTCAGCGTCCTGGAATACGCAGTTCTGCTCCACCACGAACACCTCGTTGCGCAGCCACAGGATCTCGTACAGCTCAAAGGGAGTAAGTTCCGCAAAGGGTTTCAGGCGCCATTCGATCATAAGGCAAAGAAAGGGTTTAGGAGGTTTAGATGGTTTAGATGGTTTAGGAGGTTTAGAAAGGTTCAGAAGGGTTCAGAAGGGTTCGGGGTGGGCCAGTGATTTAAGCGGTAGTCGTCCGGAAATCAGGAGGCGACCATAGGGAGTTATAGGAAAGGGCCGTCCGAAAACGACCCCTTACTAATAAACAAATAGACCAATAGACAAATAAACTGTCTAGCGCGCCGGCACGGGCACCACCGGGAGGCTTTCATGCCCTTCGGCATCTACCGACTGAACGGCGAAGAAATAGTTGTCCTTGGAGTAGGGGAGGCGCAGCGTCGGCTCCGTCGTATAGAATTTTTTCTGCCACAGGGGCCAGTAGGTTTCCCGCACCAGTACGTAATAGCCCGCGGCGCGGCCGGTGGCGGGCGCCTTCCAGGTGAGCAGCGTGCTGTTGGAGAGGCTGCGCACTTCCACCCGCACGTCCTGCGGCGCAGCCGGTGCTGCCGCCAGGTTGGCGAGCGTGGCCAGGTTTACGGCCGTATTCTTCCGGAGGTATTCGAAGTCCATGAACTCGGCCAGGTCGCCATACACCGTGTCGCGCACCTTCCGCAGGTCCTGGTGCTGGTGGAGGAAGTTCTCGTTCATCTCGGTGAGGCGCACCGCCGCAAAGCCGTTCTGCACAAAAGGCGTATGGTCGCCGCCGCGGAGAAAGCGGTCGTTACGGTACACGAGCACTACCTCCAGGTTGTCGACGTAGCGCTCCCCCGTCTCCTTTACATAACGGGCCAGCTGACGCGGGCGGCCGTCATTCTCGAGGCCGTAGTTGCGAATGTTGCTGAAGGTGCGCCCGGTGTCGGCCACCGAGAAGGCCTCGCTGAACACCCGCAGGCGCGTATTGTCGATGATATTGGTCTCCGAGCTGTTGTTGGAGCCCATGATGTCGTTGTTGAGGAGCGCGTCGATGTTCAGCCCCTGCGCTTTCGCTTTATTGGCCATGAAGGTGGCGCCGAGCAGGCTCTGCTCTTCGCCGCTCACCGCCACGAAGATGATGGTGGCCGGGAAGGAGCGCCGGCTCAGGAGGCGGGCGCACTCCATCACGGCGGCCACGCCGGAGCCGTCGTCGTTGGCGCCGGGCGCGTCGGCCGTGCGGTTCATCACATCGGTGACGCGGCTGTCGAGGTGGCCGGTGATCACGTACACCCGGGTGTCGGCCGGATCGGTGCCCTTCAGCACGGCTACGGCGTTGCCCAGGCTGATGGGCGTGTCTACGCGGCGGCCGTCGGGGCGCAGCGTCGTGCTGTCGAGGTATACGCTCATGCGGCCACCGGAGCCGGCGGCGAAGCGACGGAACTGCTGCAACACCCACTCGCGCGCCGCGCCGATGCCGCGGCGCTTGTCGGTAGTGCTGCTAAGCGTATGGCGCGTTCCGAACGAGACGAGCGCATTTACGTAGGAGCGGAGCGTGTCGGAGGAGACGCCACGGACGAGGCCTTCGATGGCCGGGTCGCGACGCACGATCGTTTGCGCCTGGGCGCCGGTGCCGGCTGCCAGCAGGAGCAGGAAGAGGATGCGGATCAGGGTATTCATGTGCATAAGGATTAAGCCGGGCGTGAATGTACGGTGCGGCCGCCTTTTTTTCGGCCCCGGCACCGTTCGCTGCCGGCTCACCGGTGTAACCTGCGGGCCGCGGCGCGCGTCCAAGCGTTCAAACCAACTACCGATGATGCGTCTTTTTCCCCTCCTGCTCCTGTTGCTCACAGGCGGCAGCCTCCGGGCCCAGGCCCCGGCCACCGACCTGCACCGTACTGTTGCCGCGCTCGACAGCACCTTCTTTGCCGCCTATAACCGCTGCGATATCGCCACGCAGGACTCCTTTTATTCCGACCGCATCGAGTTCTTTCACGACCAGGCCGGCCTCGATACGTCGAAGGCAAGCCTGTTGGCGAAAACCCGCAAGTACATCTGCAATAAGGTGCGGCGCGAGCTGATCCCCGGGAGTATCGAGGTGTCGCCCATCCCGGGCTATGGCGCCGTGGAGCTGGGCATGCACCAGTTCCGGAACAGCGCCGAGCCCGACGCAAAGCCGCGCCCGAGCCGCTTCATGATTGTCTGGAAGCAGGAAGGCGACCGTTGGCGGATTACGAAGGTCATCAGCCTGCATGGATAAACTCAAAAGTCAAAATTCAAAAGTAAAAATGGCTTGCGGACGGATCCCTCACTACCGGGTGCAACCTGGCACTTAAAGGGTCTTTTTGACTTTTGACTTTTGAATTTCGACTTGTTGCGCAGTCATTCAGTTGAAGGCAAAGCGCCGCCTATCTTCGCAGGGCAACCATCTCCTCATGAACACATGGATTTCGCCGAAGCGTGCGGCTTATTTCATCCTTTGCATCCTCGTTGGCAGCATCATCTTTCACGTGTTCGTGCTCGCAGGCTTTATTCCGGCCGGGATTGTATGGGGCGGGCGAGCTGAAGACCTCCACCGCCTGCAGCAGCTCGAATCGGTATCCATCGCCCTCAACGCGCTGATGGCGCTGGCTGTGCTTGGCTATACCGGTACGCTGGGATTTCGCTTTCGCGCACGGGTGCTGCGTCCCTGTTTCTGGGCCATGTTTGTTCTTTTTGCGCTCAACACCGTAGGCAATCTGCTCGCGAAAAGCTCCACCGAGACCACGATCTTCACACCTATCACTGCCCTGCTGGCACTGCTCTGCCTGCGGGTGCTCCTGGGTGGCTTCGCCGAAGAAACCAAAATTCAAAATTCAAAAGTCAAAAATCCTTCCCGTGCGCACCTCAGTGCCGGCCCGGCAAATGGTGGCGTAGGACGCTTTTGAATTTTTACTTTTGAATTTTGACTTGCGTAAGCCGCCAACGACAAAATGTGCGTGAACGTGAGCGGCGACAACCTTATGTGCCGCTTCGACCCGGCGCTGGGGCCGGAAGTGGCGGAACGCCCGGGGTACCTCCCGATGCTGATGAAAGGCAAGCAACTGCGTGGCTACTGCTATGTGGAGCCGCATGGCTTCCGCTCGGCGAAGGACTTTGCCGCCTGGATGACGCTCTGTCTTGATTTCAACGCGCGGGCCAGGTCTTCGAAGAAGAAGACAAAAGCCTGATCCCGTCGCGCTTGCCCCGGCTGCCGTAGGATCGTGCTGCCTACTTTCCGCAAGGGTGGGCCTGCTCCGTTACCTTCGCCGCATGCGCCATCGATCTTCTTGTTGTTCCCTTTCGCTTTTCCTGCTGTTCCTCTTTCTGAGTCCCCGTCTTTTCGCACAGCAGCCGCTTTCCGAGGAAGGGTTTGTTTCCATCAACGGGATCGAGCACTGGGTGACCCTTTCCGGCGATCCGGCAAAGCCGGCGATTTTCTTCCTGCACGGCGGGCCCGGCAGCACCTTCAGCCCGTACGCGAAGAACGTCTACCCCGGGTGGGAGAAGGACTTCCTGCTCGTGCAATGGGACCAGCGCGGCGCCGGGCGGACATTCGGCCGCACCGCCCCGGAGGAGCTGAGTCCCGTATATCTACGTACGCATCGCCTCACCCTCGAACAGATGGCCGCCGATGGCATTGCGCTGACAGAGTACCTGCTGAAGCGGCTGGGCAAGAAAAAGCTGATCCTGTTCGGGACTTCCTGGGGGTCCGTGCTGGGTGTGACGATGGCCGCTGCCCGTCCTGATCTTTATTATGCATGGGTGGGCCACTCCCAGGTGCTGCGCCTCGACACCGACGGGGAGATTTATGAGCAACTGCTGCAGCGCGCGCAGCGCAACGGCGATACCAGCACGGTGCGCCAGCTTGCCGAGCTGGGCCGCCCTCCCTATGCGCGGGCACGAACCGTAGGCGCACTCTGGCGCATCCTCAAAAAGTATGAGCGGGCCAGCTCCGAGCCGGCGCCCGCGCATTGGTTCACGGAAGCTGCGGGCTACGCGCAACCGAAAGACCGGCAGCACCGGGAAGACGGCGACGACTACTCCTTCGTGAACCTGGTGGGCGACAGCGTGCTGGGCGTGCCCGCGATGCGCAGCGGCATCGACTTTACGAACACGCACCTGGGGATCCCGGTATATCTGATCCAGGGCGAGGAAGACATCATGACCCCGAAGGAGCGCACCCGCGCCTGGTTCGACGGGCTGCGTGCGCCTGCCAAAGAATTCATCCTGCTGCCCAGGTCGGCGCACGGCTTCAACGAGCGGGTGGTGGCCGCGCAGTACCGCGTCTTCCGGTCGATCAAGACCGAAGACTGACCCGGCACGGCGCCTGCCGTTGCTCCCCCCTTTGTCGTTTCGACGCGCTTCGCGCTCCGCCGCAGAGCGCGTACCTTAGCCCCCGCCGAAACACAGTACCCATGCGGACCATCGCGATCATTCTGCTCCTGCTACTTTCGTCCGCAGTTGTTCGGGCGCAGGAGGCCCTTACCATCAGCCGGCTCACCGGCGACTTCTACGTGTATGCCACCTATAGCACGTACCAGGGCAAGCGAATCTCCGCCAACGGCATGTACCTGCTTACTTCTGAGGGCGCGGTGTTGTTCGATACGCCCTGGGACACGACGCAGTTTCAGCCCCTGCTCGACAGCATCCGGGCCCGCCACGGGCAGCGCGTGCGGTTCTGCATCGCCACGCACTTCCACGCCGACCGTACCGGCGGGCTGGAGTATTACCGCAGCAGGGGTGTGGCTACCTATACCACGCGGATGACCGATTCGCTGAGCGCGCGGCGCGGGATGAAGCGCGCGGAGCACCTCCTGCACGGCGACAGTAGTTTTACGGTGGGTAGCTACCGCTTCCGGGTTATCTACCCGGGTCCCGGTCATGCGCCCGACAACATCGTTATCTGGTTCCCGCGCGAGCGGGTGCTTTACGGCGGCTGTCTCATCAAAAGCGTCGCTGATTCCGATCTCGGCAACCTGGGCGACGCGAGCCGCAGCCGGTACGCCGGCACGGTGCGTGCCGTACTGGCGGCCTGCCCGTCGGCCCGCTACGTCGTTACCGGGCACAACAGCTGGCAGGACCCGCGCTCTCTCCGCCACACCCTCCGCCTGGCGGAGCGTCTGCGGCGGCAGGCTGGGCGGGAGAAACAGCGAGGTGCCGCAGGCGCCGGCGGCAGGCAACGCCCGAAATCCTAACTTAGCCCAGCCACAACGACCAGCCCGCCATGAACTACTGGAAACACAGTCTACTCTCACGCAAGAAATTCGGCGGGCTCCCCGACGACTATTTTGCCATACACCGCTTCCTCGACAGCAGCAAGCTGTATTTCTACGACATGCGTCACCGCGCCCTGCTCCACCACACCTTCGGCATCGCGCTGTGCACCCGGCGTTTCGGCGAGACCCTCGTCAATGCCGACGGGCGCACCGTGCTCGTACGCGACGTGGCCGCCGAGCACTGCCGCGAAGACCTGATGGGCATCGTGCCCACACTCAACAACTGGTTCCGGAACGTAGACGCGCGGCTTGCGGAAAGCCTGCCGCCCATCGACGTGGCTGACCCGGGGCTGCAGGAATTCCTGCTCGAGCCCTTCCTGATGTCGGGCCTGAAGGCATCGCTCGTGATCACGCACAGCAACTTCGGCGTGCACCTGGCCCGGGAGCTGTTCGGCAGCACCGCGGCCCTGGAACTGGCGCAGCAGCTCGACGGCACCGGCGTGAACGAGCTGCTGCCGCTCATCCGGCTGCAGGAGCGCTGGCAGTATACCCCCGACCTGAAACAATTAAAAGACATCGAGCATGAGCAGGCCTGAGGAACTGCCGGAGCTGCCGGCCGATCATACGCCCGGGACGCAGCCCGAGCTGGAGGCCGACGACCCGAACGAGTACTGGAATCAGCGGCTTGCGGCATTGGAAGCCGAGATCCGCGACCCGCTGTCGGCGCTCCTGCGGAAGGAGCACCGGTTGCGCTTTGCCTGGGAGGCGGGAAACGATGAGGGTGGCATCTACTTTCCCGACGGCGCCCTGTTTGACACACCGTATTACTGGGCGCTGATCCAATACCTGCAGGCACGCCTGTGTATCTCCAATGCCGGTGAGTTCGAGGCAACCGGCCGGGGCATTCTCTTTCTCGACAGCGGATTCGTGCGTGCGAAGTACAGCTCGGAGCTGCGGCACTTCATCGATTACAACGAGGAAACGCAAGAGAGCATTTACAGTGAGCCCGAAAAGGAGGACGAGGACCTGGTCTTGTTCGCCATAGCACCGCTGTAACTCCGCCTCACCGGGCAGTTGCCACCTTCCAACCTCCAAAACCTCTAAAACCTCCAAAACCTCCAAAACCTCTAAAGCCTTCCCCCCCATGAGCCTCTTCCAGAAACTATTCGGTGGCCTGCTCGGCCGCGATAAGACCCCAAAGAACGAATCGATCGAAGACCTGCGCGCCCGCTGGGAGCAGGAAGCCGCTGAGCGCACTGCTGCCGTTGAAGCATCGGTCCGCGGCTGGCTGGTGGATACGCTGCGCCGGCAGCACCGCATCTCCTTCGCCTGGGAAAGCGGTGGCGATGAAGGCTTCATCAACTTCCCTGGCTTCAACAAGGAGGAGGAGGATCGGTACTGCGAGCTCGAAGAGTATCTTATGAACAAGCTGGACATTCCCAGCGCCGGCGAGTTCCAGATGACGG
Organism: Flaviaestuariibacter amylovorans; assembly: GCF_039541815.1. NCBI lineage: Bacteria > Pseudomonadati > Bacteroidota > Chitinophagia > Chitinophagales > Chitinophagaceae > Flaviaestuariibacter > Flaviaestuariibacter amylovorans. Next base: position 101,901 of record NZ_BAABGY010000018.1, read on the forward strand.
GTCGCGGCACCCTCTTCCTCACCGATGGCGTCGTGCGGGCGAAGTACAGCTCCGAGTACCGCGAAGTGGTGGACTTCGACGAGGTGAAGGACGAAGAGGTTTACGGTGAGCCCGAGGTGGTGGAAGACGACCGTATCCTGTTCGCCGAGTAGTCTCCTTTTCAAACGAGAAAATCATTACGGCCAGTCATACGGCTCTGTCGCTTGCGGCGGCACGGAACCACAGCAACATGGTAGCGCTGCTGCGATAAGTGGTCAGCGGGGGCAGCGGATCGGTCGTCGTTCCCTGCGAAAGCTTTCTGTGGCGATCCCCGGCAGGTTGCGTATATTCAAAGAAGCACGTTTGCCCCACCTTAAAAAATCAGTTTGAACAGAAGCCGGTTCTTACCGGGTCTCCTCACGGCGGTTCCCGCAACCGCATGGGCCGGCTTCAAATCCCTGCCCGGCGACCGAAAAGGGTTCCGGGTGGCGGCCGGCGAAGGCCGGTTGCACGGGCACCTCAGGCTCAAAGGCGTCAACGCCAACATCCTCGACCTGAGGGTCTCCGGAAAGGATGCCAACGGCGCCCTCGCCATCTTCGAGCAGACGGGACTCACCCCGGGCAAGGGCACGCCGCTCCATGTGCACCACCACCAGGGTGAGATCTTCAATGTGGTCGAGGGCGAATAGCACTTCCTGGTAGGTGGGTAGAAGTTCCGCCTCACCGCGGGCGATACGATCTTTCTGCCGCGCAAGGTGCCGCATGGCTGGACGCAGGTAAGCCCGAAAGCAAAGATGAACGTCATTGTACAGCCGGCCGGGAAGCTCGAGGAGTTCTTTGTAACGATGGCGTCACTGCCGGGCGAACCCACAAAAGGGCAGGTAGCCCGGATCTTTGCCGAAAACGGGATGGAGGTGGTAGGCCCGGCGCTGCTGATCGACTAGCACACGGTCACCTTATTCATTTAGGCACCTTCCCGGGCCTTTTTTCCGTGGCGGCAGGCAGCGCCCTTGCTCTCCCGGTCGCTCCATTTTATCCGCCTGCAGTCCCCGCCAGCCCTGCCGCATGGTTTTTGCACTACCGCCCCCGGTGCCTATGTTGCCGAACCCCGCCTTATGTCCATGCAGGAGAATTACCACTTACTCGTAGAGTCGATCCAGGACTATGCGATCTACATGCTCGACCCGCTCGGGCACGTGCTCACCTGGAACGTCGGCGCCCAGCGCTCGAAGGGGTACCAGGAGGCCGAGGTGATCGGGACGCATTTCTCGCGCTTTTTCACCGAGGAGGACAGGGCCACGGGGAAGCCGGGAGCCGAGCTGCGGGCAGCCCTCGAGCAAGGGCGTTACGAAGAGGAGGGTTGGCGCACCCGCAAGGACGGCTCGCGGTTCTGGGCCAACGTTATCCTGACGCCCCTGTATTCGCCGGCCCGGGAACACATCGGCTATGCCAAGATCACCCGCGACCTGACCGAGAAGCGGCGGAGCGAGGAGCTGTACCAGCTGCTGGTGAGCCAGGTGAAGGAATACGCGCTCTTCATGCTCGACGAAGGGGGACACATCCTCACCTGGAACGAGGGCGCCGGGCGCATCAAGGGTTATACGGCACCCGAGATCATCGGGAAGCACTTTTCGATCTTTTATACGCCCGAGGACCTTGCAGCCGGCAAGCCCGCCATGGAGCTCGACGTGGCCGTCAAGGCCGGCAAATACGAGGAGGAAGGCTGGCGCCTGCGCAAGGACGGCTCCCGCTTCTGGGCCAACGTGGTGATCTCGCCCATCTACAAAGACGGGCACATCGGCTTCGCCAAAGTAACCCGCGACCTCACGAAGCGCAGGGAGCTCGACCGCGTGACGCAGGCCAACCGGATCCTCGAGGCGTCGAACAAAGAGCTCGAGCGCTTTGCCGCCATCGCCAGCCACGACCTCAAGGAGCCGCTGCGCAAGATCCGGATGAATGCCGAGCGCGTACTCGGCGACGTGCAGCACCCGCTGTCGGAGCAACAGCAGGTGGCGCTTTCCAAGATCTACGGCGCCTGCGGCCGCATGGCCACCCTCATCGATGATGTGCTCCAGTTCTCCACGCTCTCGCAGGCCGATCATTTTGAGCCCTATTCCCTGCAGGGGGTACTCGCCGACGTGGAGGTGCTGCTGGAGCAGACCATCTCGGAAAAAGGAGCCGTCATCGAGTGCACCGGTCTTCCCGTCCTGCTGATGGTGCCGGCGCAGATGCGGCAGCTGTTCCAGAACCTGGTCTCCAATGCCCTCAAGTTCTCGCGGAAGGAGGAGCGCCCGCTGCTCACGATCACGCAGCGGATCGTGAAGGGCGCAGATGTTTCCGAAAGCGGCCTGTGGCCGGCCGAAGAGTACCTGGAGCTCCGTTTTCGCGACAACGGCATCGGCTTTCCGCAAGAGGCGGCGGAGAAGATCTTCAACCTGTTCGACCGGCTTCACAACAAGGATGCGTACGAGGGCACGGGGCTGGGGCTGGCTATCTGCCGGAAGATCGTGGAGAACCATGGCGGGGTCATCAGCGCGCGGTCGGCGCCGGGGCAGGGCGCCGAGTTCCGGATCCTGCTGCCGGCGTGAGCAGGTGAACGAGGCAAGGGCTAACGTTACCGGTGATGCTGGAAGCGGCTTCCCCGTGCGTTCAATTCAGGATGGAAAATTTTTCATCACCCGAAATTCATTTTTCAGTCCCGCTACTATAAGGCAGCGTTACCACGAAGCAGGCGCCGCGGCCGGCCTCGGCGAACGCGTCGATATGGCCGCCGTGGTTTTCGGCGATCCGCTTGCAGATCGAAAGGCCGATACCGTTGCCTTCGTACGCCTCGCTGCCATGAAGGCGGATGAACAATTCGAAAATATTCTGCGACTGCTCCTGTCCGAACCCGATGCCGTTGTCGCACACCTGCAGCTGCAGATACTGGTCGCGGTGCACGATGGCGTTGCGAAGCCCGGGCCCCAGCCCTTCCTTCGCAACGATCGTTCCTGACATAGTAATCGTCGGCGTCACGCCATCCGTGCGCGCGAACTTCAGCGCATTGCCCAGCAGATTGATCAGCAGCTGCTCGAACTGTGCGGCGATGACTGGTGCCGGGGGCAGGGGCGTGCGCTGTATGTGGACCTTTTTTTCCTGGATCGACTCCGCGAAGAAATTGAGCACCTCGTCGAGAATACGATCGAGGTCTTTTTTTTCGGACGGCAGCTCCTCCTTGACCTGGGAGAGTTCGAGAATATTTTCGAGCAGTGCCACGGTTCGCTTGCAGCCGGCCAGTATTTTGTTGATCAGCGCCTCCTGTTGCGGCGTTTCGGCCCGCAGCATGTGGCAGAACACGGAGATCTTCCGCACGGGCTCCTTGAGGTCGTGGCTGGCTACAAAGGCAAAGCGCTCAAGTTGCTTGTTGGAGGCGGCGAGCAGGCGGCTTGTCTTTTGCTCCTGCTCGTAGGCCCGTCGCTCGGTGAGGTCCTGGATCATCACTACGTAGCCGTCGCCATCGCCGTTGTGCAGCGGGGTGATGATGTAGTTGGCCCAGAATTGGCTGCCGTCCTTCCGCACCTTCCACGACTCCTCCTCGTAGCGGCCGGAACTTGCTTGTTCCAGGTGCCGGAGCACGTCGGTTTCCAGGGCGTTGTCTTCGCGCGGCACGTACAGCAGGGAGAGTGACCTGCCGAGCGCTTCCGCTTCGGTGAAGCCCATGATGCTCTCCGCAGCCTTGCTCCACTGCGCAATTTTTCCGTTCGGGTCGAGCAGGAAGATGGCAAAGCCCGTTACCTCGTTCATTAGAAAGCGGTTGAGCTCGTTGGTCTGCTTGTACCGGCTGATGTCCGATGTGATCTTGGCGAACCCGATGTGGGTGCCATGGTCGTCGAAGATGGGGTGAAGGATGACGTGGGCCCAGAAGCGGGAGCCGTCTTTGCGCAGGCGCCACCATTCTTCTTCGTATTTGCCGGTTTCAAGGGCTTTCCGGATCTCGCGCTCGGGACGTCCATCGGCAAGGTCCTCGGGCCGGAAGAGCATCCGGAAATGCCGGCCCATCACTTCTTCTTCTTCAAAGCCTTTAAGCCGGCGCGCCCCTTCGTTCCAGGAGTTGATGTTGCCTTCGGTGTCCATCATGAAGATGGCGTGCTCGCGGATCGCGTCGAGCAGGAGCTGGTGCTCTTTTTCATTAATGAACGAGTCCATGCCCTGCTTCCACAATAATCCGACCAAGCGCCGTTACGAAATAACTACTGTTTTGAGGGAAATCCTGCAGGCGATCAAAGCGCCGGATCAGAACAGATGCGGCCACTGGGCTCTGGAGCGGTGTGCCTGGTACCGAAGCGGCTTCAGTATCCGTATTTCTCCTGCCAGCGGCTCTTCAGGTACTTGCGCAACTCTTCTTCGCGTGGGGTTTTCCCGGGCATGTAGAACGCCGTTCCTTTGATCTCCTCCGGCAGAAATTCCTGGTCGGCAAAATTCCCTTCGAAGTCGTGTGCATACTTATAGCCCTTGCCATAGCCCATGCGCTTCATGAGCCCGGTGGGCGCGTTGCGCACATGCAGCGGCACTGGTAGGTCGCCTTTTTCCTGCACGGTCCAGATGGCGTCCTCGATGGCCATGTAGGAAGCGTTGCTCTTGTGCGAGGAGGCGAGGTAGGTGCAGCATTGCGCGAGGATGATCCGCGACTCCGGGTAGCCGATCTTGTTGACGGCGTCGAAGCAGGCGTTGGCGAGCACGAGTGCCGTGGGGTTGGCGTTGCCGATGTCTTCGGAGGCGAAGATCACCATGCGGCGGGCGATGAACTTCACGTCCTCGCCTCCTTCCACCATGCGGGCGAGCCAGTAGATGGCGCCGTTGGGATCGGAACCGCGCATGCTCTTGATGAAGGCCGAGATGATGTCGTAGTGCTGCTCGCCGCTCTTATCGTAGAGGGCGATGCGTTGCTGCGCCACCTCCATCACCGCCGCGTCCGTGATCACAATAGGCGTATCGGCCGAAAGCGCGTCCACCACGAGCTCGAAGAGGTTGAGCAGCTTGCGCGCGTCGCCGCCCGAGATGGTGAGCAAGGCCTCGGTTTCCTGCAGGTCGATGCTCCTTCCCTTCAGCCATTCGTCGCGCTCCATCGCCTGCCGCAGCAGGGTCACGAGGTCATCGGGCGCGATGGACTTCAGCACGTACACCTGGCAGCGGCTCAGGAGGGCCGAGTTGACTTCGAAGGAGGGGTTCTCGGTGGTGGCGCCGATGAGGGTGATGGTGCCTTTCTCCACGGCGCCGAGCAGCGCGTCCTGCTGGCTTTTATTGAAGCGGTGGATCTCGTCGATGAAGAGCACCGCGCCGGTAAGCTTCTGTGCCTGGGCGATCACCTCGCGCACTTCCTTTACGCCGGCCGAGATGGCGCTCAGCTGGAAAAAGGGCACGCTGAGGGTATGGGCGATGATGTGGGCGATGGTGGTCTTGCCGGTGCCGGGTGGTCCCCACAGGATCATCGACGGGATGCGGCCGCTTTCAATGGCCTTGCGGAGGATGGAGCCGTCGCCGGTGAGGTGCTGCTGCCCGGCCAGGTCTTCGAGCCGCTCCGGGCGCATGCGTTCTGCTAAGGGTGCCGAGGGATTCATTCCCGAAAGGTACGGGCAGGTAAGGGTTTAGGAGGTTTAGAAGGTTTAGGAGGTTGGCTGGCGCACGCAACTTTCTAAACCGCCTAAACCTTCTAAACCTATTCGTGTGGCCAGGTCTTCAATTCCGAAGCCCGGAAGTCCCACTCGGGTGTTTCGAGCACGGAGCCGAAGCCTGCATCGTACCAGGGGCTCCCGTCGGTGCTGTTTGGGTTTTTCAGGATATGGATCTCCTGGGCGGGCATATAGCTCTGCGCAAGCAGGAAGCGCCGCCCGCCACGCGCGTCCTCCACCACATCCACCACGATCACGGCGTGGCCGGGCGAGCCGCCGCGGATGAACACGTCGCCGATCGCGAGCTCCGCCACCGGCTTTTGCTGCAGCTGCCGGGACAGGGTGAGCGTGCCGGCGTACATATAGACGGCGTCGAGGTATTTGCGGAAGTCGGCATAAGCGGTCGAAGGGGCCGCACTCTTTGTCCAATAGGCGCTGTTGCCCCGCACGCCAATGCGGTAGCCCTGCCGCCATTTGTCGTAAGCAGCCGAAAATCCGTCGGAGAAGCTGAAGGCGATGCGGTCGTATTGTCCCTGCGCATACAGCCACTCGGCGCGCAGGCGCATCACGGCATCGGCACATTGCTGCAGGTCGCGCGTACCCACATCGAGGTCCACCACCGCCGCGTGCACGTGGCGGCCTTTGATGGCGCCGTTATAATAGTGCACGGGGCTGCCTGCCGGCTTCAGCTTCAGTGACCGCAGGTAGGCGCCGAAGGAGCCTGGTGCGGCAGCGCTGCGCGTAAAGCCGGCCGGTGCCGCAAACCGGGTTTCTACGGTGCTGCCGCCGGGTGTGGGGTCATCCTTTGCCGACCGCTCGTCGGTGACGGCAGCACTCATTGCGGGTGCGGCGCTTCCTGAACCGGAGCAGGAGGTCATCAGCACAACGGTGGTCAGCAGGGCTGTTCGGGCAGGCAGCATACGTAAGTGGTTTGCACCGGTGATGCAGCCGCCGCTTTATTCCATAAAAAAAGCGGCGCCGGGCCGCTTTTAATGTGCTTAGTAAACGTAACGCCGCAGGAAGCGCGTTGCCGAGTCCATCGAGCGCCGGATGGTCGAGTCATGCATGAGGTGGAGCTCGTTGGGATAAAACAGGTAGGAGGCCGGAACGCCCTGGGTGCCCAGCTGCGTATGCAGCGCATCGGATTGCCGGTGATGCACCATCGAGTCGAGCCCGCCGTGCACGAGGAAGGTGGGCGGGTTGTGCGGGCCCACGAAGGTTTTGGCGCTCGACTGCTGGTAAAGCACCGGGTTGGTAGCCGGCGAGCCGCCCAGCAGGAACTGCAGGCCGAACTGGAGTTGCGGGGGCTGGTAGTTGTAGAGATCCACCATATCGCTGGGGCCTGCCCAGGCAAGAACGGCCTTCACGGCCACCGGTGTTGCCCGCTTGTAGCTGTGCAGCAACGCGAGCTGTCCGCCCGCACTGTACCCGAGCAGCGCAAACCGGTCCGAGATGTGCCACTGGCTGCGGCGCGCGTAGATGTAGTTGATGGCGGCCTGCACATCGCTTTCCTGCGTCGGGAAGACGTTGGCGGGCGGCTGGGCCAGGCGGTAGTTGATGTTGGCGATGGCCCAATGCGGCAGCAGTTGGCGGATCTGCGGGATGTATGGGTTGAATTCCGACTTGTCGCCCGTGCTCCAGGCCCCGCCGTGGATCATGATCAGCACCGGAGTGCTGCTGTCGGCGCCGCTGGTAGGACGGCCTTCGTTGGTGAAGCGGCCGGCGGGCAGGTATACGTCCATCGACTGGGTTGGATCGGAGCCGTATTTTTCATTCTTCAGGCTGTCGGCCGCCAGGGGAGGCGTGGTCCAGGGGTCCTTCGAATCGCGTTTTGTACAGGCAGTGCCCAATAAAATAGCCGCTGCCGCGGCCAGGAATAATTGCTTCATAGCGTTAGATGGTAGCCTAAAATTAGGGGAAAACGAGGAGGTTTTGGGGGTTCCGGAGGTTTTGGTGGTTTTGGAGGTTTCGACGAGGCAAAGCCTGACAGGATGCCCTCCGAAGTTTCGGAGCAAAGCGCCGGTATTTCAGGTGTTCTCGGAAAAAAGTACTCCTACACGGTTAAACGCCAACCTCCAAACCCCTCCAAAACCAAAAGACCCCGCGCCAGCAGGGTCTTTGCTATTGGTTGTGCTTTTCCAGGAACTCCTCCAGCTTATCGAACGACTTCTTCAGGTTGTTGCCCTGCCAGCCGTGGCGCTCATTGGGATACACCACAAGCTCGTGCGACACCCCGGCGCCCTTCAGCGTGTCGGCCAGTACCCGCGACTGCGAGATGTCCACAACGTTATCCTTGGCGCCGTGGAAGATGAGCGTGGGCGGTACCCCGGGGCGCACGAACGACACGGGGCTTGCATTGCGGTAAACGTCGGGCTGCGTCGAAGGCTTGCTGCCGGTGATCATCTGCAGCGCAATCGGAACGAGCGGGTGCCAGGGCTGGTCGTGCATCCGCTGCAGGTCGGTGGGGCCGAAAAAGTCGACCACGGCGGCGAACTTGGGCGATGGTTGCTTGTAAGCCTGCAGCAGCGCCAGGTGCGCGCCGGCAGAAGCGCCCAGGATCACGAGCTTGTCCGGGTTGATCCCGTACTCCGCCGACTTGCCGGTGATCTGGGCCACCGCGTTGCGGATATCATCCTCCTGCTGGGGCAGCAGGGTAGGGCCACCTACGAGGCGGTAATTGAGGTTGAAGAAGGCGTAGTCGGGAAGGCGCTTCCGGAACGCCTCGATATAGGCCGCGAAGTCGCGTTTGTTGCCGCCGGTCCAGCCGCCGCCGTGCACGAGGATCATGGCCTTCGTAGTGGCCGTGCTGCGGCCCGCGGGCAGGTACACGTCCATACGCTGCAGGGAATCGGTGCCGTAGGCTACGTCGGGAAGAGTGTAAGCGGCCATATGGTTGAGGGCGGGACGGGTGCTTTTGCCGTCCTGGCAGGATTGGAACAGGATCATGGATATCAGGAGGGTAAACAGGGTTCTCATGGGCGTACGTTTCGTACCCCGATAGCGGTCAAAATACATGCCCTGAAGCCCTAGCATTCCGTTAAAGAGGATGTCAGAACTCCGATCGCGGATGTGTGATCTGTTCCTGTTCGAGCATTCCTCCTGGTGACGGGCCTCTTAACATCCGCGGCGGGAGATCTCAGATCCGCGATCCCAGATCTGAGATCTGTTCCTGCTACTACTTTTATCACATTTCCAGTGCCTGCGGCGGCCGGTACATTCGGGCCTCAATGATAACTGCTATGAAGAAGATTCTGGGTGCGGCCAGCCTGCTGCTGGCGCTCACGGCCTGCAAAAAGAACAGCTCCGACGACACGAGCCGGACCGATGGAAACAACAACAGTGGGAGCTTCTCGCCACCCACCACAAGCTACTGGAAGATAAAGAACGCCGATCACATGGCGAGCGCCGACGGCGTGCAGGTGAACCTGTCCGGAAGCAGCATGGGGCTGGCGAAGCGCTTCGACGCGCTGGGCTACAACTATTGCCACCTGCATGCGTTCTTCAGCGGCAACCCCGAGTCCCAGGTTCGCGCCGCGGTTCCGGAGGGCGGCTACAAGGCCTATCCCATCACCCGTACCAACTACACGGGCCCCGACAGTATCCACGTTGAATTTTCCGTCGACGACATGAACAGCGCCAGCCAGGGCAACTACTTTTTCCGCGCAACCGGCGGGCGGGTCTATGTATCGAAACACAATGGCAAGCTGCGCTATACCTCCGACGGCACGCTGCAGGCCGAGGGCGTCAAGTATCCCAACATGCAGGCGTATAGCTACACATCCAACACGAGCTTCAGCCTGGTGCAACCCTAACGGGGATCGCAGATCTCGGATCTCGGATGTGTGATCTGTTCCGGATGGAAAACTCTTTCTGCCTTCGATCTTGCAAAAAAGTGAAGGTGGCGATCGTAATGCCTGCAGCACAGAGGCAGATCAAAGATCTGAGATCCGAGATCCGAGATTAAAAAAGCCCCGCAGAGCGGGGCTTAATTCGTTATTCACTATTCCGTGTTCGTTATTCATTATTCCGCAGGTCCAGTTTGATCTGCAGCTCGGTGAACTGTTTGTCGTCGATGGACGAGGGTGCGTCGAGCATGACGTCGCGCCCCGAATTGTTCTTGGGGAAGGCGATGAAGTCGCGGATGCTTTCGGAGCCGCCGAGGAGGGCGCAGAGGCGGTCGAAGCCGAAGGCGATGCCGCCGTGCGGGGGCGCGCCGTACTCGAAGGCGCCGAGCAGGAAGCCGAACTTGTGCTTCGCCTCTTCGGCGCTCATGCCGAGGGCCGCGAACATCTTCTCCTGCAGCTGGCGCTGGAAGATGCGGATGGAGCCGCCGCCGATCTCGTTGCCATTGAGCACCATGTCGTAGGCGTTGGCCTTGATCGCCGCATACGGATGCTCCAGGTATTTCTCCGGGTTGGCGATCGACGGCTCGTTGGCGATCATCGTCGCGATGTGGTCGGGCTTCGGTGCCGTGAAGGGATGGTGCCGCGCTACCCAGCGGTTGCCCTCCTCATCGTATTCGAACAGCGGGAAGTCGAGCACCCACAGGAGCTTGAACTCGTCCTTCTTCCGCATGCCGAGACGCTCGCCGAGCTCGAGGCGGAGCTCGGAGATCGCCTTGCGCGTACGCTCTTCGGCGCCGGCCAGTATGAGTACGAGGTCGCCGGCCTTTGCGCCGGCCGCATCGGCAATCGCCTTGAGGCGCTCCTCGGGGTAGAACTTGTCGACCGAGCTCTTATAAGTACCGTCTGCATTGCACTTGATGAACACGAGGCCCTTCATTCCGATCTGCGGGCGCTTCACCCATTCGGTGAGCTCGTCGGTCTGCTTGCGCGTGTATTCGGCAGCACCGGGCACCGCGATGGCAAGCACCGTTTCGGCCTCGTCGAATACCTTGAAGTCAGCACCGTTGACCAGCTCGCCGGTGGCTTCGATGGTGCCGTTGCGGGTGAACACGGATTTAAGGTTCGCGAGCTTCATCCCGAAGCGGATGTCGGGCTTGTCGTTGCCGTAGGTCCACATGGCTTCTTCCCAGGTGGTGCGCTCCACGACCTCACGGTAATCGATGCCTTTGACTTCTTTGAAGATGTATTTCACGAGGCCCTCGAACATATTCAGTATGTCTTCCTGCTCCACGAAGGCCATCTCGCAGTCGATCTGCGTGAACTCGGGCTGCCGGTCGGCGCGCAGGTCCTCGTCGCGGAAGCACTTCACGATCTGGTAGTAGCGGTCGTAGCCGCTCACCATCAGGAGCTGCTTGAAGGTCTGCGGCGATTGCGGCAGCGCATAGAACTGGCCCGGGTTCATCCGCGAGGGTACCACGAAATCGCGGGCGCCTTCGGGCGTGCTCTTGATGAGAAAGGGCGTCTCGATGTCCATAAAGCCCTGGCCGTGCAGGTAGTCGCGCGTGGCGCGGTTCACGGCGTAGCGGAGCTCGATGTTCTTCTTCACCGCGTTGCGGCGCAGGTCGAGGTAGCGGTACTTCATGCGCAGGTCGTCGCCGCCGTCGGTGTCGTCCTGGATGGTGAAAGGCGGCACGGCGCTGCGGTTCAGGATCGTGAAGGCCGTGATCGTGAGCTCGATATCGCCGGTCGGAATATTCGGGTTCTTGTTGGTGCGCTCGGTAACGGTGCCGGTGGCCTGCAGCACGAACTCGCGGCCGAGCGGGTCGGCGTCGAGCTGCGGGGCGAGCTCCTCGTTAAAGTACAATTGCGTGATGCCGTAACGGTCGCGGAGGTCTACGAAGGTGATGGCGCCGAACTTACGGACACTTTGCACCCAGCCGGAGAGGGTCACCGTGCTGCCGGTATGTTGCAGGCGAAGCTCGCCACAGGTATGAGAACGAAACATAGGCCGCAAAGATAGGGCGGCCCCCTGTCCCCCCAAGGGGGCACTTAGGTCGAACCTTTAATACAGATGCCGTCATTCCAAAAGCAGGAATGTGCTAATGAGTTAATGTGCTAACATGCTGATGAAAAAGGCCCGGTTCGACTAGCAAACCGGGCCTTTTGCCTGAGCATTCTGCTTTGAGGAAAACAGGTGATCGTAAAGTTTGCCGGGCCTAAGTGCCCCCTTGGGGGGACAGGGGGCCGATCACATGCGGCACAAAGCGGCTCTTGTTGTCCGTCACGAGGCTCTCGGCTTCGCGGATGCCCATGCCGGCGGGTTCCTGCCCGATCACCCAGGAGCCGATCACGGGGTAGTGCCCGTCGAATTCGGGCAGCTCGAAGAGCTCCTGGAAGATGTAGCCCTCCTTGCCGTAGTGGCCCTCGGTATGCTGCAGCAGCTGGCCTTCGCGTACGATGTTGATGTTGGCCCCCTCGCGGCCGAGGATCGGCTTCTTCACGAAGTTTCTCAGCTTGCCGGGCTCGAAGTAGGCCGGCAGCAGCAGCGGGTGATCCGGGTACAGCTCCCACAGCACGGCCAGGATAGCCTTGTTCGACAGGATCATCTTCCAGGCCGGCTCGATCCAGAAAGCGCGGTGTACGTCCTGCCCGATATTGCGGCCGAAGTCTTCGGTAACCAGCCACTCCCACGGGTACAGTTTGAACAGGTTGCGGATCGGCCCGCCTTCCATATCCACGAACTGCTGCCCGTCCCAGCCGATGTCGTCGATGAACACCAGCTTCGTTTCATGCCCCGCCTGGATGGCGCAGTCGCGGAGGTACTCGGTATTCGTGAGGTCCTCGAGCGTTTCCTTGAGGCAGGTGAAGTGCACGGGGCCCGGCCGCAGGTAGGCTTTCAGGTATTTCCAGTAGTCGATCAGCTTCTCGTGGATGCTGTTGAACTGGTCCTTTGTATCGTCTTTATCCTTGAGCCAGAACCACTGCACGATGCCTGCCTCGTAGAGACTGGTGGGCGTGTCGGCGTTGAACTCGAGCAGCTTTACCTGCCCGTTCCGGAAGCACAGGTCGAAGCGGCCGTAGATGGCGGGATGGTCCTCGTTCCAGGAGTGCTCGAGATAAGGCACGATCCACTCGGGGATCGCAAACTCTTTATAGCGCCGCTCGTCGATGACGTGCTGCACCGCGTCGAGGCACATCGTCCAGAGCTCGCCGGTGGCCCGCTCGAGTTGCAGCACTTCCTCCATCGAAAAAGAGTAGTAGACGCTTTCGTCCCAGTAGGGTACTTCGGTACTATGAAAGCCGAAGCCCAGTTTCTCGACCTCCGCCTGCCAGCCGTTGCGGGGCTCCGTTATGATGCGTTGCATGGTTGATTTTTTAAGTGGTGATGCTACCTGGCGGAGCCATTCCTTGTCTTCCGAGCCAGTCGGGCAGTTGTCATCCTGAGCCGGTCGAGGGATGGTTGACGACCGGAAGCTTCGGGTCAGGAAGACACGGTGTAGCCGCCGCGTCCGAACCCGCCGCGCACGATACCGTTCTTGACGCCGTTGTTGCCGACGTTCGAGTTTTCGTGCAGGGCGCCGGAGTAATACCCTGCGCGCCGGTAGCCGGAGCCGTAAAAGCCGCCGTACGGACGAAACGCATAATACCAGAGCAGTGCGCTTCCGGGGTTGCCGCCGTAATGGGCGCGGGTATAGGGCGCGGTGCTGTCGCTCCGCAGGTAGGTGCGGGTGCCGTTGGCGCTTTCCCACTCCTTCTTCGGCTCCTTGCAGGAGGCGAGGGCGGCCGTGATGAGCACGAGCTCGATGGCTTTCGACTTTTTCATAGGTGTTATTTCACGGTGATGTAGATCTCGTAATCGCGTTCCACCGAAACGGTCTTGGTGTCGCCGTCCTCGTTCTCGGCCTCGGTGGTCATGGTGCCGAGCGCGGGCAGCGTGTCGCGGTACACCAGGGTGCGGTACACCGTGTCGCGTACCCATACCTTGTGGGTCGTTACCAGCACTTTCCGGGACGCGTCGAGATCCTCGACCTGGATGCCGGTCTCCACCGAGCCTTTGTGATTCACGATGCTGGTCAGGTCTTCGCTTTTTTCGGAGCAGGCGGCGACTCCGAGCAGGAGGCCCAGGGCAGCCGTAGCGGTCAGAAACTTTATCATAGTCATTAAAGTGATGAAATTAGAACAAATACGGGCACTGCGCTGCGGCCGCTTGTAGCCGCTTCCGGTCCTTAAGGTGACGGTCGGGAACGAGCTTGCGCAAAGCACAGTCGGCCAGCGGCGCAGATCCTTAAAGGCGCGTATGGCAACCTTTCTCCGTCGATCAGAACGGCAGGAGGTCGAGGGTGCAGAGCGCCTGTAGCGGGGCGGCCAGCTCCGGTGCAAAGGGCATCGGGATGGCGCCGGTAAGCGGCAGGAGCGTTGCCGCCTGCAGGAGCCAGGCGACCAGGATGACCAGCACTGCAAGCAGGTACCAGTTCTTTTTCATGAGCTGAGGTTTGTGTGTATCCGAACCGGATACGGGTTGCTCTTTTTGCGAGCGGTGATGGGGTGGGAGCGCATACATTCCGCGGGAACCGCGGCAGACAGTCAGGGAAGTGCCGGTGGTTTCACGCGCTGGCGGTAGCGGGCAAATAAGGCATCCAGAATATGTGTCATTTTGTTGGGAGCGATGCTCCGGTTGGTTTGATCCATCAAAGATATAAGCACCCCCTCCAGCCCGCAAACGCAATCCGGGAGCAGTGGTGTTTTCCCTTTCACGACCGGTAAAGTACCTGTGATGACTGGCAATATCGGCGGTTCGGCGCGAAAATAGGCGGTTAAGTGGCTTTGCGGGCCTTCGATCAGCATCACTGCTGCAGATCGGACGGCGGGTGCTCATCGAGCTCGATGCCGATCTTCCGCATCAGGATCGATGCGTTGAGGCTGCGGCACACCCCAGTCTTCAATCGGTAGTCGAAATACAGCTCTTCCCCTTCCACCTGCACGTCGAAGTGGTAATTGATCACGCCGCCGGGGTAGGTGCCGGCAAGCGCGGCAAGCGCCGTGTCGTGGGTGGCGATCACTGCCACGGCGCCCTGCCGCAGCAGCTGGCGGATGAGGGCTTCCGAGCCCGTATGGCGGTCCTGCGAGTTGGTGCCCCGGAGGATCTCGTCGAGCAGTATAAATACGGGCTCCTTCCGGTTGGCCGCGTCGATCACCGATTTGATCTTCTTCAGCTCTGCGTAGAAGGTGGAGGTGCTTTCGGCCAGGTTATCGGCGATGCGCATGCTGCTCATGAGGCGGTGGTGGGAGAGTTCCAGCATCGTAGCGCATACCGGCCCGCCCAGGTGCGCCAGCACGCTGTTGACGCCGAGGCTGCGGAGGAAGGTGCTCTTGCCCGCCATGTTGGAGCCCGTCACTAATGCCACCCTGCCGGTGCCTTCGATGGGCAGGTCGTTGGTCACCCGGCGGTCCGGGGGCAGCAGCGGGTGGCCGAGGCCGGCAGACCTCCAGTAGAAATGCGGCCCGCGGAAGGAAGGGAGGCACCATCCTGGCTGGTTGAAGCGAAGGGTGGCGAGCGTATTCCAGACCTCGGCTTCCGCTACCAGCGCAAACCACTCCGCTACGAGGCGGCCGTTGCGGCGGCGCCACTCGTTGAGTGCCATTTGCTGCCGTACGTCCCAGAGCAGGAAGGGGTTGAGCAGGAGCAGTCCCATGATGTTGAGGCGCAGGTCGAAGCGGTCGAGAATGCCTTTCAGGGTGCCGATCTCCCGCGCGGCGCTCGCCCCGTCGCTCATCGCCCGGCTCTTCCACTCGTTCCAGAGCGAAGCTGCCGAAGCACGCTGCTCGATGCTTTCCAGCAGGCTGCGCAGCGTCTCGATCTCCGGTACGATGCCGCCGAGTTGCCGGTAGGTGTCCACCGTGCGGCGGCCCAGGAGCAGCGAGGCTGCAAGCGAAACGCCATACAGCAGCGAGAACAGCGGCACGGGCAGGTATCCGGTAGCGGCAGCGAGGGCCGCGGTGATCATCAATACGCTGTGTCCCGTAACGAAGGGACGCCAGCCACTTCCTACGAAGTGGGTTGCATCCTGGCTGCTCCAGGTCAATGCCTTGCGCTCGGTTTCCGTGCGCAGCGTGGAGCGGCGTGCCCGCGCATAGAACTCCTGCCGCCAGGCGCGGTCCGGCGCCAGTTCCTGCACGAGCGCCTGCCGGCCCCCGATCACGGCCGACGATCGTGCGGCCAGAAGGTCGTCTGCGAGCCGGGCCTGCCCGGGCTCGGTGCCGCAGCGCTGGATCCATTGGTACAGGGAGGCGGGGCCAAACAGGTCGAGGTCGCGTGCGTAGGGATGCTCGTGGGGCTCGAAGGCGGCGCCGTCGAAGCGCGCTCCGAATTGGTACGCCAGGCAGCGGAGCTCCTCCTCGTTGATGCCGATCAGCACCCTCAGGTGCCGGATCCTTGCCGCGTTGTTCACATCCAGTACCACGAGGCGGAGCAGGAGCGCGATACCGGCAATGGCCGGTACGAGTCCCCAGGCGCCGGCTTCCCCGAACAGTAGAAGTACGGACGCGGCCGTTGCCAGGAAGGCGAGCAGGCGCAGCCACCCGAGGCGGTTGCGTTTCCGGAGGGCGCGTGCCAGGTCGGCCTGGTGCCCGGCCAGCGCATGGGTATAGGCGGCCTCGGGAGCGGGCGGGGGAGTCGTGTTCATCAACGGTTATTTGCTGAGGAGGCGGGTGAAGCGGCGTACGTCGGCCTCCGGGGTAAGGGGTGCGTCGTGGAGCAGGTGATTGACGAATTGCTGCGCGAAATAGGGCGCCAGCGACGTGCCTTTGGAGCCGGTGCCGTTGAGGATGCCGATCTGCGGGTGCACGGGATGCAGCCCCACGAAGGGGCGCCGCTCCACGGTGGCGGGGCGCACGGCTGCATGGTGGTGCAGCACCCTGAACGGGTGCTGCAGGGTGGCTTCCAGTAGTTGTACGGTACGCAGGCGGAAGGCCTCGGTCGGCCCTTCGTTCAATCCCTCCCAGGCATAGTTGGAGCCTGCCCAGAAGGTGCCTTGCACGGGGAGCGGCGCGAGCAGGAAGCCTTTCTTGTAGATATGCGTATTCGGAAGGTCCGGGCATTCGATGAGGAGCGCTTCGCCTTTGTTGAGCGCGTAGGGCAGGAGGCGGAACCAGGGGTTGGCCGTGCCGGCGGGACCTTCACAGAACAATATCTTTTGCGCCCGCAGGGCTCCATACCGCACGCCTTCTTGTTCGAGTTGTAAGTCGTCTGCCACGAAGTCTTCCTCCAGCAGCGCGTTCTTGTCGCTTAGCCACTGGCGCCAGTCGGCAAGCAGCGCCGGGAGGTTGGTGACGAAGGCCGGGCGGATCTCGCCGCAGCCGAAGTCATAGCGGATGTGCCGGTTGAAGTGGTTCTGGTCGGGGTAGGCGTCCATATAGGTGTGGCCTTCCTGAACCCGCTCCACGAATACCTCCCGGGCCCCGGGCGTCGGAAAAAAGTCGATGATGTTTTTCCGCACGAGGTACTGCTTGTTGAAGTGGGCGCCGATCTCCGCATAGGTCTTCTCGGCGTGCGGCAGCAGCTCGTCGGCCTTCCAGGTTGTGTGGTAGCGGCGGCCGGTAACGGGATTGATGATGCCGGCCGCCACCTTGGAAGCGGTGGGCTCGGCCCCGTTGTCGATCACCACGAAGCTCTTGCCGGCCCGGTGCAGGAACCAGGAAAGCAGGGTGCCTGCAATGCCCTGGCCTACGATGAGGAAGTCCACGTTCATGCGCCAAATTTAGTGGCCGGTGCCCGTTTCATCCGATGTGAATCGGGGCGTGATACGAAAACCGTTCGTCATGCGTTGTTGGTTCCGACACAAGGGCCGACGACGGCCCGTTTTCACGCAAAGGCGCAAAGTGCGCCAAGCACGCAAAATCAATAAAGAGGGCCGCCCCAGTATTGAGGCGGCCCTTTCGTTATTTGCGCTCTTTGCGTACTTGGCGTCTTCGCGTGAAACCCTTACTCGACCGTGAGCTGCTGTCCTTCGCTGTGCGCGTTGAACTCAGGTGCGTACAAGCACTGGATCGTGGTGAGGCCGGCGCTGAACTGCCCTTTGTGCGTCACGAAGAGCGGGTACTCGAACACATAGGTGCCCTTGGGCAGCCAGTGAAAGAAGAAGTTGGTGCTGGCGTCGCGGGTGCTCTCGTAGTAGCCGAGGCCGTCCTGCCATTTGTAGCTGCTCAGCACGTTCACGGGCTCCAGCGCCGAGGCGCGCAGGTCCTTCAGGTGCACGAACTCCAGGTCGCGGTCTACGCGGATCACGAGGCGCACGGTCACCTTGTCGCCCACATGCAGCGTTTCGGAGCCTACCGCCCGCAGCTCGGGCCCGCGGTCCGTGTTCACCTTACGGAAGAGGCGGCGCTCCACCTGCAGCGGCGTGGCGGCGCGCGTCACTTTGCTGATCTCTTCGAAATACTGCCAATGCACGGCGCCCCACGAGGGACGTGCAGACACGGCATTGGCGGCCCGCACATCTACGGAGATGTTGCCCATGGCCGGCTTCACCTGGGCGCCGTCCACGCTGCGGCGGAAGTAGCCGGTACCGGCTTCGGCCGACGTGTCGGTGCTCGCGCGCAGCGGGCCGGCCTGGATCGTGACCGAAGGCACGTCCGACAGCCACTCCGTGCCCTGCAGGAGCAGCGCATAGCAGGCATCGGCCGTGGCCGTGGTGCTGCGCCAGCTGTTGGTCTGCTTGTGGCGCAGCAGCCAGCTACGGAGGTCGTCGAGTGTGCGGGCGTCGGCACCTACCTCCTGGAAGGCGGCGATCAGCGTTGCCTGCGTTTCGATGGGCGCTTCGTACCAGTAAGGGCTTTGTCCGTAGCTGTTGTCCTTCCAGTACATCCCGAGCTCTTCGCTTCGGATCGCCGTTTCGTTCAGCGACCCGATGATGGTGCGGGCGGCCGCCGGCACCCCATAGCGCTGCAGGGCAATGGCGGCATGCCCCTGGCTGATCTTCGGCAGCTTCTGCCAGTAGCGGGCAGCCTGCTTGAGGTAGTAGGCGTGCGCCGCCTCACTGCCCTTGAAGAGCGGGCGCGTCTTGAAGAAGGAGCGGAGGTAGAGGTACTGCGCAATGTGGCGGCTTACCGGCTGCTCCGCCAGCTTTGCCTTCGAGCGCTGCAGCGCGGCGTAGTCGTCGCGCACCCGGCGATCCACGTAATTGAGCGCGCGGTCGCGGATGCCGGTGAGCTCATCGGAGCTGATGCCCAGTTGCTGCAGGCGGCCGATGCCTGCGAGGATGTATTGTGTGATGTAGCGGTCGTCGGGGCCGCGGGAGAACCAGGGGAAGGCGCCGGTGGCGTTCTGTGCGGCCGCAAGCTGCTCGAGGGCCTTGCGCTGACCGGCGGCGAGGCGGGTGAGGTCGAAGAGGAGGGCGATGCTGCGGCGCTGCTGCGTCTCGTTCTGCGCCTCGAGCACCCAAGGCGTTTCTTCCAGGAGGGCCGACTTCAGCTCCTCGTTCTTCTGCAGGTTGGAGAGCAATGCGGCCGTGTCGCGGCTCTGCCAGCGGGAGAGCGCTGCGCGGATCTTCGGCGCCTTTTGCAGGATGTGCGCGGCGAGTGTGTTGGCGTAATAGCGGTTCCAGAGCTGCTCGGCACATTCGTAGGGGTACTCCACGAGGTAGGGCAGGGCCTGCACCACCGTCCAGGCGGGGTTGGCGGTGTATTCCACCGTGAATCCCTTGTGCTGCAGCGTCTCGCTGTTGCCGGAGGCCAGGAGCTTGTCGAAGCGGAAGGTCTTGCTGCCGCTGCCGCGCATCGAAACGGGCAGCGACTCGGTGACGAGCACCTTGCTCGAAAGCACGGGCAGCGTCGACTCCTCGGCATCGGAGAAGTTGCCGGCCCGTGCCGTAATGCGCCAGGTGAGCGCGCTCGTGTATAAATACGGGATCTCGATCGGGAAGGCCACCGAGCTGCTGGCGCCGGCGGCTACCGTGAAATACTGGTTCGGGAATACGTTCTGCATCCAGCCGTCCACGGGCGTGCCGGTGGCGGCGTCGATCAGCTCGAGCTGTACCTGCCCGGTGAGCTCCTTGTCGGTGAGGTTGGCGATCTTGGTGGTGAACTCGAAGTGGTCGCCCTGGCGCACGAAGCGCGGGGCGTTCGTCTGCACCATCAGGTCCTTCTGCGTCTCGAGCTCCTCCACGCCAAGGCCGAACGCGAGGTCTTTGGTATGCGCCAGCGTCTGTAGCTTCCAGCGGGTGAGCGATTCGGGCAGTGTAAAGGTAAGCGACAGGCCACCGGCGGAGTCGGTTTGCAATTGCGGGTAGAAGAAGGCGGTCTCGTTGAAGTTGCGGCGGGGTTGTACCGTCGGCGTCGTCCCTTGGGCGGGAGGTACGGGTTCCTTGCGGACCTCTTCGTCCTTCAAAATCTTCGGTGGTGTAAACTTCGTCATTTCAACCTTTTCCGCCGTGTTGTAGCGAACGGCTGCTGCCGTAGTTGTATTATAGCCGTAACTGTCCATCGCTGCCGAGCCCATGGCAGCTTGTGCAGCAGGGGGGCGGGCCATACGCATCACACGGCCTGAATGGATCGAGAGGAATGCACCCGTACCCAGGATATCGAAGATCAGCCCGTCATAGGTTTTGTTGAACTCCCGCTCGGCCAGCTCGGGGCCACGCTCGAACGATTCTTCCGCGCGGAAGTTGGAGCCTGCGTCCCAACGGGTTTCAGAATAAGAGTCCGGGTACAGGCCCGGCACGCTCCATCGGTGCTTCTGGAACTGGTCGAGCGAGGCATCATAGAGCGAGGCCAGCACTTCGGCGCCCACGGGTCTTCCGTCGGCGCGGGTGATCGTGAGCTTCCACTCTTCCTTCGCGCCGGGCAGGGTCTTGTTGCGGTAGGTGGCGTACACTACCCGCAGCTCCTTGTTGGTCCAGGGTACAGTCACCCGCTGGGTGTGCTCATAAAGCCGGTTGTCGCGCACAAACAGGAAGTGCAGCGTGAAGCCGCCGCGGTCAGTCTCCGCGATCGGGAAGGGGAAGCTGCGCACGCCGGCCGGGAGCTCCTGCGTCGTGACGCGGCTGCTGTCGCCGCGGAGCTCGTTGCGGAACAGGTGGATGTCGGTAGCCGAGCCGAGCTGCACGGAGCCCTGCTGGCCCGGCTCCAACGCGGTGTCGGGGCCTGCGGCCCACAGGTATTCGGGCCGGGTGAGCGTGCCGGGGCGATACAGCTCCACGAAGGTGGTGGCGGTTACCGGGCGGCCGGCGGAATCCGCGCTTCGGACCTCGATCTCGTAGAAACCCGGTTGCAGGCGCTTGCCGCCGAGCGACATGCCGGTGGATGCAAGGCCCATCCTGTCGGTGCCGATGGTATCTGTACCCTGCCACACGATGCTGTCGCGTGTCCAGGTGCGGAAGTCCGATTCGCCCGCATATTCATCGAGGGGGAAGAGGCGCAGGAACGCTTCCTTCGACAGCACGAACTGGTCGGGGCGCTCCCAGTAGCGGGCGCGTACGAGGCGGGGCTCGGGGCGTAGCTTCCGGATGCTGACGGAGGCGCGCACCCGCTGCGGCGTGCCGTTGATGTTGGTGGCCTGCACCGGCACCCGCGCAAAAGAGTCTGCGTGCTCGCGCTCCTTGCCCTCGAAAGAGAGGAGCAGCGAGCGGTAGGAGGCGGCCAGGGTCTGCTCGCCGCTGCGCGTCTCGCCGTTGATGTCGGTGACGTCGGCATAAACGGTATAGTCGAACACGGGGTTGGAGGCGGAGTCGAGCGTGCCGTCGGGGAGCGCGGTGAAGTTGATCCTGAAGCGGCCGGCCGCATCGGTCGTGGTTTCGCCATGCGTGATCTCCTGCTCGGTGCCTTGCGGCATCCAGCGCCACCACCAGGACCACACCCTGCGCGGCGCGCGCACCACGCGGTACGTGACGCGCGCGTCGCCGATCGTATTGCCTGCGTAGGCCTGGGCGGTTCCTTCGGCGCGGACTGAATCGCCCACGCGGTAGCTGCCCCGCTGTTCGGCAAACTCCACGTAGAATTTCGGGCGCTTGTATTCCTCTACCGAGAACGAGGTCTCGCCGCCTTCGGTGCCGATGCTGAACCTGCCGGTGAGCCCGGTGGCAGGCAGCGTAAAGCGTCCGTGAAAGGAGCCGTAGTCGTTGGTCGTTAGTCGCACCGAATCCTTGACCTGCCCGTTGGCATCCCGCAGAAATACGGTGCTGCTGCTGCTCGCCCCCACGCGCACGCCGTTGAGCCGGCGCACCACCAGTCCTTTGAAGAAGACGGTCTGCCCGGGGCGGTAGATCGCCCGGTCGGTAAAGAACGAAACTTCCGTGCGCTCCTTTTGCGGCTCCGGCTTGCCCGGGTCAAATTCATAGTAGCCGTCGTTGCCATCCACAAGAAACAGGCTGTCGCGCCCGTGCAGTACTTTGAAGTAAAGCTGGCGCTGCCTGTTGCCGGTACGCAGCTGCACCTGCCCGCGGTTGTCGGCGGTAAGTACCGGTCCGTTGCGGTACTCGTACTCCTGCCGGCGGTTGTTGTATTCGTGGTACACGGTGCGTACAACGGCGCCGGGGAGCGGACGGCCGGTAACGCGGTGCAGCACGTAGAGCGCTTCGCCCCGACGCACGTGGCTGATGTTGGAGACGAGCACGTCGACGCCGCTGGCCAGGGTGGTGGCAGCCCGGAAGGTCGGCTCGGTGCTGGCGAGCAGCAGGTAGCGGCCTACCGCCAGCGCGGGCGCCGGCACCTCTACCCGGTGGGTTTGTGCGTCGCCGGTTGCCGGAAGCTCCTGCTCCCAGGTAGCTGCCGCGGGTCGCCGCAACAGCGCGGCCCAGCTCGCGGCGTCGTTGAGAGAAAGGCTCGAGGTGTCTTTGAGGGCGATGGCGCGGAGATAGAGCTTCGGAACGCTGCGGTAATTGACCAGCACCCGGAAGGGCGCACCGGGCACATTCACTTTTTCCGCTTCCATGCTGAACGACGGGCGGCGCAGCTGCTGGAGGAGGTTGTAGCTCATTACCCAGGCAGCGCTCTTCACCGCGCTGTCGCGCACCACGGGCTCGAGCAGCGCGATCGCCTTGTTGCGCTCCCAGCGCCCGGAGCTGTCTTTCAGCGGGTCGTAACTTCCGGCCTTTTCTTCGTGATGCTGTGCGAGGAGGTAGGCGGCGCCATGGCTTTCCCGGCCGGGTCGCTGCGCCATCAGTTGGCGGAGGGTTGCTACGTAGAGCGCTTCCTTGTCGGGATGCACGGAATGCTCGTAGGCATAGGCGATCCGGTCCAGGTCGACGTCGGCGAGCGCCGCGGCATCACCGCGCTGCAAGTGAAAGGTGATGAGGTCCTGGAACAGCCGCAGCGCGCGCCACTGCAGCGAGGCGCTGTCGGTGGTGGCGAAGCGCGCGCGGGCAAATTCGGACGCCGGCGCCAGCGCTTCGGGTTGCGCGATGGCAAAGGGACGCTCGGGGCGCGCCAGGTCGGCTTCGCCGCTTTTAAAGTAGTCGAGGGCTTCGTGGGCCAGCAGGTCGTAGAGGGTAGGCCGCAGCGCGCGGCTGTTGCCGGTGCGGATGAGGGGGGCGTAGGCGGTCAGCGCCGTGCGCTGCAGCAGGGCGCGCTCGCTCAGCGAAGCTTCATATAAGCCGGTGATGCGCTCGTGCAGGTCGCGCAGCGTCCAGGTCGTGATATCCTTTTCATTGGTGATGCCGGTAGCGGTGCGGTTCCGGATCTGCCAGTGGTGGTGGCTTGTATAAGTACGGTAGGTGCGGGCGAGCAGGCTGTTGACGAGTGCCAGGGCCGTGCCGCGCAGCCCCTTCCGCTCGGCCTCCAGCTCGCGGATGCCGAGGGCCGCTCCCTGTTCACGGGTGCCTTCCCGGAGCCCGGTACGGTATACGAGTGCGCGAATGAGCTGGGCTTCGTTGTTCTGGGCACGGGCGCTTTTGTAAACGCTGTTGACCACTTCGAGTGCCGACCGCGGCTTGCCGGCGATGGCCGAGAGCGAGTCGGCCTTCTCCCACTGGCGGTCGTACCATTGTTTCGTTTGTGCGTCGACGTGGGCGGAACCGAGCAGCAGCAGGCTTGTCAAAAGGATAAGGGACCGTAATTGCATGGCGAAAAGATATGAAGGAAGGATGCTTTCACACAACATTTTGCACAATCCGTACAGCTGATCCGGGGCTTTAACGATTCTTTATCGCAACTCCCGAAACGGTTCCGCTTTCTTTGGCATCTGACGAGAAAGGAGATCACTATATGAAAGCAATTTTTACCCTACTGTTCGCAACGATCTTTACTTCGGCTTTTGCTTACAACGAAGGCCGCCTCAGCATCACGTTGGCCAATGGCCGCGACCTGCAGGTGCAGATAGACAACCGCAATTATACCCTGTACGACAACAGCGTCGACATCGAAGGCATTGCCCCGGGGCAGCACACCCTGCGCGTGCTGCGCTATGGCCGCCGCGGTGGTGGCCGCAACAACCGCCCGGTGGTGGTGCTGCAAACCACCATCTACGTGCGTCCCAACATGCACCTCGACGTCATGGTGAACCGCTTCGGGCGGATGTATACCGACGAGCGCCCCGCGGGCACCCGCTGGGAGCAGGACGACCAGTGGAACGGCGGTAACGGCAATGGCGGTTGGAACCCCGGCGGCGGCGATCCCTACGGCTATCGCCAGGCGATGACCGACACCGAATTCAGCGGCCTGCTGGCACAGGTAAAGAAGGAGTGGTTCAGCAGCGGCAAGCAGACTGTGGTGCGCGAAGCCCTCGTGCGCAACTATGTAACGGTGGCGCAGGTACGCCAGCTGCTGCAGCAGTTCTCTTTCGACTCCGAGCGACTCGAGGCCGCGAAGGTCGCCTACGACCGCACCGTAGACCAGCGCAATTTTTACCAGCTGCTCGACGTTTTCGATTCACAAGGCACGAAAGACCAGCTGGCCCAGTTCCTCCGCGACAAGCGCTAATGAGGATCTCAGATCTGGGACCTCGGATCTGGGTTCAAAGTGGAAATTACCTTGCACACTTCGGCAGATCTGGCATCAGCGACCTGCGATCAATAGATCAACTTTGCTACCTATAATTCCACCTGGAGAGCCCTTCGCGAGAGGGGCTTTTCGTTTTATCTCAGATCTCGGATGTTGTGATCTCAGATCTATGGTCCTCGCGTTCCTTATGAGCACTGTATGGTGTGTAAGGTCAATTCAATCTGAAACAGATCTCAGATCCTAGATCCGAGATCTGAGATCCCCCTTGCATAGAAAAAGCCGCTCCTCAGGAGCGGCTTTTTCTATGCAAGGGGGAGTTATTTTCCGATCACGGAAGCCATGGTCTTGCCGATGTCGGCGGGGCTTTGCACCACGTGGATGCCGCATTCTTCCATGATCTTCATTTTGGCAGCGGCCGTGTCTTCGGCACCGCCCACGATGGCGCCGGCGTGGCCCATGCGGCGGCCGGGAGGAGCGGTCTGTCCGGCGATGAAGCCGACGACCGGCTTCTTGTTGCCGGTGCTCTGGATATAGCGGGCTGCTTCGGCTTCCATGCCGCCTCCGATCTCGCCGATCATCACGATGGCGTCGGTTTCGGGGTCGTTCATGAACAGCTCAACGGCCTCTTTGGTAGTGGTGCCGATGATGGGGTCGCCACCGATGCCGACGGCCGTGGAGATGCCGAGGCCGGCCTTGGCCACCTGGTCGGCGGCTTCATAGGTGAGGGTACCCGACTTGGATACGATGCCAACGCGGCCCTGCTTGAATACGAAGCCGGGCATGATGCCGACCTTGCATTCGCCGGCCGTGATGACGCCGGGGCAGTTGGGCCCGATGAGGCGGGTGGTCTTGCCCTGGAGGTAGCTTTTCACGCGCACCATGTCCTGCACGGGAATGCCTTCGGTGATGCACACCACGAGGGCTACGCCGGCGTCGGCGGCCTCGAGGATGGCGTCGGCGGCAAAGGCCGGCGGCACGAAGATGATCGACACGTTGGCGCCCGTTTCCTTCACGCAGTCGGCCACGGTGTTGAACACGCGGCGGTCGAGGTGGTCGCTGCCGCCCTTGCCGGGCGTTACGCCGCCCACGACGTTGGTGCCGTACTCGATCATCTGCGACGCATGGAAGGTGCCTTCCGTGCCGGTAAAGCCCTGCACGAGGACCTTCGAATCTTTATTGACAAGAATGCTCATATCCGGTTTTTAAAAGTGGGGCAAAAGTAAGGAAATCCGCCTTCGCTAAAGTTTCGGCGGAAGGAGTCCGCGATTTTGGAACCGGCGGGTCTGGGCCGGGAATCGCTTGGGGGTATCAAAAAGCCCGCCGGGGCGGGCTTTGGAAAACATTCAGGGAAGGCTCAGTCACGGGTGAGGTACTTGCGCTGGGCGGCATACAGGGCCACGAAGACGATGGGAATGATGTAGCCCATGTAGGTCTTCCAGGTGCCGTCGCCACTGAAGCCGAGCAGCGCGATGGTGACCGCAATGGGAGCCAGCTCGCCGATGGTATAGATCGGGAAGCCGCTGCGGCGCAGCTGGCGCATGCGGATGGCGCCGATCAGGCACATGGTGGTGAATACCAGCAACGACCCGAAAATGATGTAGCGGTGCTCATACGCGTTCTCGAAATAGGTACGGTTCTTTTCCAGGGACTCCAGCTGCGATTCGATCATGCCGCGTCCGAAGCCGCTGCTGCCCATTTTGTCGAGCGCGTCCTCCATTTCCCTGCGCTGCGTGTTATAGTCTTTTGTAAAGACCATGCCCAAAAGCGCGCCCAGGTAGCCCAGGCCGCAGCCGATGAAGGTGAGGATCGTCAGGATGTTGAGGCTTCTCGGGCGGGCCGGCGGCAGCTCGTTCTGCAGCACGTCGCGGGTCTGGTAGGTCGATTCCATAAGCGGGTAAAGTTTAGGAGCAGAAAGGTAGGGGCTTCTGCGCATCCCGCCAAACTGCCGGACGAACGCCCGCATGCCCTCCTTCGACTCTGCTCCGCTTCGCTCAGGAGGACAAGCGCTTTGCCTACCCCGACGGGCTCGGGCTCCTGCAAGGATTTCCGGTCCGCTAACAAAAAAGGGCTGCCTTCGCAACCTTCCCCCGGCAGGCTCGGAATGACAAGAGAACATTAGTTAGGCTGAGCGAAGCCGAAGCCAACATATTATCCCATTCTCCCATCACCCCATTCTCCCATTATTCCTTGGGATCGTCGGAAGGCGGCACGAGCTCGGGCGCATCGTCCCTCGTGAGCTCCTCCATGTTGCGGTTGTTGGCGATCTTGCCGGTTTCTTCGAGCTGGCGCATGTCTTTCGCATCGCGCAGGAACTCGGAGGCGAAAATGAAGTCGTTGAGGCGCTCGTTCTTGGAGAAGATGATCTCCTTGGAATTGCCTTCCCACTCTTTTTCGCCCTGGTACATGTAGATGATGTGGTCGCCGATCTCCATCACCGAGTTCATGTCGTGCGTGTTGATGACGGTGGTGATGTTGTATTCCTTCGTGATCTCGTTGATCAGCTGGTCGATGAGGCCCGAGGTCTGCGGGTCGAGGCCGGAGTTGGGCTCGTCCACGAACAGGTATTTCGGGTTGAGCACGATGGCGCGGGCGATGCCCACGCGCTTCATCATGCCTCCCGAGAGCTCGGCGGGGAATTTCTTGTTGGCGCCCTTGAGGTTGACGCGCTCGAGCACCTCGTTCACGCGGTCGCGCTTCTGCTTGTTGGTCTGCTTCGTGAACATATCGAGCGGGAACACGATGTTCTCCTCCACGGTCATCGAGGTAAAGAGCGCCGAACCCTGGAACAGCATCCCGATCTCCTTGCGGATCTCGGTCTTCTGCCGCACGTCCATCGCCGTGAAGTCCTGGCCGCCGTAGAGGATCTGGCCCGAGTCGGGCTGGAAGAGACCCACCATGCACTTCATCAGCACGGTCTTGCCGGAGCCCGAGGAGCCGATGATCAGGTTGCATTTGCCGGCTTCCATCGTTACGGAGGCGCCCTGGATCACCGTCTTGCCGTTAAAGCCTTTCTTCAGGTTTTTTACTTCGATCATAATTGGAGCAGTAAGGCGGAAAGCACATAATCCGCGAACAGGATGGTGATGCAGGTAACCACGACGCTCTTGGTGGAGGCCCGGCCGATCTCGAGCGCGCCGCCCTTCACATGGTAGCCGAAGAAGGCAGGGATGCTGGAGATGAAGAAGGCGAACGTATAGGCCTTGCAGAGGGCGAAGAAGACGTTGTAGGGGATGAAGTTCATGATGAGGCCGCGGTCGTAGGTGGTGGCGTCGAGGATGCCGGAAGCGGTGGAGGCGAGGCGGCCGCCCCAGATGCCGAGCACGGCGGCGAGCACGATCAGCATCGGGATCATCACCAGCGAGGCGAGGATCTTCGGGGCCACGAGGTAGGCCTTTGTGTTGATGCCCATGATCTCGAGGGCGTCGATCTGCTCCGACACCCGCATGTTGCCCAGCTCACCCGCGATCTTGGAGCCGATCACGCCGGCCAGCACGATGCAGACGAGGGTAGGGGCGAACTCGAGGATCACGGTGTCGCGCACGATTTGCGGAATGGTCTCCGGCGGAATGAGCGGGCTTGTGAGCTGGTAGGCGGTCTGCACGGCCGATACGGCCCCGATGAACACCGAGATGATCACCACGATGCCCAGCGAGCCGATGCCGATCTCCGTGCATTGGTGCATGAACTCCTTCCAGTACATCTTGAAGTTCTCCGGCCGGGAGAACATGCTTTTGATCATGTTGATGAACCGGCCGATATCGGATAAAAAGGTCATCATGGGCTTAGTAGTCTCTTGTTCGGTCAGTCCTAAATGCACCGGCAATCGGGAATCGCGAATCGGCAATCAGAAGGTCCGAAAGCCAAAATCGATCGAAAAAGGCGCTCATTACCGATTGCCGATTCCCGATTCCCGCATCACGATTCACGTTTCTTCAGCCGCTTCCACCACGGCGAGCGGCGGATGGCTTCATCCGCAGCCTGCTGGTTCTTGATCTGGGCGTCCGCCACTGCAATAGTAGCCATATTCACAATATTCCGGACGGAGCTTCCCAGCTGCAGGATATGCACGGGCTTCTTGAGGCCTAATAAAATCGGGCCAATGGCGTCGGCGGCCCCGAGTTCCTTCAGGAGGTTGTAGGCGGTGTTGCCGGCAGCGAGGTTCGGGAAGATGAGGGTGTTCACCGGCTTGTCCACGAGCTCGGAGAAGGGATAGTTCTCTTTGAGCAGCTCGTTGTTGAAGGCGAGCGAGGCCTGCATCTCGCCGTCCACGATGAGGCCGGGGGCCTTTGCCTTCACGATCCGGCGGGCCTCCGCCACAAGGCGGGCCTCGTCGGAAGTAGAGGAGCCGAAGTTGGAATAGCTCAGCAGGGCAATACGGGGGGTGATGTTGAAGCTCCGCACTTCCTGGGCCGCCAGCAGGGTGATCTCGGCGAGCTCCTGGGCGGTGGGGTGGAAGTTGACCGTGGTATCGGCAAGGAAGATGGGGCCTTTCTTCGTGAGCATGAGGTACATGCCCGCAATGCGGTTGACGCCCTCGTCGACGCCGATGCATTGGATGGCCGGGCGGATCGTGTCGGGGTAGTTCTTAGAGAGGCCCGAGATCATGCAGTCGGCCTCGCCGGTCTCCACCATCATACAGCCGAAGTAGTTGCGGTCGCGCATCACCTTCTTGCTCTCGTAGTAGTTGAAGCCTTTGCGGCCGCGCTTTTTGAAAAAGAGCTCGCCGAACTTGTTGCGGCTTTCCTCCATGGCGTCGGAGCGCGGGTCGAAGATGGGCAGGCCCTCGATGTCGATGCCGTTGGCCACGGCCAGGCTGCGGATCTTGGCCTCGTCGCCGAGCAGGATGGGATAGCCGATGCCCTCGTCGAACACGATCTGGGCGGCCTTCAGGATCTTGACGTTGTCGGCTTCGGCGAACACGATGCGGCGCGGGTCGCGGCGGGCCTTCGAGCCGAGGGCACGCATCACCTGGTTGTCGAGGCCGAGGCGCTTGTTGAGCTCCGTCTTATAGGCTTCCCAGTCATGGATCGGCTGCTGGGCGAGGCCCGAGTCGATGGCGGCCTTCGCCACAGCCGGCGCCACGGTGGCGAGCAGGCGAGGGTCGAGGGGCTTCGGGATGATGTATTCGGGGCCGAAGGTGATGGTCTTGGTGTTGTAGGCCAGGTTCACGATATCGGGCACAGGGCTCTGCGCGAGCTCTGCGAGTGCCTTCACGGCGGCGAGCTTCATCTCCTCGTTGATGCCGCGGGCGCGCACGTCGAGGGCGCCGCGGAAGATGTAGGGGAAGCCCAGTACGTTGTTGACCTGGTTGGGATAGTCGGAGCGGCCGGTGGCCATGATGAGGTCCTTGCGGGCGCCCTTGGCCTCGTCCCAGGAGATCTCCGGGTCGGGGTTGGCCATGGCGAACACGATCGGGTTGCGGGCCATGCTCTTCACCATATCGCCCGTGACCACGTTGCCCACGGAGAGGCCCACGAACACGTCGGCGTCCTTGAGGGCCTTGGCGAGGTTGCAGTCGGCGGGAGCGTTGGCGAATTTCTTCTTGAAGTCCTCGAGGTCGGTGCGGCCACGGTGGAGCGGGCCGTTGATGTCGAACACGAAGAAGTTCTCGGGCCGGGCGCCGAGCGACACATAGAGCTGGATACAGGCCATGGCGGCGGCGCCGGCGCCGTTGATGACGAAGCGCACCTTGTCGATCCTTTTTTTCTGGATCTGCAGCGCGTTGAGGAGGGCCGCGGCGGAAATGATGGCCGTGCCGTGCTGGTCGTCGTGCATCACCGGGATGGTGAGCTGCTCCCGGAGCGCCTTCTCGATCACGAAGCACTCGGGCGCCTTGATGTCCTCGAGGTTGATGCCGCCGAAGGTGGGCTCGAGGGCCTTGACGATCTGCACGAACTTCTCGGGGTCGGTCTCGTTGATCTCGATGTCGAACACGTCGATGTCGGCGAAGATCTTGAAAAGTACGCCCTTGCCTTCCATGACGGGCTTGGAGGCTTCGGGGCCGATGTTGCCGAGGCCGAGCACGGCGGTGCCGTTCGAGATCACGCCTACGAGGTTGCCCTTGGCGGTGTATTTATATACGTCTTCCTTATTGGCGGCGATCTCCTTGCAGGGCTCGGCCACGCCGGGCGAGTAGGCAAGCGAGAGGTCGCGCTGGGTCTTTGCTTCCTTGGTGGGCACCACTTCGATCTTCCCGGGACGTCCCTTGGAATGGTAATCGAGGGCAGCCTGCTTTCTTAATACTTTAGACATCAGCTGCAAAGATGGGGCAAAACGGCGGTTTCGCGTAAGGGGCGGGTGGGTCCGCCGCAAGCGGCTGGCTTTTCTCAACGCACGACGCGGGTTTCACGCCAAGACGCCAAGGCGCGGGGTACGCATAGTCAGGGTTCGCTGCGCTCACCGGTAATCCTGCCTGCGGCAGGGTAATTTGACAAGGCGGCACAGCGACGCTGCGGCACAACAGGTACGAACGGAGACACGAAGGCGCGGTGTATCGTTGTGTCCGTCATAGCAAGCGCAGCGTACCGGTGTAGCGACGCCTGACCGGTTGCGGATTGTCGAACACCCCGGATCCCCTTGTTGAATCAAAGCGGACCCGGCAGGAAGCGAGGTTTCAACAACAGGTACGTCCCGCAAGAACGGGTCTTCGCTTTCGGGCATTCCATCGAACTCATCCGCATTTGCCGCCCGGCCCGGGCCTATCTTTCGGGCCATGAATCTCAAGGACATCTCGAACCGGGACCTGCCCAACCTTGCCGACTGTGCCAGCGAGCCGATCCATATTCCCGGCTCCATCCAACCCCACGGCGTACTCCTTGCCCTCGACGGAAGCGGGATTATCCGCTTCTGCAGCGCCAACTGCGCCTGGGCCTTCGGGGCAGAGCCGTCCGGCCTCCTGCAGCGTCCGCTCGCCGAAGTGGACGCCACCCTCGCTGCCGCCGTGAACGAAGCCCTCGGCCGCCCCGACCCACGCGATAAGCCGTTCCCGCACACCGCCGGCGGCAGGGCCTGGGAAGTGTTCGCCGGCCCGGCCGACGATGGCAGCGTGCTGGTGGAGCTGGAATGCTGCCATGTGCCCACCGTCAACGACGCAGAGCTTTTCGACCAGACCCGCGACTTCATCGGGCATATCGAGCGCTCCCGCGACCTGCAGGAGCTCTGCGGCCGGATCGCGGCGCAGGTGCAGGCCATCACCGGCTTCGACCGCGTCATGATCTACCGCTTCGACCCGGAATACAACGGTGAGGTGTATGCAGAAAGCAAGGTCGCCGACATCGAGCCGTTCCACGGTCTTTATTACCCCAACACCGACATCCCGCCGCAGGCCCGCGAGCTCTACCTGCGCAACCTGATGCGCGCCATCAACGACGTGCACTACGAGCCCGTGCCGATCCTTACCGCCGGCAACGGCGACCATGCGAGCCTCGACCTCAGCGACGCCCTGCTCCGCAGCGTATCGCCCATCCACATCCAGTACCTCAAGAATATGGGCGTGGGCGCCACCCTCACGATCTCGCTGGTGCTGGAAGGGCGCCTCTGGGGACTCATCGCCTGCCACCACCACGGCCCGCTGCACCTCGTGCACCGGCAGCGCCAGGCGGCCCTCATGCAGGGACATTTCCTGACCTCGCAGATCCGCGTGCGCCAGGTGGCGGAGGAATACGGTATTTATACGGTGGTGGAGGCACACCTGCAGCAGCTGCTCAACGCCCTGCAGCAGGAGGGGGATTTCCCGTCGCGCTTCCGCAGCTTCTCCTCGCTGATGGCGCTTACCCATGCGAGCGGCGTTGCCCTGCTCCACCAGGGACAGCTGCACGAGATGGGGCTGGTGCCGGGGCGCGACCGGCTGCGGGCGCTGTTTCAATGGCTGGCGCAGGGGAAAGGGCAGCAATTCGTTACGTCGCACCTCGCCGCCCACTATCCCGATGCGGCGAAGATCACCCGCGAGGCGTCGGGGGTGCTGTATATGCGGCTCGGCGACCCGAAAAAGGACGCCATCATCTGGTTCCGGGAAGAGTTTGAGCGCACCATCCGCTGGGCCGGCGATCCGCGTGAAGCAGTGAAGCGCTCACCGGTTACGAATATGCTGACCCCGCGCTCGTCGTTTGCGCAATACAAGGAGCAGGTACGTGGGCACAGCCGCGAGTGGCGCTACTCGGAAACGAACGCGGCAGCCCGCTTCGCGGGGGCGCTGCAGAACCAGGTGCACCTCGAATACCTGCGCGCGGAGGAAGCCAGCCAGCGCCTTCTCAACGAGAAGCTGGTGAAGGCCAACAACGAGCTCGCCAACATCAACTGGATCACCACCCACGACCTGAAGGAGCCGATCCGCAAGATCCAGGTGTTCGCCTCCAAGGTGATGGGCAGCGACGAGGTGCAGCTGTCGGAGTCCCTGCTGAATGCCCTTTCCAAGATCCAGGGCTCGGCACAGCGGATGCGCCAGCTCGTGGACGATATCATGAGCTACTCGCTCACCGACGATCCTGCCGAGGCGCATGTGCCTACCGACCTGAACGGCATCATCGCCGAAGTGATCGATGCATTCGAGGACGAGCTGCGCGAGAAAGGCGGCCGCCTCGAGAGCACGCCTCTGCCGACGGTGCCGGCCGTGCCCTACCAGATGCGCCAGCTGTTCACCAACCTCGTGGGCAACGCCCTCAAGTTTGCAAAGCCCGGCCTGGCTCCGGAAGTCCGGATCGATTGCTCCCTCGCGGCGCCGGGCACCTTTCACCTGCCCCTGCTCGACCGCGCGCAGCCTTATTACCGCATCCGGGTACAGGACAATGGCATCGGCTTCCGGGAAGAACAGCAGGAGCGCATCTTCAACATCTTTTACCGCCTGCACGACAAGGAAGCGTACGCGGGCACCGGCATCGGCCTCGCCATCTGCAAACGCATCGCCGAGAACCACGGCGGTATTATTACGGCCCGCGGCGCCGAAGGGGAGGGCGCGGAGTTTGAGATCTACCTGCCGGCAGACCGTAGGGAATAGCGACTTCTGTTGCAACGTTTTTTTTAAGGTCCTGCCTGCGGCAGGACTGGTGCACACGGCGGCACAACGGTACAGAGGCACGGCGGGAAATGCGATGATCCGTCTCACAAACAGCAGTGTTCCCACACTTTCAACTACCGCATTGCGCTTCCGCGTCTTTGCGTGAAACCCGCGCACCTCTTTAAAGACTGCCAGCCGCTTGCGGCGGCGAAAAAAATGTTAGCCACCGATACCGATCTCCTGCAACACCCGTTTCATCCCGGCAAAGCGCCGGTACGTGGAATAGATAGCGGCGAGCTGAAACAGGGACGCTACATTTGGACTACAACCAAACAGAGTCCCCCATGACGCCGCTGATTGAAACCACCCATCTGAGTCATCGCTTCGCCGGGCAGCCGGTGCTCCAGGACATCAACCTCCGCGTAGAGCCGGGCGCGATTTACGGATTCCTCGGCCCCAACGGGGCCGGCAAGACCACCACGCTCCGCCTGCTCCTCGGCCTCCTGCAAGTGCAGCAGGGTGAGGCCCGCCTCTTCGGGCAAGACATCCGCACGAGCCGCCTCCCGATCCTGAAGCGACTGGGCTCCCTCATCGAGCAGCCCTCGCTCTACGGCCACCTCACGGCCCGCGAGAACCTCGAGGTATACCGCCGCATCTACGGCGCCGACAAAGCCCGCATCGACGCGGTGCTGCAGCTCGTAGACCTGGCCGGCACCGGTAAGAAGAAAGCGAAGCAGTTCTCCCTCGGCATGAAGCAGCGGCTCTCCATCGCCATCGCGCTCCTGCACCGCCCCGAGCTCCTCATCCTCGACGAGCCCACCAACGGCCTCGACCCCAACGGCATCATCGAAACGCGCGAGCTGATCCGCCGCCTCAACCGCGAGGAGGGCACCACCATCATCGTATCGAGCCATATCCTCGCCGAGGTGGAAAAGATGGCCTCGCATGTGGGCATCATCCATAAAGGCAAGATGCTCTTCCAGGGTACGCTCCCCGAGCTGAAGCACATGCAGCAGGGCAAGAGCCTCCTGCAGCTCGACACCTCCGACAACGAGGGCGCGCTCCGCCTCCTGCAATCCGAGGGCGCCGAGCGAAAGAATGGTCACCTCGTGCTCCCCTTCACCGGCAAGGACGGCGTTGGCCGTGTGGCCCGCGTGCTGGTGCAGAACAACGTCGACGTCTACCTCCTGCAGCCGCAGCAGAACGACCTCGAGCAACTCTTCATCGACATCACGTCCGGGAATTAGATCTCAGATCTGTGATCTGGGATCTCAGATCTCTGATTTGTTGCCGACGCAACCTGCAAAACCTCCAAAACCTTTTTATATGTCTCTCGCGATATCCCTCCGGTCGGAAATGCTCAAGACGCGCCGCACCGCTTCGTTCTGGCTGGCCCTTATCGGCGCCGCCTTTATCCCGGTCATCTTCTTCCTCGTGTATGTGCTCAAGGCCGACAAAATGGTCAAGCAGCTTCAGATGATGCCCTGGGAGTCGCACCTGTTCATGAACTGGCAGGTGTTCAATGCCTTTCTGTTCCCGATGTTCATCATCATGATGGCCGCGCTCGTGCCGCAGATCGAGTACCGTAATAATACATGGAAGCAGGTCTTCGCCTCCCCGCAATCCAACGCCGAGATCTTCTTCTCGAAGTTTCTGGCCGTGCAGGGCATGGTGCTGCTCTGCGTTGTCTCCTTCAACGTGTTCGTGATCCTCGCGGCCGTGGTGGCGAACGTCATCCACCCGCAGTACAGCTTCTTCAAGGCCAGCTTCGACTGGGAAGCGCTCGTGCGGCTCAACCTGCGCACCTATGCCTCGGTGCTGGGCATCTCGGCCCTGCAGTTCCTGCTGGGCATGCGCTTCAAGAGCTTCATCGCCCCGGTGGGCATCGGCCTCGCCCTGCTGATCGGTGGCCAGGTGGCGTCGGGCTTTCACTGGGAGCATGCCGACCTGATCCCCTATTCGCACCCGACCCTCACGCTGCAGTCGATCGCCCAGAAAAAGGGCGGCTGGTTCGTGCAGCACGAGTACCTCTCCATCGCCTATGCCGCCGGCTTCCTGCTCCTCGGCTACCTCGACCTGCGCTTCCGCAAGGAGAAAGGATAACGAAAAAACCCCGGCCAAAGCCGGGGTTTTTTGATCTCAGATCTCGGATCTCAGATCGGTGATCTGGGGCGCTCAGCAAATTACTGGGCGCTGCCTGGTAGCGAAGTTTCGTGCAAGCGAAGGCTATCAAACGCGATGAGAAAGGTTCGTCCTGAAAAAAATCTCAGATCCGAGATCCGAGATCTGAGATCGATCACCGGCCCTTGGCCGGTATCGTTCTTTTGTAGTTGCTGAGCACGAGCTTACGGGAGAAGCGCTTGGCTGTTTTGGGATCGTACACGGAGATGTCCTGCACGGCGGGTGTGCCGGGGGCATCGGTGAACTCGATGCGGACCTGGTACAGCGGCTCCACCTTGTCGTTGGCGAGGGTGTAGAGCGTGCGGATGATGTAGGGCGCGGCCTTGGTGCCTACGATGTGGTAGGTGGAGCCGGGCACATTGTTGCGCTGGTAGAGGTCCTGTGGAATATGGGCGAAGAGGGCCTGGCTCAGGGTAGGCAGCGCCGCCGCCTGGAGTGTAGCCGTAGGGGCGAGGCGGGTGCAGCCGCTGCACGAATCGCCGGTATAGCGCTGCAGGTAGAGCCAGTCGAAGCCCGTGCGGAAGGCGGACATATAAGGCGCCACGCGCGCGGGCGGCAGGTTGGTGTAATAGAAGTCGTAGTAGGTCGTTTGCGCGCCGGCCCAGAGGTTGCCGCACACGATCAGGAGGAGGGAGGCCAATGCCCGTTTCATACGGAGGGGTTTTAGGTTAGCTGTGGAAATGCAGAAAGTGTGCCGGAGAACGAATGGGGTGATGGGGTGATGTGCTAATGGGTTGATAGCGAAGGTGAAGGGTAAAGCAGCGAATGGGCGCCTTTATGGGTCTTCCTGTTTACAATCCTTCCCGAATGCGCAACGTGCTGATGCTTCTGTTCCTGATACGAGCAAGTACGTCTTCTGCCCAGAACAGCGTTGAGCTGCTCGGTACGTACCGGCACGGAGGCTTCGTCGGGGAAGATATCACCTTTGCAGGCGTTGATTCGTTCTACTACGTTCTTTGGACCTGCACCAGTTCCAATGCCGGGCGAGGCACGTGCCGGGTGCGCGAGGGGCGATTGTTCCTGCAGTTTGAATACGTCCCGGACTCGGCCAGGTTGTCTTCCAAAGCGCATCTGACCCGTACCGGCGATCTCGAAGGCTTTGCCTACGTTTCGATCAGCGCGTGCGACACCTCGGGCGAACCCATCCCGTTTGGCACCGTGCGCGAGTACGGAACCCGCTACGGAGTACAACTCGATGCCGACGGGCGAAGCAGTATAAAGGTCTGTCCACCGGCAACCCTCGTGATCGGCGCCATAGCCAGGGATACTGTTCGTTGCACGATCACCGAAGCAGGTATCTTTACGCTGCAGGCCACGCTGCTGCGCGACCAACAAGCGTATGGCCCGATCACCGACGGGCGGGTGTTAGAGTGGGTTCTGGGCGACGTGACCCGGGAAGCGTTCGAGGTGCAGTACGCGGAACCCTGGCGCAGGGTGCGCTACTTTCAAAAAGTACAGGGCCGGCCCGCGGCGAGAAACAGAAAATAATCTTATGCGCCGAGTCTCTTTACTCCTTCTATGCGCTTTTGCAATACCCTTGCCTTCGCCCAGCCCGTCGACCTGCAGGCGCAGGAGGGCCGTCTCCGGACGCTCGTCGACGAGCTCGCCCGTATGCAGACCGATACCATCGACTGCAGCGCCCGTCCGTTCTGGCAACTCGTGGCCGGCGGCCGCGCGGCAATCCCGGTGCTGATCGGTGCGCTCACCGATGCCCGGCCCACCCGGGTGCGGCATCCATGTAAGAAGGTCCCGCTCAATGTAGGCGAACTCGCTCATTTCGCCCTCATCGAGATCGGCGAGTTCCCGGCCTTCGTGGTTACAGGTATCCAGTTCGACGTGGTAGTCATCGACGAAAAGACGGGTGCGTCGTGCTGGAGCTTCTACGATTTCCTGTTCGACGATGCCAGCAAACCCAGATACCAGGAAAGCGTGCGCAGCTGGTGGGCCCGCGAGGCGGGCAATTACCATGCGGAATTGGTGCCACGCGCGAAACGATCCGCGTGCCGCTCCGCTTTCGGTATTCGCCGGTTCTATCGCTGGACGGATCAACGTTCCTAAATTGTATCGCTCATGCCGGCAACACTCCTGCGCGCTGTTTGTCTACTGGTCCTGTCGCTTTCCGCCTTTCGCGGTAGCGCCCAGGATGACCTGCTGCAGGGAACCTACGTCATTGATCGCAAAGGACACGGAGGTTACGAGGAGCGCACGAGGCTCCGGTTCTTCGGTACCGATTCGTTCGAGTTGCAATGTGATGCCTGCTGGCCCGACTACCTGTATCGCGGCACATATACGCTGCGTAACCGGCGCCTTGTGCTGCACGTTCACAAGCCCGATCTTCCACCGGCCCCTCCGTCGCGGGCCGTACTCCGCCTCACCGGTGCCCATCCGTTTTATGCCCGCGTGGACGTAGAAGCGTTCGACACGTCCGGCAACCGGCTGCCGTTCGTACAGGTAGCCGTGAATGGCACCGACACGCTCATGACCGACGCCGAGGGAAGGCTGGACATCCGCCTCAAGAAGCCGTCTGCGCTGTATGCGTACAACTTTTGTTATCACGGCGTGCAGGCACGGGTGGATGGCCCGGGGCGCTATGCATTACAGCTGTTTCTGGTGCCGGATCAATGGCAGCGACTGGCGCTTATGGACTACCGATTTGAGTGGGTGCTCGAGGTGTGGACGGAGTCGGGCTTCCACAGCCGCCATCCGGGCGAGCGTGGCACGATCCGGTGGAGAAAAGCAGATGACAGACCTTAATTGATCTCAATGAATCGCAATTACTTCTTCCTTTACTTCCTGCTACTTGCTACGTCGGCAGTCGCCCAGCCCGTCGACCTCCAGGGCACCTACGGCTACGGCGGCCTCGGGGCAGAGTCGTTCACCTTTGTAGGCGCCGATTCTTTCTATTACAGTGGCTTCTTTTGCACCTGGGGGCAGTCGGGGCGCGGCACCGTCCAATCGCGCGGCGACCGGCTGTTCTTCACCTTCGAAATGCAGAAGCCGCAGCCTGCGCTTCTGCCCCTCGCAACCGCCACCCGTACCGGCTCCGGGGGCGTGGTAGACACAGTGTTGATCCGGTGTATCGATACGGCGGGCAGGGCCGTGGCCTACGCCACGATCCGGAGCGGGTTGACATCCGCGGACCTGCGCAACGGAACGACTGCCGACTCCAGTGGCTTCGCCCGGTTGCTGCTGCCCCGCGGCTACGCGGTCTACCACCTCGAGGCCTCCGCAGTTTCGTTTTCGAACGCACGGGTGACGCTCCCGCGTCCCGGTAATTATACAGTCACCTTCCGCCTCCCGCCACA
Organism: Flaviaestuariibacter amylovorans; assembly: GCF_039541815.1. Classification (NCBI taxonomy): domain Bacteria; kingdom Pseudomonadati; phylum Bacteroidota; class Chitinophagia; order Chitinophagales; family Chitinophagaceae; genus Flaviaestuariibacter; species Flaviaestuariibacter amylovorans. The sequence goes on from NZ_BAABGY010000018.1 coordinate 140,782, forward strand.
TCCACTCTTCAACCAGCACATTACCGACGGCCGCGTGTGGGAATACGAGATGGAGTACGTCTCCGAGTGGGAGCTCCTCATGCGCCGGGTCGGGTCACGCGGCCCCTTTGTGCGCTTTAAAAAGAAAGTAGCGATCGGGAGATAAAGGTTCGGGAAAGTTCAGATCCTATTCGTGGTTTCGTCGTGCCATCGTGTCGTTGTGCCGTTGCGAGCGCCGCAGGCGTCAGGGGAGCGCAGCGACCCCGTTGGCACGTACTACATTTTTCTCCTCCGCCAAACGAGCAGGCGGTTCGCCAGCACGAGCAGCGCGAAGAGTAGCGCCAGCGAGCTGTATTCTCCGAGGATGACGAGGAACTGGTCGCGCGGCGGGAAGTTGCCGCCGTTGAGGTAATCGAAGAGCGCAAACCCGACCGGGATCAGCAGCGCCGCGGCGAACAGGAATGCGTGTGCCTTGTTGACCGAAAGCCCGGGATCCCGCTCCCGCCGCCCGCTGATAAAATGATTGAAGGCCAACAGCGCCAGGAATGCCACCACGATCACGGGGAGGGCAAACAGGATCACGACCTGCAGCAGCTCGCCGGCAAAATATTCATCACGCAGCGATGACGGATGGACCGCCACGCTCAAGGCGACAAACAGGAACATGCCCACGACAGCAGCAAGCAGGGAATACCGGCCGATCTTCATGGGCTTAAAGGTAGTCCGTGGCGGAGAGAAGGAGCGCAGATCTCAAGAGAAAGAACGCAGATCTATATGATCCCTATGATTTGCGCAGATGTTATTTACTTCTTTCGCTTCAACGACATTATGATTTTTCGGTACGATAGGATGGCTGCAGAAATTACAGGATGATGCGGTCGAACGATACCCTGCTCCCGGCATCAAAACCGCAGGATTCGGGCGATAGGTTGTAGGTAAACGGGTCTATCGAATTATCCGCGTTTATCCGTGGCATCGTATAAATCCGCTGCCTGTCCCGCAGAATGCGGGATTCGTTCTCTTTCCTGCTCCATCCGGCTACTGGTTCCAAATTTTGAGCCGCGCCACCTGGAACGCGATCAGCAAGCCGCCGATCCCGATCACGGCATACGACCAGCGCAGGCTCGACAGCTCCGAGATGTAGCCGATGAGCGGAGGTCCGGAGAGGAAGCCGAGGTAGCTCACGCTCGACACGGCCGCGAGCGCCATGCCTGCCGGCATCTTCGTGGCTTTGCCCGCCACGCTGTAGAGCGAGGGCACCACGCTCGACACGCCGATGCCCACGAGCATAAAGCCGATGGTGGCGGCCACAAGGGTGGGCAGCGCCACGCTGAGCGCCATGCCGGCGCTTACCACGAGGCCGGAGGTGATGAGCGTGCGGCGGCGGCCGAGGCGCTGCACGAGCGTGTCGCCGAGGAAGCGCCCCGTGGCCATCATCACCATGAACGCCGCGTAGCCCAGGCCGATGTATTCCTTGGGTGCGTGCACGATGTCGCGGAAGTAGACGCCGCTCCAGTCGAACATACACCCCTCGGTGGCCATGGAGCAGAAGCCGATGAGTCCGAGCTGTACGAGCACGCCCTCGGGCTTTACGAAGAAGGGCCGCTTTTCACCTTTTGCCGATGCGGTGCCGGGTACAAGGTGGCGGTAATTGAGCGCAACGTTGATCCAGATCAGCACCGCAACGATGTAGAAGTGTTGGTACGGCGGCAGGCCCCAACGCATCATAACGCCACCCACGAGCGCGCCGGCGAAGCCGGCGATGCTCCAGGCGCCGTGGAAGGAGCTCATGATGGGGCGCCCGAAGCGCTGCTCTGCCTCTACGGCCTGCGTGTTGACGGAGATGTTGCACATATTGCCGATGACGCCGAAGAGGAAGAGCGCGAGGGCGAGCTGCCACTGCGTTTGCGCGAGGCCGATGTTGCCGAGGGCGAGTACATAAAGGGGCGCGCAGATGCTGATGACGCGGCGCGAGCCCCACCTCGTGACGAGGCGTCCCGATACCGGCATGGTGAGGAGCTGTCCGCAGGGGATGGCGAGCAGGGTAGAGCCGAGTGCGGCGTCGGAGAGCCCGAGCTTGGTCTTGATGTCGGGGATCCGCGAGGCCCAGGAGGCAAAGGCAATCCCCTGCCCGAAATAGAACAGCGACACGGCAAGACGCATGCGACGCAGCGACGACACGGAGCCGGTGGGCTCTTCGGGCTGTGCACCCGGTTGTAGCTCAGGAACAGGAGAATCGGGCAAAGGGGCGAAGGCGTTGGTTAGGGGACAAAGGTCGGGCATTGTCGGAATGCCGAAGGCGTTAAAATGAATCGGGCCGCAGGCAGGTTCACGAAGAACGATAGATGCGGGTCCTGTATCCTCCGACACGTTGCACGTGAGCATATCCTGCCAGGCCGGCTAAAGTCTTCATAAAGCCCTACATTCAGTGCGTGAAACCAATTCTGGCTGTTCTGTTTTTGCTGTTCTTCTTTTGTGCCCGGGGTCAGAATGACCCCGGGGAGCGCGAGCTGCGGAAGCGCCTTGATTCCCTGGAAGCGATGAGCCGGGGTGGCCATCCACGCAAGGGTATTTTACAAACCAGCCCAGGATCGCTTCCCGGCCGGTCAGCTCCCGGCGCCCGTTCCGGCTCCACGATCTGCGGAACTACTCCAGGGCGGATCCTTATCCGGGAGACGAGTGGCGATTATATCGTCGGAGACCCGGTTCCCTGCTCCGACGGGACGCTGCTGCTGACGGGTGTCTATGCGAGCAATACGCCACCTTACCCGGCCATGGGGTTCCTGATGAAGATGAGGGATAACGGCGATGTGATCTGGAAACGCCGCTATGATAGTCTGGGGCACGTGGCATTTTCGTATATCGGCTATTCTAAGGTGCTGGAGCTCCGGGATGGTAGCCTTCTGCTCGCCGGGGCAACCGGCAACGCCGAGACCGGCAACCAAAACCTGCTCTTCACAAAGGTCGACGGACAGGGCAACCTGCTCTGGAGCCGTTGTTATCTATCGCGCTTTTGGCGGCCGGGTGGAACCGGCAGTAATGACCACTTCGCGTTACAGCAGATCCGCCAGGATTCTGTAACAGGTGCCGTTTACTTTTGTGGATCGTTTTGGAGTGATGGGGTTTCGCTCGCGCAGATCGACGTAGCTAATGGAGATTTGGTTTGGAGCATGGCCTACGACTTCCCGGTTTCAGGATTTCAAAAAGTCTTTGGCTTCGAGATCCTTCAATCAGAGCTATTGCTCTTTGGCAAGTTAGATGACTTCCGGACATTGGTCTTAGCGATGCGGGTGGGAAAATCGGATGGCGGGATGCTGGGTATGAAAGCCTTTTTGCAAGCCGGTACCAACACAACGCGGTCCGATTTCCTCGGAGAAGAGCCGGTCGTACGGCACAACAACGGTAACTACCTGATTACCGGAAAATGTTATGGCACGAGTATCTACTTTCCTCCCAGCAGCCAACTCAGGACCCATGCTGCGGTGCTTGAACTCAGCCCTGATTTGAATATCATACAGGCTTATGCGTTCCGTAACACGGTGCAGGGTGACCTCTACAACACCGATGTTTCGATAACGCCGGAAGGATCCGGCTTATTCACCATGCACCATTTTATCAGTAGCTATACTTCAGATTGGTATGGAACCCTTTTTGGCAATGGAGGTGCCATCCAGCACCGCAGGGTTCGCCACTATAACGCTACAGAGATTAGTACGGAAAGAAAGGCAATCAGGCGCCCGGACGGCTCAATGCTCAACGTGCGCCTGATCAGCGACAGTGCCACGATGGAGCATTATATGGAGATGCAACGCCTGCAGGCATTCGATCCCTCCTCCGACTGCCTTGGTCAGCTGGAGAACGTCACCGTCGTTGAGCCGCTCACCTACCAGAACTACGCCTGGTCCAGCCAGCCTGTCGTGCAGGCCAATGCGTTTCAGTATGCACCGAACAAGACCATCACGGTGAGCGGTTTGCCGGCAGGCGTCGTCGAGCCGGGCTGCGTCCAGGTGTCGTTCTGTGATAGCCTGAATATCTCGGTTGGCACCGGCACGGTTTGCGTGGGCCAAACCGTACGGCTGCAGGCGCGGCGCAATCCCGGGTGTGGAAATCCGGTGACGGTGCAATGGCCTGCAGGGGTAGGCATTCCCACCACGGTGAACGACAGTACCTGGGATTTTCAGTTCACCGCTCCGTTCGAGGGCTATTTTCACGCTTCGGTACAGGGCTGCGTCGTGATCAGGGATTCCGTGCAAGTACGGGCGCTGCAAGCCCCGGCGTCGCTTGACCTCGGGCCCGATCGTGAGCTTTGCCCGGGTAACAGCATAGTGCTGAGCGCGGGGCCTGGCTATGCGAGCTACGCGTGGCAGGACGGTACGTCCGCGCCCACTTTTCTTGTGACCACTCCGGGAAGCTATTGGGTACACACGGTTACTGGTTGTGGCGATCATTTCTACGACACGGTGCGCATAACCCCCCATGGCCCGATACCATTTTCTGCCGGTCCCGACCGGCAGCTGTGCGCCGGTGATACCGTACGCCTCGAGGCGCAAGCCGGCTTCATCAGCTATGCCTGGACGAATAATTACCAGATTTCTTCGCTTTCCTCGGCACAGGTGCTTGTGAGCCCACGGGTAGATACAGCCTATTTCGTGCGTGGAGAGCTGACACCCGGCTGCTTTGCGTACGATACGGTACGCATCCGCGTACATCTCGTGCCGCCACTTTCGCTGGGCCCCGACGGTACGCTGTGCCGGAACGATGTACGGCAGCTCGATGCCGGCAGCGGTTTTGTTTCTTACCTGTGGAGCAATGGTGCCACCGGTCAAACGATTGCCATTCAGAGTGCCGGCGATTTTTCCGTAGCGGCAACGACGGCACATGGCTGCGTCGCCCGCGACACGATGCGCCTCACTGCGATACACCCATTGCCGTCACCTGCACCCGACCGTTCTCCTACGATCTGCGCGGGAACCACACGCTTGCTTGACCCGGGCACCTTTTCCTCTTACCTGTGGAGCAACGGCTCTACCAACCGGACGATCGACGTAAGCGGCACCGGAACATGGTGGGTACGCGTCACCGACGGCAACGGCTGCAGCGCTGCCGATACGATCCGCATTACTACGGTTACGCCGCTGCCACGGGACTTTCTTCCTTCCGATACGTTCCTATGCCAATACGGAAGCGTCGAGTTGCGCAGTGTCCTGTCCTTCTCCCGTTATCATTGGAATACCGGGCTCACGACTCCTTCGCTTCGGGTAAGCGGTCCCGGCACCTACTGGCTCGATGCGACCAATGCGCAGGGGTGCACGGGACGCGACACCATTGCCGTCCAGGCAAAGTCATGTATGAAAGGCCTGTTTGTGCCCACCGCATTCACACCCGGGCGGGACGGGCGGAATGATCAACTCCGGGGTCTTCTGTTCGGAACGGTAGTCTCCTACGAATTTGTGATCTATAACCGTTGGGGCGAGCGGGTGTTTGCTACACACAGTCCCGGGCGCGGCTGGGATGGCCGCCTGCGCAACGTAGACCAGGATATGGGTGTCTTCGTCTGGAGTTGCCTTTACCAGCTCGCAGGTGAGCCTGCCCGGATGGAGAAGGGGACGTTCCTGTTGATACGCTAGACCAACTGGATTTGGTTCCGGTATGACCGTTTCCAATCCGCGGCGGTGTAGGGTTCCTTCGTCTCCGTAAAGACACCACCACGAATAGGTTGTTCCGGCGGCGCCCCCGAGTCCCCTATTTTCGTTATCCTACAGCCACATCCCATGAAGTATCTGCTCCTGTTATCCCTGCTTGCTTGCGCCGGCGTCCTCCACGCCCAGGAATCCGATGGCATCGTCGTCATCGGCGGCCCGGAGCCCGTACAGTTGCGCCCCGAATTTCGCTCCCTGTTCACGGACTGCGCCGCCACCGGCAGCATCGTGCTGTTCGACGAGCGCCGCAAGACCTGGATCGCCTCCGACACGACGGGCTGGCGTACGCCCGTGCTGCCCGCCTCCACCTTCAAGATCGTCAACCTCCTCATCGCGCTCGAAACCGGCGTCATTGGCTCCGTGCAGGATACCGTGCGCTGGCCGGGCTCCACCGACACGGCTAAGTATGGCTACCGCCCCGAGATCTACCGCGATATGACCGTGCAGGAGGCTTTCAAAGAATCCGCCGGCTGGGTCTTTATCGAGCTCGCGAAAAAAGTGGGCCGCGACCGCTACCGTACGCTGCTCGCACAGGCAGGCTACGGCAACGGCAACCTCTCCGAGCGCGACACGGACTTCTGGAACTTCGGCGCCTTCGGCATCTCACCCTACGACCAGGTGCGCTTTCTACGCGCCCTCTACGACCGCAGCCTGCCCTTCGCAGCGCAGCACCTCGCCACGGTTCGCGACGTGCTCGTGGCCGAGCGCACCGACAGCTACACCCTCTCCGCCAAAACCGGCTGGACCCGCTACGGCGGGCGCAACACGGGCTGGTGGGTCGGCTTCGTGGAAGGCAAGAGCGGTACGTTCTTCTTTGCCACGCTGCTCCTGCACGACCGGAAGAAGGCCCGCGCCGATTTCGGCACCTGCCGCAAGGAGATCACGAAGAACGTACTGAAGCGATTGGGGTACTTGTAACACCAGACCAGGCTACCCAAGGCTGGAATCCACATTGAGAATGGGAGCGGCGCTGAACTTCCTTGGTGCTTACCCGGCCTGCTTTCTTACCTTGTGCCCCTATAGCCTACTGTCATGCACCGACTTATCGTTTTGCTATTCGCCTTAAGTCTTACCGGCATTGCTCGCGCACAGGAAGATCCAACCAACTTCTTCCGCCGTTTTGCCAAGAGCTTGCGGGATGCCGATACGGCCGCTTTTATTGCCGCACATCCGTCCTATTCAGACGATCGGGTGGCCCGTGCCGGCACGACGCTGCCACCGGACACCGAAGGGCCTGCAGCCCACCGCGCCGGCCTTGTGGAGGCCTTTCGCGCGCTACGTCTTATCGGTGGGTCCCGCCTCGACAGCCTGCAGGCCTTCTATATACAGATTCCGGCCGACTGGAAGACCTCTGGTGCCGTAAGGGGCACGCTGTATCTCTTCGGGTCCAAGGGGAACGGCTTCCAGATCGCCAACCTGTATGCCCGCTGGCATAAGGGTGCCTGGCAAATTTTGTCGGCGTTCAATCCTTTTTCGGCAGCAACTCCAGAAGCCCTGGCCGGCAAGCCACGCTGGCCACTTGCGGCAGAGCAAAGCCCCTCTTTAGGAAAGTGAATGTAGCAACGTTGCTGGCCTGCTCAGCGAATACTAACCAGGACGGATTACTGCAGCTTTGCGAATTCCGCCACATGGGCACGGGCGTATCTTTCGATTAAGCTCATCGTGTTGTCGCGACCGGAGAAATACTGGATGTCGAGCTCCTCCATGTGTTCCATCTGCTCGTACAAGCCTTCCACGTCGTTGCTCTCGAGCGTGGCGTCGAAGTCGGCGGCATGCGCGCGGTACGCGCGCTCGGCCGCCTGCAGCAGGCGCAGCATCTTTTGGTCTCCGATGAGCTCCAGCCCGGCATACAATGGCGGGAGGTAAACGCCGTAGCCATTGAGAAAGAAACCCACGAAGCCGCCATCCACCACCTGCACGTCGAGGTACCAGAAAAAATACAGGGCCTTCTGCCCGGGCGTGAGGCGCCGCGAAAGCGCGTACTCCGACGCGCCCTGGTCCGCGGCAATATTGATCGGCTCCAAAAGCGCCCAGCCAAACTCCCAACCGCGGAGTGCTGCGAAGCTTTTCGCAGAAACAACGGGCAGCAAGTGATCGCCCGGGTCAAAGGCACTATACGACTCCATCTTCGAATTTGCTGCAAGCTAGGGGAGGGGCACGCAGAAAACGCGGAAGACGCGGAAATCATTTTTTGCACAATGCTCCATCGGGCGTCATTCTTCATGTTCCGTATTCTTTCTGCTGTGCCTTTCCTAGAAATGTTGCGGCAGTTCCCGGTTGAAGCCGTTTGGATACAACGCGGAAGGGGAAGAGGCAGGGTCAGAAGTTGTGGACGATCCGGAAGAGGCTTTTGCGGTCTTCGAGGAGGGGGCTGTTGAAGTTGACGAGGAAGCCCACCGGTGCACCCGATAGCCGGAGGTAGGTAATGATCTGCTTGAAGCAGACGGGGTTGAGCTCGGCCACCGACTTCAGTTCTACTACCACCGTGTCTTCCACGAGCAGGTCCAGCCGCAGCTTGTTGCGCAGGGTTCGCCCCTTGTATCGAACCGTCAGCGGCGCCTGTGCTTTCACTGCCAGGCCGCGGTCATCCAATTCCAGCATCAGCGCTTCCTCGTAAATGCACTCCATGAGGCCCGGCCCCAGCTCCTTGAACACTTCGAAGAACGCCCCGCGGATCGTATAGCAAAGCCGGTTTACCCGCTCCCGCTCCAGGTTGTCGTTCATATGCATAATGATCTTACTCCTTCACTCAAAGTACACGCCTCCACTGCCGGCGGCAAGGGGAAAAACCTCATTATAGCGAAGTAAGTTTCTCCAATTTCCTGCTGAGAAAAACATTATCGTCATCCTCTCTCTTCCGCGTTTTATCCAAAAATCTCCCGCCCCCACGCTGCCGCCCGGTTTATAGGAAATGGTCAGCCCGAAGCCGCCCAACCATCTTAATGTACAAAGCAGCAAATCATCTTCCACCGAAAAGAAAAAGTATCCTTCTGCGTCTTCTGCGTGTTCCGTGTGCCACCATCTTTGTACCATGTTTCTTCCCAAGGCCCTTATCGAGCTGAAGGCCCTCGTACCACTGCCGGCCGCGCTGGAGCGTTTCCTCGCGCGGCGCCCGCAGGGGCGTCGCTTCCCGGGGCTGCACGTGTACGTGCGCGGCCGCGTGCTCGACCGCTACCGCGAAGAGGTCCACCGTAGTAATACGGGCCATCTGCCCTTTGCCCGTACCGATGCGGGCGACGAGCTGCGGGTGGACCTTGCAAGCGGCGCGGTGCTGCGGATAGGGAAGGAGGGGGCGGTGGAGGCTGTCGCTCCTTCCTTTGACACCTGGCTACAGGAGCGGATGCAGGAAGCAAGGGAGGTGGCCCGCCGCCCGGTGGTACGCGCGGCGCGCGCAGGTGATGTGAAAAAGCTCGAGCGCCTGCTGGCGCGGGGTGCCGACATCAACGAGCAGGATATCGACGGCAACACGCCGCTCATGGCGGCCCTCCTGGCCTGGCAATATGCGGCTGCGCATCTCCTGTTGGCCCGCGGTGCCGATGTTGCCCTCCGGGACCGGGAAGGACATACCGCACTTATGTGGGCCGCCTACCGCAACCGCCCCGAGCTCGTACAGCAATTGCTTCAGGCCGGGGCCGACCCGAACGCGCGCACCAATAGCGGCGAGGCGGTACTGCTGTTTGCGTTGAGTGGCCCTTACCCTTTGGCCGAAGCGCGCCCTAATGGCTCCGCGGCGGTTGTAGAACTACTGATTCGTGCCGGGGCGGAGAAGCTTTCTGTTGCGCAGATACCAGCGGCTATCCTGGCCGATGCCGATCCGGAGATAATGAAGTTGCTGGAGCGGGCGTCGAATGGTTTGCACGGTTCTTGATTCAGCCTTGCGGGACCAGTGTTATACGTCCGTATAATCCTTCTCACCAGTTCACCTGCTACCGCCCCTCATTTGCTCGATTATTCCTGTACTCCGTTACTCGCGTATGCTCCCTCTTCCTTGTTCTCCATCATCCCTCCTCCCGGGCAGGCGGTGGCGCTGCCTTCGATCAGCACCGCTCTTCCAGGCCGCGTGGAGTCGTACTCCACTCCATAACACAGGTGCATCTGGAAGGTGCGCTCGGGCGCAGGCTGCCAGCGCTCGTAGGGAATCCCGCGGTGGAGGAACTGGAACTGCACCCGCGGCTCTTTGCCGCCCTGTACCGCGATCACACGCGCCGTGCCTGTCGCCCGGTGCTGCCGGATGGCGCCGTGCAGTTCGCGGTCGACCTCGCCGCTGTAGTGTGCGATGAGGCGGTAGAGCCCGTAGCCGAACAAGACCAGGGAGAGCGCAGGTACGATCCAACGGCGGAAGGAAGTGCGTTTCGGTGCGGACTTACGCGATGAAGTGCGTGCGGCGGTCTTGCGTGCGGGACGGGGCGCCGCTTTTTTGACGGGGGCGGTTTTCTTAAGGGAGGGCATGGATACCCTGCAAGTTAGTGCACCCGGCGCTTCCGGACAATTGAGTAGGCGTTTTTGACGTTTCATAGTGCAAGGGCTTCCCACAGCACGTCCTTAAGGGCACCTTTGCGCTGGAAACACCGATGATGAAACACCCCAAGTCTGCCAGCCGCTCGTCCGTGCTGCTCCTGCTGCTATTGTTGCTCGCTTTTGCCGCGGCCGCACAGCCGCTCGGCAGCCCGTCTAACAACATCAAGATCGACCAGTTTGGCTACCTGCCCAACGCCCGAAAGGTTGCCGTCGTGGCGAAGCCCATCACTGGCTTCAACACAGCTGCGGAAGGCCCTTACAACCCTACCGTTACTGCCAACGCCTGGCAGGTGCTCCGCAGCACCGACAATGCCTCCGTTTTTACCGGCACCCTCACGACCTGGAACAGCGGCGCTATCCACGACCAAAGCGGTGACCAGGGCTGGTGGTTCGACTTCTCGGCGCTCAAGACGCCCGGCTCTTATTACCTCTACGACGCAGCAAACAACTTACGCTCGTACACCTTTAGCATCGGCAACAACGTATACGACGATGTGCTCAAGGCGGCCACGCGCACCTTCTTCTACCAGCGCCTCAACCATCCCAAGCGCGTCGCTTACACCGATGCGAAATGGGCCGACTCCGCTTCCTTTGAAGGCGCCAGCCAGGACCGTGCCGCCAGCGCCCTCGACGGCACTTCGCCCAAGGACCTTCACGGCGGCTGGGCCGATGCGGGCGACTATAACAAGTACACGACCTTTGCCGCCGAGGCGCTTATGCCCCTGCTCGAGACTTACCGCCAGCACCCGGCAGTTTTCGGCGACGCCAACGGTATCCCCGAATCCGGCAACGGCATGCCCGACTTGCTCGATGAGATCAGGTGGGAAGTCGACTGGCTGAAGCGGATGCAGGATGCCACCACTACGCGCGGCCTCTACCTGAAAGTCGGAGTCACCACCTGGAACTCCGCCACACCACCCTCCGCCGACAACAACCCGCGTTATTATCTTGGCGAATGCACTTCAGCCACCATCTCGGGCGCGGCCGTCTTCGCGCTTGCCAGCATCGCATACCGTAGTCTTGGTACCGCCTCCGCCATTGTCTATGCCGACGACCTCCTGCTCCGCGCACAGGACGCGTATGCCCGTGCCAGCTCCGTCACGAACGGCTTCACAACGGGCTTTGAGCTCGCCTGCGATAATCAGGTCATCAAGGCCGGCGACGCCGACATTACCGAGAAGCAGCAAAAGAACCTGGTCTTCGCCGCCGCCGTGTATCTCTACGAGGCTACCGGCAACACCGCTTACAAGACGTATATCGACGCGCACTACACGGGCACCTACCCGTTCACCGATTTCTACTGGGGGCCGTACTACCCCGCTACGCACAGTGCCCTGCTGCGCTATGCTTCGCTGCCCACCACGGAGCCTTCGCCCGGCGTGCCCTTCGCCACGGCATCGGTGGCTGCTGCGATCCGGAACGACAAGGCTTCCCAGGATCACATCCTCTCCATCGACGACTACACGGCCGGCACCGACCTGTATCGCTCCCATATGCCGCACACCGATTATGCCTGGGGCTCCAACCGCACCAAGTGCTACGCCGGTATGAACAACTTCGACTTCGTGGCCTGGGACATCAACAGCGGCAGCCATGCCGGCTACCAGGAAGCAGGATCCGCATACCTGCATTACCTCCACGGCGTGAACGCACTGGGCAAGGTGATGCTGAGCAATATGTATTCCTACGGTGCCGATAACTCCGCCAACGAGATGAGCCATGCCTGGTTCCGCGACGGTACGAACTGGGACAATGCGCTGACCTCGCTTTACGGCCCCGCGCCAGGGTACCTCACCGGTGGCGCGAACAAGTACTACTGGGTGTCGAACATCACACCGCCCTATGGCCAGCCCGACCAGAAGTGCTATAAAGACTGGAACACCGACTGGAACAACGTGACTTCGACCGACGAAGCCTCCTACAGCATCACCGAGCCGTCGATCTCCAACCAGGCAGCCTATGTGGGCTTGCTGGCGCGTGTCATTGCGTATCACTCGTCTGCCGTGCTGCCAATCGGCTTCCTGCAGTTTACCGTGCAACCGTCGGCGCAGGGGGCACAGCTTTCGTGGCGCGTCGACGGCACCGACAATCTTCAGCATTTTGTGGTAGAGCGCTCCTTCGACAACCGCCGCTTTGATGCCCTGGCTACAGTTCCGGGCGTGGCCGGCCTGCGCCAATATCAGTATACCGATCGGGGCGTTCGCAACAACGAGCGCGCCGCCTGGTACCGAATCCGTGCCGTGTCTCTGAATGAAGTGGATCTCTCTCCGGTGCGTCCATTGCGCGCGCACAGCACGCTCGGGCTATCCGTGTCGCCCAATCCTGCACAGGGCCGGATCCTGGTGAGCGGGCGCCTGCCCGAGGCTGGTCCTGTATTAATACAGGTGACGGCTGCCGATGGTACCGTGGTTCGTGCCGAGCGTACCCTGCAGGGTGCGGGCGAGTTTCGCCGCTACATCACCCTTGACGGTCTTGCCGCCGGCATGTACTGGCTGCGCCTGCAAAGTGCAAGCGGGGAGGAGAGTAAATCATTTCTGAAGAAATAATCTTTTGTCTTTGGTCAGGCCTCTTGTTTGAAATTCAAAAGTCAAAATGCTGCCTGAAAGGAATCGTACGACAGGTAGCAGGAATTGTTCAATAACAAAGGGCGCTCCACACGGAGACGCCCTTTTTGCTGTTTGACTTTTGCTTTTTGACTTCAGTAATAGGAAAGCCACCATCAAGGATCACCCCTCCGCGCCAAAGAGCGCCATCAGCCCGATGCCTGTTTCAATGGCGCTTTCGTCGATGTTGAAGATGGGGGTGTGTACGCCGGCGGTGATGCCCTTTTCCTTATTGGCCGTGCCGAGCCGGTAGAAGCAACCCGGGATCTCCTGGGAGTAGAAGCCGAAGTCTTCGGCCCCCATGCGGATCTCGGTCTCGCCCACCCGCCCGGCGCCGAGGTAGCTTTCGGCAAGCGTGCGCGCCTGGGCGCTCAGCGCCTCGTTGTTGTATACGGTCGGGTAGCCGATGTCGATGTGCAGGTCAGCCTCGGCGCCGTAGGCGGCGGCGGTGCCCTCCACGATGCGGCGGATATGGTGGTGCGCAGCGAAGCGCCCCACTTCGTCCATGGCCCGGAAGGTGCCCATCAGCTTCACTTCGGAGGGGATGACGTTGGTGGTATGTCCTCCCTGGAACGAGCAGATGGAGAGCACGGAAGGGGAGAGGGGATTGTTGTTGCGGCTGATGACCTGCTGCAGGGCCACGATGATCGCGCTGGCTGCCAGGATCGTGTCGGTAGTGAGGTGTGGTGCGGCCGCATGACCACCCTTGCTGCGCACGGTAATATAGAGCTCGTCGGCCGAGGCCATCACCTTGCCTCCGCGGAACGACACAAGCCCTGCCTCGAGCTGTGGGTTGACGTGCAGCCCATAGATACGTGCCGGCGCAGGGTTTTGCAACACGCCTTCTTTGATCAGCAGCGAGGCGCCGCCCGGGTTGCGCTCCTCGCCGGGCTGGAACACGAGCTTTACCGTGCCTTCCCACTGTTCCTTTGTTTCGGAGAGAATACGAGCGGCGCCCAGGAGGCAGGTCGTGTGTACGTCGTGGCCGCAGGCATGCATGACTCCGGGGCGCGTGCTTTTGTAAGGCACGTCGTTCTGCTCCTCGATCGGAAGTGCGTCCATATCCGCGCGCAGGGCCACGATGCGGCTCGCCGGGTTGCGTCCCTCGATGATTCCTACCACGCCCGTGGTGGCCATCACCTGGAAGGGAATGCCCCATTCCGTGAGCCGCGCCTGCACATAGGCCGACGTTTCAAATTCCTGGTAGCTCAGCTCGGGGTGCGCGTGCAGGTGCCGGCGCACCTCGATGAACGCGGGCGCATAGTCGGCTGCCTTCGTGCGAATGGTGTCTTGCAACATGCCGCAAAGATACATACACGGCCCCGGCCCCGGCCCCCTGTCCCCCGAAGGGGGAACTTAGGCTGGGGCTGTTCTCACGCTGTTGACCACTCTTCTTACTTGGAGCGGGAACAGGAATACATGAACGAATGAATACAGGAATACATCAAGTAGAACGAATGCTGGCGTAAGCCCCCTCATTTGTTCTATTGCTCATGTATTCTAATGCTCAAGTATTCTGTTCCTCCCTCTTAACGTAGAAAGCCCCGACACCGTCGGGGCTTTCGTATAAAGTATTTTGCGAAAAGGTCCAAACAACTAAAGTATCCCCGGCCTAAGTTCCCCCATAGGGGGAAAGGGGGCTGGCCGGCGCCTAGTCTTCGATCTCCACCGTGTCTTTCTCGGCCTTGAATTCAACGGTTTCCGAGATGATAAAAACGCCCTTCGCGAATTGCGGGTTCAGTGCCTTGCGGTAGGTCTCCGCTTCGGCGCGCGTCTTGAAGTTGCCGGCCTTCAGCTTATAGTAGGGCGACTGGTACACGAGGTAGGCCTTCAGCTCCGGGTACAGCGTCAGGATCTTCGACTTGGCGGCGATGGCCTCCTCGCGCTGGTTGGTGTTGATCACCAGCAGGCGGAAGCCGGGCGCGGTACGCGCTGACGCCTTCCGGACAGCCACGTTGATGGCCGACTGGCGCTTTGCCAGCAAGTCGACCCGCGGGTCTTTGTGCACCACCACCGATTGGGCAGAGGCAGTGGCAACGGTGAACAGGGTGACGAGGACAAGCAGGTATTTCATAAGGCGGAGGTTTGCAAGAATTGCTCCAAAGTTAGCTGGAGCCGGTAAACGCAGGTTCTTGTGATTTTTAAGCGGCATGCTTTCGGTTAGACGATGTCAGTAGCCGCCTGGTTGCGCGCCGCTTTCGCCTTTAACAATCGCCACGGAAGCGCTGCAGCCGAGCCTTGTGGCCCCGGCCTCCGCGAGCAAACGGGCGAAGTCGTAATTGCGGATGCCGCCCGATGCTTTGATGGCGATGCGGCCCGGCAGGTGCGCGCGCATCGTGCGCACCGCTTCCACGGAAGCGCCTTTCTCGGCATAGCCGGTCGACGTCTTCATGAAGTCGATCGGGTAGTGGCCATACAGGTCGCAGATGCGGATCAGCTCTTCTTCCGAGAGGATCCCGCTCTCTACGATCACCTTCAGGAGCGCCGTGCCTCTGACCTTCAGCAGCGCGTCGATCTCCGTTTCGAGGTAAGCGAGGTCGTTGTCTTTAAACGCCGCGATGTTCATCACGAGGTCGAGCTCGTCGGCGCCATCGTCAAGCGCCTGTTGCGCCTCGGCCACCTTGGCGCTGTAGTGGCTGTAGCCGAACGGGAAGCCGATCACGGTGGCCACGCCGATGGAGGAGCGCTGCAGGCGTTGCGCTGCTTCGGTTACGTAGTAGGGCGGCACGCACACGGCAGCAAACCCGTGTTCGAGCGCTTCGTCGCATAGCTGGGCGATGTCGGCGAGGATGGTCGTGGGCTTCAGGATGGTATGGTCGATGTAGGATGCGATCTGCATGGGTTTCTGTGTTATATTGGGCGCCATTGAAACGGTTCACAAATTACTTTAAATCACCTTCGATCATGAGAAAAGTCCACTGCCTGCTTCTTGCCGCAGGCCTTATCGCGGCAGGCACGCAGCTCCGTGCCCAGGAGAGCTTTCCCGTCAACGGCGTGGCCGACCCGCGCAGCGGCCACTATGCCTTCACCCATGCCACCATCGTGCGCGAAGCCGGCGCTCCCCTTTCCGACGGGATGATGGTGGTGCGCGACGGCCGTATTATTTCGGTAGGCCCAAGCGCGACGCCACCCGCCGGCGCCGTCGTCATCGACTGCAAGGGTAAGTATATCTACCCCTCGTTCATCGATATCTACAGCGACTACGGCATGCCGGCGCCGCAAGCAGGCCCCGCCGCCACTGGCGGCCGCACCCAGCTCACCACCAATACCAAGGGCGCCTATGGCTGGAACCAGGCCGTGCATCCCGAGTTCGACGCGCACCGCCAGTTCGCCGCCACTGAAGCCAACGCAAAGGTGCTGCGCGATCTCGGCTTCGGCACCGTGCTTACCCACCTCAAAGACGGCATCGCCCGCGGCACCGGCGCCCTCGTTACGCTCCGCGGCGGCCGGGAGAACGAGACGATCCTCAAGGAGCGAGCCTCCGCGCACTACTCCTTCAGCAAGGGCTCTTCGGGCCAGTCCTATCCTTCCTCCATGATGGGCTCCATCGCCCTGCTGCGCCAGACCTATCTCGACGCACAGTGGTACAAGACGAAGCCGGCGAAGGAAGGCCTCAACCTGAGCCTGCAGGCCTTCAACGAGCAGCAGGCGCTGCCGCAGGTGTTCGAGGCCAACGATAAATGGAACGACCTCCGCGCCGACCGTATCGCCAAAGAATTCGGTACGCGCTACATCATCAAGGGCGGCGGCAACGAATACCAGCGCCTCGCGCAGATCGCCTCCACGAAATCCGTATATGTACTGCCGATCAACTTCCCGCAGGCCCAGGACGTCGAGGATCCGAACGACGCGCGCTTCGTGTCGCTCAACGACATGAAGCACTGGGAGCTGGCACCGACCAATCCCGCTGCCTTCGACAAGGCCGGCATCGAGTTCTGCCTCACTACCGCCGACCTGCGCGACCCGAAGACCTTCTGGGGCAACCTGCGCACGGCGCTCAATTACGGGCTCCGCGAAGAGACGGCGCTCAACGCGCTCACGCGCACACCGGCGATGGCCCTCGGTGTCTGGGACCAGGTGGGCTCGCTCGCGCCCGGCAAATGGGCCAACTTCCTCATCACCTCGGGACCCATCTTCGGCGACAAGACCGTCATCTTCCAGAACTGGGTGCAGGGCACGAAATACTCGGTGAAGGACGACACCTGGCGCGACCTGCGCGGCAACTACCGCCTCGTGCTCAACACCAGCTCCGGCCCGCAAACGTATACGCTCAACTTCCGCGAGAACAACGCCGCCTCGCTCATCGGCCGCGACACCGTTACCAGCAAGTTCTACTACGACGGCCGCCAGGTGCGCATCAACGTAGCGCCTGAGCGCCCCGGTAGTCAGAACCTGCGCCTCAGCGGCATCGTGAACGAGGAGAACTGGAGCGGTACCGGCGAAGACAGCTCCGGCGCCCGCTTTACATGGACGGCTGTGTACGACCAGCCCCTCAATGCAAAGCAGGACAGCGGCCGTAAGAAGCCGCTGGGCGCGCTCGGTAAGGTCACCTATCCCTTCCTGCCCTTCGGCTGGACCGACTCCACCGCGCCGCGCTCCGAAACGATCCTTATCCGTAATGCTACGGTGTGGACCAATGAGGCCGGCGGCATCCAGCAAGGCACCGACGTACTCGTACGCGACGGCAAGATCGCTGCCGTTGGCAAAGGCCTGAACGCAGCGGGTGCCCGCATCATCGACGGTACCGGAAAGCACCTCACGCCCGGCATCATCGACGAGCACTCGCACATCGCCGCAGGCTCCATCAACGAAGGCGGCCAGAGCGTGACCTCCGAAGTGCGTATCGGCGACAACCTCAACCCCGACGATATCAACATCTACCGCCAGCTATCCGGCGGCGTTACTACCTCGCATATCCTGCACGGCTCGGCCAACACCATCGGCGGGCAAACGCAGCTCATCAAGTTGCGCTGGGGCGCCGACGACGAGGGCCTCAAGTTCAAGGGCTCCGACCCCTTCATCAAGTTCGCACTCGGCGAGAACGTAAAGCGCACCTACCTGTCGCAGAACAACTCGTCCAACAACAATCGCTACCCCGATACCCGCATGGGCGTGGAGCAGGTGCTGGTGGATGCGTTCACCCGCGCGCATGCCTACAAAAAGGCCTGGGCCGATTTCAACGGCGCCAAGAACAAGAAGGGCCTCAGCGCGCCGCGCCGCGACCTCGAGCTCGACGCCCTGGTGGAGATCCTCGACGAGAAGCGCTTTATCACCTGCCACTCCTACGTGCAGAGCGAGATCAACGCGGCCATGAAGACGGCGGAGCGTCTCGGGTATAAATACAACACGTTCACCCACATCCTCGAGGGCTACAAGGTGGCCGACAAGATGAAGGCGCACGGAGCCAACGCTTCTACCTTCTCCGACTGGTGGTACTACAAGATGGAAGTGGTGGATGCCATTCCGTACAACGCGGCACTGATGCACCGCGTGGGGCTTAACGTCGCCATCAACTCCGACGATGCCGAGATGGCCCGCCGCCTCAACCAGGAAGCCGCCAAGGGCGTGAAGTATGGGGGCATCAGCGAGGAAGAAGCCCTCAAGATGGTGACGCTTAACCCGGCCAAGATGATGCACGTCGACAAGCAGGTGGGCTCAATCCGCACCGGTAAGGACGCCGACCTGGTGCTCTGGAGCGACAACCCGCTCAGCATTTACGCCCGCGCCCTCTACACCATCGTGGACGGCACCGTCTACTTTGACCGTGAAAAGGACCAGCAGCTGCGCAAGACCGTAGCCGAAGAGCGCAACCGCCTCGTGCGCCGCATGATCGGCGAGAAGCGCTCCGGCGCGCCGGTAACGCCCGCACAGCCTTCCTACCAGGTGATGCTGACCTGCGGTGAGCACCACCACAGCCACGGCCTCCTCACCATCGACCAGCAGGAGTCGGGCCAGCAAGGCATCGAGCAACACTAACCTTCAACCGCACATCACTACATGAAACAGACCTTTCTTTCCATAGTACTTGCCGGAGCCCTGCTTTCGGCAACCGCCCAGGAAACGGTATACCCCGCTCCGAAGCAAACCACTCCTTTCCTCATCACCAACGCCACCGTGCATACGGGCAACGGGCAGGTGCTGCCCAACAGCTCCGTGCTGGTGGCCGACGGCAAGATCGTGCAGGTGAGCACCTCCGTAACGGCGCCTGCGGGCACCCGCAGCATCGACGCCGCCGGCAAGCACCTGTATCCCGGCCTTATCCTCACCGACACCTACCTGGGCCTGGTGGAAGTGCCGACCGTGCGCGCCACCAACGACGTGCAGGAGATTGGCGACCTCAATCCCAGCGTGCGCGCCATCGTGGCCTACAACACCGACTCGCGCGTCATCAACACGCTGCGTCCCAACGGTATCCTCCTCGCGCAGGTGGCGCCCACGGGCGGATGGCTTTCCGGCGCCTCGTCGGTAGTGCAGCTCGACGCCTGGAATTGGGAGGACGCAGCCTACAAGGCCGACAACGGTTTCCACGTATACATGCCCTCGCTCATCCCCCGGCCCCGCGGCTTCCGCCCGCCTGGCGCCGCCGAGGTGGACCCCATCAAGCAGGGCCTCGAGCAGGTGGATGCGATGAAGGCCTTCTTCCGCGAGGCGAAGGCATACGCTGCCGCTCATACCGAGACCAACCTCGGCTTCGAGGCGGTACAGGGTTTATACAATAAGTCGAAGAAGCTGTTCGTGCATGCCAACACGGTGCGCCAGATGCTGGTGGCCCTCGACTTCGTGCGCGAGTTCGGCTTCGACATGGTGATCGTGGGCGGCTCCGACTCCTGGCAGATCGCCGACCTGCTGAAGCAAAACAACGTGGCCGTGATCCTCAGCCAGCCACACCGCCTGCCCACGCTCGAGGACGATGACGTGGACCAGCCCTACAAAACGCCGGCACAGCTGCAAAAGGCAGGCGTGCTCTTCGCCATCAACGACGAGGACGGGCAGACACGCGGACGCAACCTGCCCTTCAACGCCGGTACGGCGGCAGCCTACGGCCTGACGAAGGAGCAGGCCCTCTCGGCGATCACGCTCAACGCCGCGCGCATCCTCGGCATCGCCGACCGCACGGGCAGCATCGAGGTGGGCAAAGACGCCAACTTCGTGCTCAGCACGGGCGACATCCTCGACATGCGCAGCAACAACATCACCGATGCCTTTATCCAGGGACGTGCCATCCCGCTGGAAAGCAAGCACTCCCAACTCTACGACCGCTACCGGACGAAGTACGGACTCAAGTAAAAGAAAGCGGCGCCCATCGGGCGCCGCTTTCTTTTTGCAATTGCTCAGAGCGGCAGGTGCATCAGCTCGGTGATGTACAGGCTCCAGGGTCCCAGGAGGGGAAGGTGGAAGCCGAACACGACGGCCAGTAGCTGCGTGGCATAGAGCAGCGCCGATACGATGGCGAGTTGCTTCCCGAAGCTCCGGTCGGCGGCAGTATAGACGTAGCTGTTGCTTCCGTCGGGAAGGGTACGGCGGAAGTGGTAGAGCACCAGGCCAAGGAGGAGCGTAGGGAGGCTGTAGAAGAGGGCAAGGATCCAGATAAAAGGACGCCAGCCCGACGGGAGCGCCTTGGGCTGCGCGAGTGAGCGGAGGCGAACGGTCTTCAGTTCCCGGAGCGACTCCGTCGACAGCTCCAGACCCCGGTCGGCCAGCAGTTTTTGCGCGAGCACATAATCCAAAGGATTCCACTCGTCGGGCTTCTCGATGATCTCCCTGAGCTCGGTATTGCTGAACCCGAACAGGTAGTAGTCGGCTGGCAGCAGATGCAGTTGCTGGCGATAGTACTCCTCCAGGAACGCTTGCGCGGTGGCGAAGTCGCGTGGGTCGAGCTGCAGCTGGATGAAGTTGTCGGGTACGCCCCCGGTCAGAAGCGTGTCGATGGGCGACGACTCGTCGCGGAGCCGCACCGTGATGCCGGCTTCGCGCAATTGCGTCGCCAGCGCTGCCGCAGTTTCGGGATCGGTAAAGGAGCGGAAGGTGGCGAAGGGGGGCGTACTCATATGAGGTGGGGCTTAATAGCAGATGCGGCACTTGCGGTTGCGGTACACACGGATGGCATCGCCCGCACTGATCTGGATCACGCGGTGCGTGCAGCGGTTGAGGCCTCGACAAGACGAAGTGTTGTGGTACGCAATGGAGGTGCGGCTGTCGCAAACGAACACCTTCCCGTCGCTTCGGGCGGCGCTCCCGGCAAAGCCGCAGGCAAGAAGCAGGAGGATCGCGTATTTCCGCATGCAGTCCGTTTGATCAGGTCAAAGTAACGTAAATCTACCGTACCGCGATAAGGTAACGGGACGCAAGGAAGCCCTGCCCGGCTGGATAGGTTCCAAGAGGGTGTTTGCTTTGTTGCGCAAGGCGCTTAACTGGCCGTGCAGGCACGGCATCTGGGGCTTTCGCCCCTGTTGCACAACGGCACGACGGCACAACGACACTACGAAATGAGAAGAAAACGGTTCATTTTCCTCGTCGCGCCGTCGTGCGGTCGCGTGCAGAGTACGCTTGCGGCCGATTATTTCAGCGTTTCTGAAAGGCATGTTCATTTACCAATCTCTTATAGCCCGAGTACAGCACGCAGCCTTGTATAGCCGCTGCGGCTCACGGGCACCCGCGCGCCGCAGCGCAGCAGGGCAAGGTGACTTTCCTTCTCGTACGGGTCGATGCGGGTGATCTCGGCTACGTTCACCAGGTAGGAGCGGTGCGTCCGCACAAACTCCTCTGCGGGCAAGGCGCCCTCGTAAAAGCCCAGGGTCCGGTTTTTCAGGAAGGTTCCGTCCGCCGTGTGGATCTTCACGTAATCGTCGGCAGCTTCGAGGTAGTGCACCGCGTCCCAGGGAATGATACGGATGCGGCCACCGTCGCGGATCACAATCCGTGCCCCCTGCGGTCCCGGCGCCGTATGCCGCACGAGGTCCTGCGCAGCCGCCTTCTGGCGCTCCTGCGCCGCACCGTCGAGGAACTTCTCCATGGCCTTGGCGAACCGGTCTGTCGAAAAGGGTTTCAGCAGGTAGTCCACGGCATGCGCCTCGAAGGCCTTGAGCGCATACTCGTCGAAAGCGGTGGTGAAGATGACGGCGGGCGCATCCTCCAGGAGCTCGAGCAGCTCGAAGCCGGTGATCTTCGGCATCTGGATGTCGAGGAATACGAGGTCGGGTACATGCTGTTGGATGGCCTTGAGTCCTTCGAAGCCATTGTCGCATTCGGCCACGATGCTGACCTGCGGATAAGCCTGCAGGCATTCGCGGACAAAGGCGCGGGCCAGGGGTTCGTCGTCGATGAGGATCGCTTTCATGGCTGTGGAATGCTGATGCGGGTAGTAAAAATACGGTTGTCGGCTTCCGTGTGCAGGAGGTCGTTGCGGGCGAAGAGCAGGTACAGGCGGCGCTGCACTGACGAGAGGCCGAAGCCCGTACCCTTGCGCGGGGTGCTGGTTTCCGGGTCGTAGGGATTGCTCACGGAGAGCACCAGTGCGCCGTCCTGCTGCTGTGCGCGGATCGAGATCGTGATGGCCTCGGTTGTATCGTAGAGGCCGAACTTGATGGCGTTTTCCACCACGGGCTGCAGCAGCATCACCGGGAGCGCCATGCCGCCGGCCTCGTTGTGCAGCTCGGTGTGCAGCCGGTGGCCGAAGCGCACTTTCTCGATGTCGAGGTACAGCTGCAGGTGCTCCAGCTCCTCCTCGAGCGGCACCCATTGGCGCTGGTCCTGCTTCAGCGTGCCCCGTAGAAACTCGGACAGCTGCTGCACCATGAGGCGCGCCTGCGCCGGCTGCATGCCGATGAGGGTGTTGATGGAGTTGAGGCTGTTGAACAGGAAGTGCGGCTGCAGCTGCTGGCGCAGGCTGTTGAGTTCGGCCTCGCGGGAGAGGCTTTCCGCTTCGCTCTTGCGCTGCTCCGTTGCGGCCTGGTCCTGCAAGGTATACCAGAGCAGGCATACGAGGATCATGGTGCCGATGATGAGGAAGCCGAAGGCGGTGCGGAGCCAGTATGCATTGGAGGCGAAGGCGGCGTAGCCCGGCTCGTGCTGCAGCGCCAGGGTGAGGGCGCCGCGCGTCAGGCCGGCCCAGATGAGGGTGAGCAGTACGCAGAGCCCGATGAGGTAGCTGTAGCGGTTGCGGTGGGGGATATAGAACTGCAGGGTGCAGTTGATCATCCAGATGATGCCCGCCAGCAGCGTGCTGGTGATGAGGCTGTCGAGCACCGCCACCTTGAACGACAGTCCGAAGCGAATCAGCAACATGGCCTGCAGCTGGGCAACCACCCACCACAAGGTGAAGAAGAGCAGGCGGTAACGCAGGGGCTTGAAGAGCGACTGGGGCAAGGGGGTCAGTTTATCGGTTGCGGGCGCGCTTCGAGACAGCGGGCCTTGTAATGAACGAAATTAAGATAGTCGTCGGCTTCGTCGACCTCGGTCACCTGCGAGTAGAGCTCGGCGCCGTCGAGGGCCTCCACCCGAAAGAGCTCCGCTACGTCCACGAACTGCCAGGCTACGAGCTGTTGTTGCTGGTTGAAGAAGCGGTCCTCTCCCTGCTGTCCGAGGGCCCGGGCGCGGGAGAGTGCATCGCTTTCACCGGTGGCGGCTATGAGGCGCAATTGCTCGTCGAACTGCGGGCGGTGCTGCCCGTCGCCGCACTTGATGCGGTAAACGATCTTGGCGAGGTACCATTCCATGAGAAAAGGTTTAGGAGGTTTAGAAGGTTTAGGAGGTTGAATTCGGAACAATAGGGCAGATCGCAATAAGCCGGGAGCTTCATTGCCGATTCCCGATTGCCGATTCCCGGTTGCCGATTGCCGATTGCCGTCAGTAATAGCTGCGGATCTCGACGCCGCCGAAGACGCAGGTGCCTTCGAGAAAGAGCACTTTGTTGGGCGCGGGCACCGGTGCGGGCGGGCGCTTGTCGTCGACGCCGCCGAAGATGGCCACGATCTCGCTTTGCACGTCCCAGTCGGGCGGGATGATCAGCTTGGTGCCGCCCATGACGTTGGTGCACTCGAGGCGGATGCGGCCCTGGAAGTCGGCCTGCGCGAGGTTGATCTCCGCTCCGCCCATGAAGGCCGTGACCTCGCCGCCGCGGAACTGCTTGCTGAGCACGTTCTTTTTGACGCCCCCGAGGATCGCCGTGATGTCGAGCACGTCGCTCCGCTCCATGCCGGGCGCTTCAGGTGTGTCGGTCGTTCCTCCACCGGCCGGTAGCGCGTCGGATTCGTCCGGACCGGTGTAGGCGGGCCGCTTCGGCCGGAAAATGAAGATGAGCCCGGCGCCGATGAGCACGAGGGGCCAGATGTAGGGGCGGAGGTTCAGGTCGGCCCGGAGGTCGTCGGCAAGGCCGATGGCGCCGATGGCGACCGGCAGCAGCCACCCGAAGCCTTTGAAGGAATGACGCGCGCCCACCCAGAGACCGATACCGATGAGCAGCACCGGCCAGGAGAAGAGCCAGGGTGGCAGGCCAACGCCCGCGCGGTGGGCCAGCAGCAGTGAGCCGGCCGTTAAGAGAAAGAGTCCCGTCCAGACGCGGCCGCGGCGGTCGTGGTGCCGGTGCCTGCGATCTGCCCAGCGGGCTGCGGCGCGTTCGTGAAATTCAGTATGCTTCATGCCGGAGTAATTTCTTCAAAGAAACGGCGGCCGGAGCCACGGCGCAAGGGCAAACCCGTAAACGGCGGGGCTGGAACCGGTAAGCTGCGGTGAAATCTCGGTGAATGGTGGCGATCAGTAATCAGCCTTGGGAAAGGAATTTTGCTGGTCCACGTAGTGAATAGCAACCTTCACCCCGATCTTTTAAGGGGGCTGTTTCATGAAGGTATCCCTGGTGGCTAGTACTCCAGGGGGTAGGAGGTGTCATTCAACGCATCACGGTCCAGTTCCGCCAACGTGTTGTCGGAAGCTACATCGGCGCTACCTATTTTGACCACGCGGTCGCCGTGCATCAGGATGCCGAGACCGTGCTCCGGCTCCCAGGTGCAGCGAAACAAGTAGCCGGTATAAGCCAACCCTTCCTTATGCGCCTCAAGGATACGCAGGCCGGCCAGCTCCAGCTGGTGGCAAAAGCCATTCGCATCCGCAAGGAATGGCAGCTTAGCCCCTCGATCGTCCGCTGCGTTGTCTGCGTGCCGTTGCCAGACGGGGTATTCTTTGAGCAGCCCTTCCAGTATCCGGTCGCGCACCCGTTCCTGCATTTCTATGGCATAGGTATAGGCTTCCGCTTGCACCGGCATCACTGAAAAGTCGGGCTCTGTGCGGTTTGGATCAATGACAAGCTCGATCCTGCCGGCCGGTTCCGGACGATTCTTATCCTCCTGGCGGATGCTCTTGAAGCCTGCCCATACGGGCAGTTCAAGCGTGGCGCTGAGGGTATAGATGGTCACAATGGAATAGGTGGTAGGCACCAACCGGAGATGGGGGATCTGTCCGTCGTTTCGGTTGCTCATGAGCGTTACAGGTGGGTTCAGGCGGCGGCTTCTTCGAGGCGCGGGATCGCGTGGCGGCTGTACTTGGCTCGGTATTGTACCGGCGCCAGGCCCGTTACTTTTTTAAAGATCGCGCGGAACGCTTTCGGGTCGGTATAGCCCACGCCATACATCACCTCGTTCACAGTTTCGCGGGTCGCCTCGAGGCGCTGCTTGGCGGCTTCGATCTTGACGCGCTGGATGTATTCGAAGATTGTGTTGGCCGTCGCCTTCTTGACGCGGCGTTCGAGGTTGCGGCGGCCGATCGCGAAGCGCGCGGCGAGGTCGTCCACGCTGAGGCGCTCGGTGTAGTGCTGCTCGATGAACTCCTGCGCCTGGCGGATCTCCGGGTCCTCGTGGTTCTTCTGTCCCTTGAAGATGATGAAGGGCGACTGGCTCTCGCGGTCCATGTCGATCATGAACACCTTGGCCGCCTGTATGGCCACCGGCCGGCCGGCATATTTCTCGATGAGGTAGAGCAGCAGGTTGGTGAACGAAAGCGCGCCGCCGCTCGTGTACACCCCGTCCTCGTCGGTGATGATCTTGTCGGGCATCACGATGACGTCGGGGAACAGGGCGCGGAAGGCGGGCACGGCGCTCCAGTGGGTGGTGCAGGCCCGCCCGTTGAGGAGGCCCGTCTGCGCGAGCAGGAAGGAACCGAGGCAGAAGGAGGCAAGGGCGGCGCCGCGGCGGTGCTGCTCCTGCATCCAGGTCACAAAGGGCGCGTTGACAGCGAGGCCCGCTTCGAGGTCGCCGCCCTGCAGCGCGGGGATGATCACGAGGTCGGTCTTGTTCACGGCGGCAAGCAGTACGTCGGGGTGCAGGGTGAAGCGGCCTTTCTTGATGCAGGTGTCGCCGCTGAGGCCCACCAGCTGCACGTGGAAGAGGGGCGCCTCCCCGGCCGCTTCCAGGAACTTGTTGACCTCGTTGAGGATCATGTGCGTGGCTTCGATATGGGTGAGGCTGCAGTCGCCTTGCGGGATGAGGATCGATACGTGCTTCATATAATTGAGTTGGGCGCCTGTCGCAAAAAGCCCCGTTTCTGTCGCAGCCACACAGCCGGGAGGCGGGGCGGG
The DNA here is from genome assembly GCF_039541815.1 of Flaviaestuariibacter amylovorans. Lineage (NCBI taxonomy): Bacteria > Pseudomonadati > Bacteroidota > Chitinophagia > Chitinophagales > Chitinophagaceae > Flaviaestuariibacter > Flaviaestuariibacter amylovorans. The sequence continues at coordinate 167,145 of NZ_BAABGY010000018.1, forward strand.
CGACCTAGCTTTGTTGCCAAGAACCTTAGTAAAATAACGAAGCTTTTCCCAACCAAAAAAACACAGCACTATGAAACGGATCAACCTGCTCTACTGGATCTTCAACGGCCTCTTCTGCCTGCTGATGCTCGGCTCGGCGTATCCCAATATCATTTCCGACCCGCTCTCGGTGCAGGGCATGCACAAGGAGCTCGGCTTCCCCTTGTATTTCATTCCCTTCATCGGCTGGGCCAAGGCCCTTGGCGCGCTCACGCTGCTGCTGCCGGCGCCCGCGCGCCTCAAGGAGTGGGCCTATGCCGGCCTCGTGTTCGATTTGATCGGCGCGCTGTTTTCTATCTATATGATCGGCAAGCCCGACTGGGTGTTCCTCTTCATCCCGCTCGCTCTCGCTGCCTGCGCGTACCTCACCTTCCGAAAGCGTGAGACCCTGCGCCGCGAGCGCAAGCACAACGCGTCGGTACATCTCCGCATGCCGAGCGTGGCCTGACCCATCCCCCGGCCCCTCCCGGCCCACCCCCGCCCCCTCCCGAAGGGAGGGGAGCACCCATCCCCCGGCCCCTTCCCAAAGGGAAGGGGTGACTCTGTGGCACTGAACTTCTTCACGGCACCGTAGTTCAGGCCGACCATTCCTTAACGATGGTCTTCGCCGTTTCACTTTTTGGTAATAGGCTTATACAAACAATAGCCCCTCTCTCGCGGAGAGGGGCTGAGGGTGAGGTCTGGGGCCGGGAATGGGTTACGAAAAAGCCCCGACGCTTCCGCCGGGGCTTTGTTATGTCGCTGAGGCAATTCTCCCATTACCCCATTCTCCCATTAGCACATTCGTTAAACCGCATCCTTGCCGTGGCAGTTCTTGAACTTCTTGCCGGAGCCACAGGGGCAGGAGTCGTTGCGGCCGATCTTGGGACCCACCTTCACGGGTTCCTGGCGGATCGCGGGGTCGGGGCCTTCGAAATAGTCCTGCTCGTTGGCGGCGTAGTCGTTGCCACGGGCATCGATCTCGGCTTTGTTCTCCTGCAGTCCGCTGAGGTCGGTGCGCTCCACGTGCCCTTCACGCAGCATCGGTGCTTCTTCTTCCTGCGACGGCAGCTGCGCGTGGCAGAGGAAGGAAACGATGTCGCGGTTCACCTCCGAGCTCATGCGGCGGAACAGCTCGAAGGCCTCCACCTTATATACCACCAGCGGATCTTTTTGCTCGAGGTATACCGTCTGCACGCTTTGCTTCAGGTCGTCCATCGCGCGGAGGTGCTCCTTCCAGGCATCGTCGATGATGGAAAGGGTGATGTTGCGCTCCATGGCGGTGGTGAGGGCTTCGCCGTTCGTGTCGATGGTCTTGCCGAGGGGCGCCAGCACGTTGATGCCTTTGCGGCCGTCGAAGAAGGGTACGATCACGTTTTCGATATGCGCACCCTGCCCGTCGCGGATGTTGGCGAACACCGGCACGGCCGACTGCTGCACGAGGCCCTTGTGCTGCTCATAGGCTTCGATGGCCTCGGTATAAAGAGCGTCGGTGAGCTCGGCCACCGGCTTGCTCTTGAAGCTGTCCTCGTCGATCGACGTCTCGATGCCGAAGTTCACGATGCAGGCCATGCGGAAGCCGGCGTAGTCCTCCTCGGCGCGGTAGCCGGCCACGAGGTCGTCTGCAGTGATCTGGAAGGCATTGTCGATGTCGAGGGCAAGGCGCTCGCCGAAGAGGGCGTGGTTGCGGCGGTCGTACACGGCATTCCGCTGCTTGTTCATCACGTCGTCGTACTCGAGCAGGCGTTTGCGGATGCCGAAGTTATTTTCCTCCACCTTGCGCTGCGCGCGCTCGATGGACTTGGTGATCATAGAGTGCTGGATCACTTCGCCTTCCTTGTAGCCGAAGCGGTCCATGAGGCCGGCGATGCGTTCGGAGCCGAACATGCGCATCAGGTCGTCCTCCAGCGATACGTAGAACTGCGAGGTGCCGGGGTCGCCCTGGCGGCCGGCACGGCCACGCAGCTGGCGGTCCACACGGCGGCTCTCGTGGCGCTCGGTGCCGATGATGGCAAGGCCACCCGCTTCCTTCACGCCGGGCCCGAGCTTGATGTCGGTACCGCGGCCGGCCATGTTGGTGGCAATGGTCACCGCGCCGGCGAAGCCGGCCTCGGCCACCACCTGCGCTTCACGGGCGTGCTGCTTGGCGTTGAGTACGTTGTGGGGGATCTTGCGGGTATGCAGGGCGCGACTCAGGAGCTCGGAGATCTCTACCGAGGTGGTACCTACGAGTACCGGGCGGCCGGCGGCGCGCAGGCGCTCGATCTCGTCGATGACGGCGCCGAACTTCTCGCGCTTCGTCTTGTATACGAGGTCCTGGGCATCCTGGCGGGAAATGGGCACGTGCGTCGGGATCGACACCACGTCGAGCTTGTAGATGCTCCAGAATTCCGCTGCCTCGGTTTCGGCCGTACCGGTCATGCCGCACAGCTTGTGGTACATCCGGAAATAGTTCTGTAGCGTTACGGTGGCGTAGGTCTGTGTGGCGGCTTCGATCTTCACGTTCTCCTTCGCCTCGATGGCCTGGTGCAGGCCGTCGGAGTAGCGGCGACCTTCCATGATACGGCCGGTCTGCTCGTCCACGATCTTCACCTGTCCTTCCACCACGATGTATTCCACGTCTTTCTCGAAGAGCGTGTAGGCCTTCAGCAGCTGCTGCACCGAGTGGATGCGGTCGCTCTTCACGGCGTATTCGTTGAGGATGGCCTCTTTCTGGTGCAAACGCTCTTCGGGCGTTACCTCTTCGCTCTTCTCGATCTCCGAGAGGCGCACGCCGATGTCGGGCAGCACAAAGAACTCAGGGTCTTCGCCCGCGCGGGTGATGGCGGTGAGGCCTTTGTCGGTAAGGTCCACCGACTTGTTCTTTTCGTCGATATGGAAGAAGAGCTCGGCGTCCACGATGTGCATGTGGCGCTGCTGGTCGGCGAGGTAGTGGTTCTCGGCTTTCTGCAGCTTCACGCGCATGCCGGGCTCGGAGAGGAACTTGATCAGCGGGCCGTACTTGGGCAGGCCGCGGTAGGCACGGAACAGGTGCAGGCCGCCGCTCTTAGGGTCGTCGTCGCCGGCAGCGATCTTTTTCTTCGCCTCGTTGAGCTCGGTGCGCACCACGCGCTCCTGCTCCTGCACGAGGGTCGAAACGCGGGGGCGGAGCGTATGGAACTGCTGGTCATCGCCCTTGGCCACGGGGCCGGAGATGATGAGCGGGGTACGGGCGTCGTCGATCAGTACGGAGTCGACCTCATCCACCATGGCAAAGTGGTGCTTGCGCTGCACCATTTCTTCGGGGCTGTGCACCATGTTGTCGCGGAGGTAGTCGAAGCCGAATTCGTTGTTGGTGCCGTAGGTGATGTCGGCGGCATAGGCCTTGCGGCGGGCTTCGGAGTTGGGCTGGTGCTTGTCGATGCAATCGACGCGGAGGCCAAGCCATTCGAATACGGGACCGTTCCACTCGGAGTCGCGTCGGGCGAGGTAGTCGTTCACCGTTACGATGTGCACGCCTTCGGCCGGCAGGGCGTTGAGGTAGGCGGGCAGGGTCGACACGAGCGTCTTACCCTCACCGGTGGCCATCTCGGCGATCTTGCCCTGGTGCAGCACGGAGCCGCCGATCAGCTGCACGTCGTAGTGCACCATGTTCCAGGTCACGGTGCCGCCGGCAGCCGTCCACGTGTTCTGGAAGGTGGATTGGTCGCCGTTGATCGTGATGTAGTTCTTGCCCATCGCGGCGAGCTCGCGGTCGAGATCGGTGGCGGTGGACGTCATCTCGGTGTTCTCCTTGAAGCGGCGGGCCGTCTCCTTCACGGTGGCGAAGGCTTCGGGCAGCAGCTCTTTGAGGATCTCCTCGATCTTCTGGTCGCGCTCTTTTTTGAGCTTGTCCACTTCCTGGTAGATGGCGTCCTTGCCATTCAGGTCGGTGTGGGGCAGGGCCTCGGCTTCGGCGTTGGTGTCGGCGATGCGGGCGTCAATATCCTTGAGGTGGTCGGCGATGCGACGGCGGAACTCGGCGGTCTTGCCGCGCAGCTCGTCGTTGGAGATCGAGGCAAAGGCTGCGAAATGCTGGTTCACCTTGGTTACCAGCGGGAGAATGGCCTTCACGTCTTTTTCCGACTTGCTGCCACCAAAGATCTTCGAAAGGAAACCGATCATAATAAAAGGCGATGTAATGTTTAATAGCTAATGTGTACTCCTCAATGTTTAAGGCCGCCGGTCAATGGAAGCGCCGTTGCCGGCAGCTGCCCTTTATCCTTCATGATTAAACATTAAGCGTTACTGGTTTGTCAAAAAGGGTGCTAGGGCGTTCCTGAGCCAATTTGACAGGGGGGCAAAGATAACCGATTTTAGTGAAGGGTGACCCCGCTGAGTACCGGGGGCGCGGCCCGCCGGCATTTATGTCCGGCTTTAGCGTACATTGCCCGCCTACATTGACTTATGGCAGGATGGCGCGGCATCGGGTTCGGATTCATGGCAGTTTGTCTGCTGAGCTGCTCGTCGAACGACGGCGGGGGCGAGGTGGTACGCCGGCCGGAGAAAGGATTTTACCTGGAGGGCACGGTGCGCAGCGAGGAGGGCAGCCCCCTGGTGACCGTGCTGCTGCAGGGCCGCGAAGACGGGCCCGAAGGCGATTTCTACGAGGGCATCCTGGACCTGAAGTTGGATGGGCAGCCGTTGGCTGCCGACAGCAGCCGCCTCGGCGGCATTTTTTATGAAGCGCAGGTGCCGGTGGAAGACTTCGCCGGCAGCCACCGCCTCGAAGGCACGGCGCCGGGCGGCGCCACGTTCAAAAAAGAGTTCACGTATGCGCCGCTCCGGTTTGCCGCGGAGCCGCCTGCCCGGCTCTCGCGCACCGGTTTCCGCCTGCAGCTGCAGGGCGTGCCCGAAGGGGGCGCGGTGGTGCTGGTACTTACCGATACGGCCTTTGTGAGCAACGACCTCGCGGAGCGGGTGACCGTCTCCAAGGGGTTGCTGACCCTGAGCCCTGACCAGCTGCGCGACGTCCGGAACGGCCCCGCGCAGCTGCAGCTCACCTGCCTGCAGGAGCTCGACCTCGGTGAGGCTGTGCCCGGAAAGGTACGCATCGAGCACACGCTGCGGCGGGAGCTGGAGTTGCGGGATTGAATACTGAATAACGAACGGTAGAACACGCATAGCTACACGCCTCAGAGAACAGGAAAGACAGCATGCCGAGGGTACAGCAGCCAAACCATGCGACTCGGGAAGCAAGGACCGCTTTCTTGACTACCTCATTTGCGGTCCCCTTTTAATTGATTCCTGCGCTATCCATCATGAGGCCCCGCCGGGGCGGGTCCGGCTGTGAGGCGTCAGGTGTCAGCAGGACATCAGCCACCGTCGGTGAGTCCCTGCTCACGCCTCACGGCTCACGCCTCACGTCACTGCAGGGTGACCGTTACTTTGAGACGACTTCCAGCACATTACCCCATTACCCCATTAGCAAATTAGCACATTATCCCCCCGGCTGGATCCGTTGCAGCAATGCCTCTCGGTAGGTGCTTCCGATGGGGATGTCGGCGTCGCCCACGCGGGCGAGGCTGCCCTCTACGAAGCGCAGGTGCTGCAGGTTGAGGATGTAGGATTTGTGCACCCGCACAAAGAGCGCCGGCGGCAGCAGCGATTCGGCCCTGGCCAGCGTCAGGTAGGATACGTGCACTTCCTTCGGGGTATAGACCTTGATGTAATCGCCGAGTCCTTCGAGGTACAGGAGGTCGTCGTAGGCAACCCGCAGGAGCCGCTTGTTCACCTTCAGGAAGAGGGCGTCGGCCGCGGGCGCCGCCGGGGGAGGAGGGGCGGCCGCTTCTTCTTTCCGGGGCAGTACCTTTTGCACCGCCCGCAGAAAGCGCTCGAAGGTAATGGGTTTGAGCAGGTAGTCGGCCGCCTCAAGCTCGAAGGCTTCCACGGCGTGCTCGGCGTAGGCCGTTGTGAAGATCACCTTCGGCGGGGCCTTCAGCGAGCGCAGAAACGAAAGCCCGTCGATGCCCGGCATGCGGATATCGAGGAACAGTAGATCTACGGGCTCCCGGTGCAGGTGCGCGAACGCTTCGAGGGCGGTAGCGCAGGTGCCGACGAGCTCAAGCCCTGCTACCTGCTGCACGTGCCCGGCCATCAGCTGGCGGGCGAGCGGCTCATCATCCACGATCAGGCAACGCATCTTCATAACTGGAGGCTTAAAGTAACGGTAAATTGGCCATTCACGTCGGCCACGTCGAGCGCGTGGCGGCCGGGATAAAGCAGCGCCAGCCGCTTGCGCACGTTCTGCAGCCCGATGCCGCCGGGCTCGGCGCGGCTCCCGGCGGGTGCTGTTGCGTTACTGGTCTGGAACAGCAGCTCGTCGTCGGAGATGCTCAGCACGAGGTGCACGCGGTTGCCGGCTATGCCCTGCTGCAGCGAATGCTTGAAGCAGTTTTCGATGAGCGGCAGGAAGAGGAGCGGCTCGATGAGGCGCCCCTCCGGTGTTCCCTGTACGGTAAACTGGATCGCGTTCTCGTCGGCATGGCGGATCCGCTCCAGGTCGAGGTAGGAGTGGATGAAGGCGATCTCTTTGGCCAGCAGCACCTGCGCCTGCTGCGCCTCGTAGAGCACGTAGCGCATGATACCCGACAGGTTGGCAATGGTGACCGACGTTTTGGGAGAGCCCTGCAGGCTCAGCGCATAGAGGTTGTTGAGCGTGTTGAAAAAGAAGTGCGGCTGCACCTGCGCCTTCAGGCCCTCCAGCTCGAGGCGCAGCTTGTCGGCCTGCAGCTGGTCTACCGTATGCTGACGCCGGAACGACTCGAGCACAAACAGGAAACCGATCGCGGAGAGCAGGATCAGCAGGGTGTAGTCGAGGTTCTGCAGCAGCAGGGGCGGTATGGAATCCGGGTTGGCGGATGCGAGGTTCCCGCGGTAGCCTTCGGGCACAAACGGGAGGTGGCGCACGATCCAGGAGCCGGCCCGGGTGTTAACCTCGTAGATCAGTATATATACGGGAAGGCCGCCGAAGAACAGTGCCCAGCGACGGCGCATGAGGGTGTGGGGCAGGAACCAGCGATACAGCAGCGCGATGGCCGGCACCTGCAGGAGGTTCACCAGCACGAGGCTCGCGGTGAAGGAGAAGTCGGTGTACAGCTGCACGCCGATGGCCATGGGAACGAGCACCGTCAGCACGGCCAGGAACGCTCCTTCGGCAAGACGGTCGCGGTGGCGCAGGAAGGCGGTAGCTGGGAAGAACGACATGGCGCAAATTAAGTGCGCCGGCCCGGCGACGGGTCGTTTTTCTCGCCAAACATGCGGTTTTTCTCGCTCAACATAAGGGCCTTGTATTGGGCCCGGCCCACGATGCGTTGATCGAAAAAGGATGCCCTACCTTCATCCGCTTCCCGGTCTTTGCAGTAAATCTTTCCCAATGCGTCAGCGACTTTTCCTTGCCTTCTTCCTCCTCGCCACGGCCGCTTCGGCCCAGGTGCCCGACTCCGTGCAGCTCCTTGTCGACAGTGCCCTGAACGTGATGGAGCACCGCGGCTTCAACAGCCACAAACTGGATTGGCCCGCCATCCGGGGCCGCGTGCAGCAAATGACCGCTGGCGCCCGTACGCACCGCGATGCGTTCCCGGCTCTTGCCTGGGCCTTCGACCAGCTCGGCGACAAGCACGGCTGGATCACGGTCAACGACTCGTCGCACCACAACCAGGGCGTCACCCGTACGAAGCGTAGCTGGAGCGCCGGCCTCGACACGGCGCTGCGGAAAGGACCGCGTTTATACAATGGCGTTGTGGCTGGCCGGTACGCCTACATCAGCATTCATTTTTTTGGGAGGCAGACCGAAGCCGACATGAACCGCTATGCGCGGCAGATCTCCGACTCGCTCTGTAAGAACATCGGGCCTGGCACCCGCGGTATCATCATCGACCTGCGCCTCAACGGCGGGGGCAATAGTCACCCCATGAACCAGGGGCTGGCAGCCGTTTACGGCAACCGGGTGCTCAGCGAAGGCGTCAACGGGCGCGGCGAGCGCATCGGGGTCTTTGCCATCCGCGGCGGACGCGTAACGGTGCACGGCAACCACGGCGACTCCATCGTGCTGGCAGCTCCCCGCGGCTGCGGCGACCTCTCCCGGCTCCCGGTGGCGGTGCTGATCTCGCCCGTCACCGGTTCATCGGCGGAGCAGCTGGCGATCAACTTCACGTCGCGCCCGCGCACGGTGCTCATCGGCGAGCGCACGTCGGGATACGTTACGGCCAACAACGGTTTCCTGCTGCCGGGTACCGACAACGCCCTCGTGCTCGCGGAAAGCCTCACGCGGAATGTGCACGGCACCCTCTTCTCCGAAGAGGTGCGCCCCGACATCGAAGTGACGGGTGGCGACGACCTGTTCGACCGCTCAAAGGATCTGAAAATAAAGGCCGCGGTGCGCTGGCTCGACCGGCAGCAGCGCGTGCGGAAATAGGGAACAGGGAACGGTTGACGCCACCAGCCCACGGCTTCAGCCGTGGGTTTTCGAATTGAACCAGCCCATGGCTTCAGCCATGGGGGGAAGAACAAGGAACAAGGAACAAGGAACAAGGAACAGGGAACAGGGAACAAAGGAACAAGGAAAAAGGAACGGAACGCCAGCGCCATCACCCCATTACCCCATCACCCCATTATCCCATTATCCCATTATCCCATTTGCACATCACTTCCCGGAAGCCTTGTACAACTCCTGCGAAAGCTCGAACAAATTCGTCGCGTTCGTATTACTCAGCACGATGAAACAGCGATCGCTGTCGATAAGGTGGATCCAGTTGGCGGTGTTGCCGCCGATGCCGCCCGGGCGGTAGACATAGGGCTCACCGATGGCGCCCCAGCCGCTGCTATGCCAGAATCCGAGTCCGGCATTCCCCAGGGCCGCGTTCGGGCGGATCATCTCGGCTACCGAGGTGGCCTTTAGAAGCCATCCGGCAAACAGTGCCCGATCGAGCTTGTACAGGTCTTCGGCCGTGGAGTAAAGCGCGCCTGCCGAGAAATAATTCTCCGCCGCATAGGGCGCATCGGCGCTGAACGTCTTCGTGCTGTCGGTGTAGCTGTAGCCCCACGCGAGGCCCGGCGGAAGTGTTGCCGGATGCAGCATACCGGTATGGTGCATACCGACTGGCCGGAGGATACGCTCGGCAACCAACTCCGCATAGGGCTTCCCGGTAACGGCTTCCGCCACGCGTCCGAGCAGGATATAATCCACATTGCTGTATACCGACTTCGTACCGGGTGTAAACTCCGGTGCGCCGCTGCCATAGCGGGCGAGGAAGGAATCGGGTGAGAGCGGCAGCCGGTAGGGTTCCATGCTTTCCATGGCTGCCGTTGCCGGGATACCGGAGCTGTAGGTCAGCAGGTGTCGCAGCGTGATGGCGTTGGTGCCCGGGCGCCGGTATGCGGGCAGGTATTCGGCCAGCGGCGCATCAAGCCGGAGGCGTCCTTCCTCGGCGAGCTGCAGGATCAGTATGGCGGTGAACGTTTTGGTGATAGAAGCGATGGGGAAGCGGGTATCGGCACGCAGCGAAGGGCCACGCGCGGGGTCGGACGGACTTACGGACTGCAGGTGCTCGATACGCCCGCCGGTGGCCACGAGTACCACGCCCTGGAAGTGCCGGCTGGCCGCAAAGCGTTGTACGACCTCGGCATAGGTGGCGTTCTGGGCAAAGGAGGGGCAGGAGAGCAGCAGCAGGAAGAGAAGCAGGTAGCGCATGTTGGGGGGCGCCGCGATCGTTCGGCGGTGTAAGCGATAACAATACTGGCTGACAGTTGGTTCAGGGCAACGGTTCAATACCGCACCACCAATTGCTCTGTGAAGGCCTTGCCGCTGCGCTGGTGCACGACGCGCAGCAGGTAGTTACCGGCGAGCACCCCGGGCAGGGGCAGCGGCATCGGGGCGGCGCCTTTGCCGCCGTATGCAGCGCTGCCGCGGTGCACCAGTTGTCCCGACATGGTGATCAGTTGCAGGTCGTAGTTGCCGGGTTCCAGTCCTTCGGGCCGGATGTTCAGGATATTGCCGGAGATAACCGGATTCGGAAAGGCCTTGAACCCGGTACGGGTGGTGCCTTCCGGGGCCAACGTACGCACACCCACGCTGCTGATGCCGCCCATGATGAGTTGGCCCACCCGCCGCTGACCGTAGCTCTGTACCACCACTTCGTTCAGCTCGCCCGCTGCCGGCTGGAGCACCACCTCGAGCGGATCGCCACTTACGGCGCTAACGCTGGTTTCCTGAAACCCGACCGACGTGACCCGGATCGTTGCACCGGCGGCAACGGTGAGCGAGAAGCGGCCCTCCGCATCGGCGCTGACCACCGTGCCGCGCCCGGCCTGCACGGTAGCGGAAGGCACCGGTGCGCCGCGCTCATCGCGCACGGTTCCGGTAACGGTTATGGGCGCCGCCGCCGGTGTTTTGGACGGGCGGGGCGATTGCGCCGCCGCCACCCTGTTGCCGTTGTTTTGGGCAGTCGACTTGAGCGAGAGCAGGAATGCCGGGAGCAGCACCGTTACGAGGTGACGCAGGCCCGGAAACGGCTTGCGGGGCACGGCCATGGGCCGGTTCAGCTGGTCGGGGTAGAGGCGGCCGCACACCGGTCCGGACTGCTGTGCGAGGTAGGCGGCGATGGCGGCGTCGCTCATCGCGGTAAAATCGGTGACCGTTTTCTGGCAGGAGGCACAGAAGCGCCCGCTGCCGTCCGGCGTCATGCCGTCCCAGCTTTCGGAACAGGGCGAAGGAAGCTGCAGTTGGATCGTGCGGGGCATCGAAGCAGTGTTGGTATAATGAACAGACAGCCCGGGGCGGTCATTAGCTGCTTGCTTCCGGGCCGCGGGCAGCGACTTTGGCGATCCATGGGCCGTCTGTAGTTATCCGGTACGCGGATAGTGGCATAAATACTTTATATAGAGACAAGAATACATATCAATTGATTCTATATTTGCGGCCTTAACTACGAAAGCTAACACATGAGAAAACACTACCCGCTTGCCGCGGCCCTGCTCGCGGCCTCCCTCTCCCTGCATGCGCAAACCCAGATCATCGGCGGCTCCACGGGCAACGGCGACTTCGAGGCCGGCAGCACCGGATGGACCCTTGTCAACGGAAACCAGCCCAATAAGTGGGTCGTCAGCAGCGGCGCGGCGGCTGGCTTCGGCGGAGCGCAATCACTGTATATCTCCTCCTCGCCGGCAGCGCCCTACCAGCACCAGTACAACACTTCGGCACGAAGCCTCGTTTACGCCGTCATCGACGTGCCGGTACCCGCCGGGAGCAAAATGCTCTGGATGACGTACGATGCCACCAACGTAGGTGAGGGCACCTTCGATCCGTACAATTCAGGCGCGGTCACCGACGGCCTGCGCATTTATCATGGTCCCACCTCCACCCCGGTGGTCGCAGGCCAATACCTCAACGGCTTTATCCCGCATGGCTTCGCGGCGCAGCCGACCTGGGTGCGCAAGCGCGTTTACCCGGTAGATGTAACGAGCTATGCCGGCAGCAGCATCCGGATCATCTTCGAATGGGAGAACGACAACAACGGTGCCGGCAGCCAGCACCCGGTGGCGATCGACAACGTGGAGTTTTTCACGAGCTGCCAAAACGCGACCTCCGCTTCAGCCTCCGGCAGCAACGTGACCACCACCACTGCCAGCGTGGGCTGGAACACCGTTCCCGGCGCCACTGCCTACCAGCTCCGCTACCGGAAGGTTTCTGACCCGGAAACCGCCGCTACATGGGCTGCCCCGCTCACCATCAACGGCAACAGCAGCTACTATACTGTCCTCACTGGCCTCGAGCCCGGCACCGACTACCAGGTGCAGGTGCGCACGGTCGGTACGGCCTGCAACGAATACGGCTGGCCCAGCACCTTCCGCACCCAGGTGATCACCGCCACCAGCGAGCTCCGCTGGGAAGGCGCCACCGTCCGCTTTTATCCCAACCCGGTTCGCGACGTGCTGACGGTGGATGTAGCCCATGCCGGCGCCCCCGGACGTTTCCGCCTGGCGCTCGTCGATGGACAGGGCAAAACGGTCCGCACATCCGTACTGCGCCCCGGCAGGAACGAAATGGCTGTGTCCGACCTGCCGGCCGGGCTCTACCATGCTGTCGTGTACGAGGGCGGTAAGGCCCGCTCGGTGCGTCTCGTCGTTGCCCGCTGATCTTCGAAATGCTTCACCAGGCCGCCCTCCGGGGCGGCTTTTTTATGCCTTTTTTCCGGGAATTCCGCCCATCATGCCCTACTTTTGCGGCCGAATTCAGCGGTTGAGCGTTAATAGCGCAATCACCGCAAACTTCAAACAACAAACTTCAAACTCCTCATGGCAGGTCAACTTAAGGAAGTACGCAACCGGATCAAATCGGTACAGAGCACCCAGCAGATCACCAAGGCAATGAAAATGGTAAGCGCCGCCAAGCTGCGCCGCGCCCAGGACGCCATCCAGCAGATGCGCCCCTATGCCCGCAAGCTGCAGGAGATGCTGAGCAACATCGTGAGCTCCACCGAGGTGGAAGGCGGCAACGCCCTCGCCCAGTTGCGCCCCGTAGAGCGCGTGCTGCTGATCGTGATCACGTCCGACCGCGGCCTCGCCGGTGCCTACAACGCTAACGTCATCAAGCTTGCCAAGCAGGTACTTCGCGAGAAGTACGAAGGCAAGCCCGTCACCATCTGGAGCATGGGCAAAAAAGGCTACGAGCACTTCCAGAAAAACGGCTACAACGTAAGCGACCGCTTCAAGGACGTATTCCTCAACCTCTCCTTTGAAGGTGTGCAGGCTGCCGCGCAGGCCGCCGTGCAGGCTTACCTCAACCGCGAGTTCGACGCCGTGGAAGTGATCTACAGCGAGTTCAGGAATGCCGCCACCCAGCGCTTCGTGAGCGAGCCCTTCCTCCCGATCCAGAAAACCGAGCAGGCCGCCGGCAACAAGGCCGCCCGTGCCGACTTCATCTTCGATCCGAACAAGGAAGAGCTCATCGCCGAGCTGATGCCCAAAATCCTCAACACGCAGCTGTTCAAGGCGGTGCTGGATGCCAACGCCTCCGAGCACGGCGCCCGCATGACGGCCATGGACAAGGCCTCCGAGAACGCCAACGAGCTGCTGAAGAACCTGAAGATCTCCTACAACCGCGCCCGCCAGGCCGCCATCACGACGGAGCTTACCGAGATCGTGTCGGGCGCCGCGGCGCTGCAAGGCTAGGAATATCGAATGGCGAACAAGGAATATCGAATAACGAACGGAGAGGCGCACGATGTGCGTCTCTTTCTTTTAGTGGGGGAAAAACCGCGCATTGACGGTGGTCATGTTGCCGGTAGGCGCCTGCTGGGATATGGTAGTAGTGAACGCGAAGTCGGTGCGCTCGAATACCCGGCCGAGCGAGATCCAGGGATCGGAGCCGTTGAGGCGATAGTAGAGAATGTCCCAATCGAGCTTCCATTGCGCGGTGGCCCAGGAGGTGCTGCAGATGCCGATCACGGCCGATCCGTCGGCTTTCAGGTCGAAGGAGTTGTTGGCGGCGCAGGCATTGCTGCCGGCAAACAGCGAGGTGCCTGGGGAAGAGCTTCCATACCAATGATAGGCCTCGGTAGACGTATGGCTGTGCATCCGCCAGCGCCCAACGAACTGGGACATCTCATAAACAGGGCGTTCTTCCTCTTCCTTTTTACAGGAGCCAAGCAGTAGGGGGAGTGCCAGCAGGATCGATAACAGCAACCTCATCGCGCAAAGGTATTGGGTCCGTACTGCTGACAACAGGCTTTCAGCGAGCGTTGCACCCGGCGCCATAAAGTTTGCGGGACAGGGCGGAAGAAACCGGGACCGAAAGGATAAGGCAAGGCACCAGCACCCCCGGGAAAAAGGAGAAGCGCTTCTTTTCTACCTTCACTTCGAAATTCCTTGTTCCCTGTTCCTTGTTCTGCTGTTCCCACCCCTTCCCGGCCTTTTTTGTACTTTCGCTGTCCTTATGGAAATCTCAAGCCTCATTCCGCATATCGAGTCGCTGATCTTCGCATCCGACAAGCCGCTGATGCCCGCGGAGATCACCGAGCTGATCAACCAGGCCTTCGGCTTCATGGAAGACAAGGTGCTCGAAGAGCAGGTCACCGCCGCCCTGGAGGGCATCGTGGAGAAATACAGCTCCGAGTTCTACCCCTTCGAAGTGCGGATGAGCGGCGGCGGCTGGCAGTTTCTCACCAAGAAGGAATTCCACAAGACCGTGGCCCAGCTCAATGGCGAGAAGTTCCTGAAGCGCCTGTCGGCGGCGGCCCTCGAAACGCTGGCCATCATTGCCTACAAGCAGCCCATCACCAAGGGTGAGATCGAGACCATCCGCGGTGTGTCGTCGGACTATAGCGTGCAGAAACTCCTCGAGAAGGAGCTCATCGTGATCTCCGGCCGCAACGAGAAGATGCCGGGTCACCCGCTGGTATATGCGACGTCCAAGAGCTTTATGGATTACTTCGGCATCAACTCGCCGAGCGATCTGCCCAAGATCCGCGAGGTGCTGGCCGAGCAGGCCGTACAGGCCACCCTTATCAATCCCGAAGACTTCCATACCTCCGGCCTTGCCGTCACCGACGACGGCGAGCTCATCGAGGAGCAGCCGGGTACGGGTGCCTCTGATGAGGCCCTGCCGCAGCAAACCGTCATCAATGGTAAGGTAGTGGACGAAGCCACCGGCGAGGTGATCGGCGACGAGCCTGCAGCCCCTGCAACCGGTGGCGACGGTACGGACGAAGGCGGCAGCGAAGCCGGCGACGATAATGTCCCGGAGCACACGTCCCCAGAGGGCTCCGAGGATACCTACGACAGCAGCGCTGCCGCGGCGACGTCGAGCCCCGAGGCCGCCACCGAAGATGACCTGGCGGACGAGGAAGAAAAGGAGGAAGATGATGCTTCCGGTACCGATGCCACCGCCCTGGAGGAAGAAGAGCTCAGTGAAGCAGACTTCCCCGACGACGAGCAGGAGGAGATCCGCATCGACGAAACGAGCGACGAGATCATCTTCACCACCGACGACCTCGACGGCGCGCTCCCGGCCGACCTCGGCTCGGGCAAGCCCGACAGCGACGACCCGCTCGCGGATGATGACTCCCCGGCGAATAAGGACATTCCGGATGCACCATAAGGCAGAAGAAGTAAATAAGCGATTCTAACCGCTAAGAAAAGAAGTGGCTAAGGTATTCGCAAAGAAAATGGCCCCGCTCACGCGGGGCTTTTTATTTCGGTACGTGCGTTCAGCTTTCCGATTTTTTCGGAGCGACTGTGATTGGCCGTTGCTCCGATCCTTTTGCAGAGCAATTCAACAGGAAATTACCAATAACGAACATAGAAGTGAATTCGACGAGATGCCTCGTGGTTATGAAATATAGGCCGGAGTAAAGACTGCCCCTGATATGCACCCCTTAGCGAATACCTTAGCTTCTTCTTTTCTTAGCGGTAAAAAACTCTTCTTCTCCTTAACATGCCTTCTTCCTGCCCTTCACTAACTTCGCGCCATGTCTCAATCCCTTTCCCGCGAGCAGCTGATCGGCCTCGCAAAGGAGTTCGGCACTCCGCTGTACGTATACCATGCCGAGAAGATCAAGGACCAATACGACACGCTGTCCGGCGCGTTCTCGGCGGTGAAGGCCCGCTTCTTTTATGCCTGCAAGGCGCTCACCAACATCAACATTCTTAAATTCATCAACGGGCTCGGCGCCGGCCTCGACTGCGTCAGCATCCACGAGGTGCACCTGGGCCTCAAGGCCGGCTTCACACCCGACCGCATCCTCTTTACACCCAATTGCGTCGACTTCGACGAGATCGACGCGGGCCGCGCCCTCGGTGTGATCCTCAATATCGACAACATTTCCATCCTCGAGCAGTTCGGCAACCGCTACGGGGGGGCGTACCCGATCTGCATCCGCATCAACCCGCACATCATGGGCGGCGGCAACTACAAGATCTCCACCGGCCACATCGATTCCAAGTTCGGCATCTCGGTGCACCAGATGCGGCACATCGAGCGCATTGTAAAGACCACCGGCCTCAACGTGAAAGGCCTGCACATGCACACCGGCTCCGACATCAAGGACATCAACGTGTTCCTGGCCGGCCTCGAGGTGATGTTCGGCATCGCGGAGCACTTCCCCCAGATCGAGTTCATCGACCTCGGGTCGGGCTTCAAGGTGCCTTACCATGAAGACGACGTGCGCACCGACGTGGCCGCCCTGGGCAAAAAGGTGGGCGACGCCTTCGCGCAGTACAAGGCCGAGAACGGCAAGGACCTCGAAGTCTGGTTCGAGCCCGGTAAGTTCCTCGTGAGCGAGGCCGGCTATTTCCTGGTGAAGTGTAACGTGGTGAAGCAAACAACGGCTACGGTCTTTGTAGGGGTCAACAGCGGCTTCAACCACCTCATCCGGCCGATGATGTACGAGGCCTACCACCGCATCGAAAACCTGAGCAACCCGGCCGGATCGCCCCGCATTTATACGGTGGTGGGGCATATCTGCGAAACCGACACTTTTGCCTGGGACCGCACGCTGAGTGAGGTGCGCGAGGGCGATGTGCTCGTTTTCTACAATGCCGGCGCCTATGGTTTCGAGATGGCGTCAAACTTCAACTCCCGCCTGAAGCCTGCCGAGGTGCTGGTGCTCGACGGCGCCGCTCACCTGATCCGCAAGCGCGACGTATTCGAAGACCTGCTCCGCAACCAGGTGGAAGTGTTGTAGAATATCGAATGATGAACAACGAATGAAGAATGATGAAATAGAAACGCCCTGCAACATGCAGGGCGTTTCTTGTCAGGGCATTGCTCCAGGAAATAGGGACATCGGGTGTCAATATGGGATTATGTTTTGTCAATAGCACCCGTTACCCGTTACATAACTTGCCGCCTGCTTTGGAGCTAGGAGCACAGCATTCGGAATTTATCATTCTGTGTTCGATATTCGAAATTCCGGCGATATTCTAAAACAAAGCCCCGACGTTTGGTCAGGGCTTTGTTTTTACGAACCGGTCTTTTTATTTCGTGGTCACCGTGGTGGTCACCTGCGTTTTCGTGGTCATCGGTACCGATTGGCCCATCACTTCCATCGTGCCTTCGGAGTCGGTGGTGCTCACGCGCTCCTTCATGATACCCGTCTTGCGGTCGATGCGGATGGTGCCGCTGGTCTTGTCAACGGAGTTGATGACGATTTCCATGCCCTGTGCCTCCTGCTTGCGCTCGGTCTTGCCTTCGCTGGTAAACTTCACGATCACCTCGTCGCCCGTGATATCGGAAACGGTGTAGTTGGATTTCTGGCCTTTGGCAGTGTCCGCCCACGTATCGCCCTTGGCGACGCCCTCTGCCGGAAGCAGCGTCAGCTCGGTGCTGGTGCCTACTTTCGGCACAGCACCGCCGCCGCCCAGCTGGTCCATGGCGCCGGAAAGCATACCCGAGCTCTCTTCCGTGTTGCTGTTCTGGTCGTCGAGCTTCACGTTGGTGATCTTGCCGTTGCCGTCGAGCGTGAGGGTGTATTTGTTCTTGAGGGCCTTCTCCGCCGATTTGCCGCCTTCTCCCTTCATGTCGGCCTCGTTCTCGCTGTCGAAGTTCTGCGCACCCATGGGGGAGCTGAAGCTCATCTGCAGGCGCTTGATTTTGTGCTCGAGGTTGGTGCCCGATTCAGAGGCATTCTCGACGTCGAAGGAGCGGGTAATGGTGGCGTCGATCTTGTTTTCCATCGACTGGCCCATCATTTCCATCGACATCACGGTGTTGGCCTTGGTCACCAGTTCGAGTTTCTGGCCTTTGGTAAACGTGGGTTTTACCGTTACTTTCTGGGCCTGGCCGGCGAGGCTGAGGGCAAGAGCGCCCACGAGGAAGATTTTTTTCATTATGGTTGATTGAGTGATTGTTGGTGAAACAAAGGTTCCGATTTTCTCCCAATCGAGACGCTTCATTACACCAAAAGGTTTGCTGCGCACACGAAATAGTCAAAAGAACGATACCAACGGGGCGGTTGCGCTTCGAATTCGGGTAAATTGCCGTCAGCGGGTGAGCGGGTGAGCGGGTGAGCGGGTGAGCGGGTGAGCGGGTGAGCGGGTGAGCGGGTGAGCGGGTGAGCGGGTGAGCGGGTGAGCGGGTGAGCGGGTGAGCGGGAAGATGAACTGAGGAAGATACAACAAGGCCAGCTGCGATCACTCTCGGTAACGGGGGAGATTGTCCCAAGGCTTCGGTACCCTGCGCTCGCAATGACTTCCGCTCTTTAAGCGACCCCTTACCAATAGACCAATAAACAAATAGACCAATAAACCAATAAACCTCATGCCGCAGACTCCCGCCCAAGCCGACGCCTTCCGGTCTCTTGCCCGCCACCCGCTCAAGTTCCGGCTCTTTTTGCTGGCGAAGCTGCCGGCGGCCTATTTCTCGGGATTGCGCATTACCGCGCTCGACGAAGCGGCCTGCACCGTGCGGGTGCCCTTTAAATGGTTTACACAGAACCCCTTCCGCTCCACGTATTTCGCCTGCCTGAGCATGGGAGCGGAGCTCAGCACCGGCGCGCTTTGCATGGCCCCGGTCTGGAAGCGGCGCCCGGCCGTTTCCATGCTGGTGGTTGGCTGCGACGCGCAATTCTTCAAGAAAGCCACCGGCCCTACGTTCTTTACCTGCGCCGACGGTGCCGCCATCTCGGCCGCCATCGACCGGGCGGAGGCTACCGGCGAAGGACAAACGATCACCTGCACCAGCACCGGCCGCAACGGTGCCGGCGAAACCGTGGCCGAGTTCCGCTTCACCTGGTCGTTCAAAGCGAAGAAGCCATGAGATCATGTGCTGGCTTCAGCGTCACTCAGCCTGACAAAGGACTCTTGTCATCCCGAGCTTGTCGAGGGAGGGGTAATCGGGTGGTGAGATGGTTCGCCGGGCCGACTGAATAGGCCCGTTGTCCTTGGCATCTGGAGGGCCTGGCAACTGCAAGCTTCAAACTACAAACCTCAAACTCCTCAATTTCCGGCTCCGTTTTCGCTTACCTTTCTTTCACAAAACAGGAACGGATATGAAGATTGCATTTCATGGCGCCGCGCGCACGGTAACGGGCTCCAAGCACCTGCTGACCCTCAAGAATGGAAAGAAGATTTTGCTCGACTGCGGCCTCTTCCAGGGCATGGGTAAGGACACAGATCCCCTCAACCGAAGCTGGGGATTCGATCCGGCAGAAGTGGACGTGCTCGTGCTCTCGCATGCCCACATCGACCACTCGGGCCTCATTCCGCGCCTCGTGCACGACGGCTTTTCCGGCAGGATCTTCTGTACCGATGCCACGGCCGAACTGGCGCGTCTCCTCCTGGAGGATTCAGCCGAGATCCAGGAGAATGACGTGAAGGCCCACAACAAGAGCAGCAAGGCGCAGGGCAAGCCGCTCCTGCAGCCGCTCTACACCCTCGACGATGCCCGTGCCTCCTTCGACCGGTTTACCGAGCGGCCCTACGGCGAATGGTTCCCGATCCTTGAAGACGTGGAATGCCTCTTCACCGATGCCGGCCATATCCTCGGCTCCGCCTGCGTGCACCTGCGCATCAAGGAAGGCGCGCGCACGTACCGCCTCACCTTCAGTGGAGACCTCGGCCGCTACCGCGACGTCATCCTCCGCTCGCCGGCCCCCTTCGACCAGGCCGACTGCATCATCCTCGAATCCACCTATGGCAACTCGCTGCACGACAACGTCCATTCCACCGTTGACCAGCTGCTGCACTGGATCGAGCATACCTGCTTTCAGAAACGGGGTAAGCTCATTATGCCGGCCTTCAGCCTCGGTCGCACCCAGGAGCTCCTGTTTGCGTTCAATCAGCTCGAGCTCGAGAACCGCTTGCCCCCCGTGCCTTACTTCCTCGATAGTCCGCTCAGTACCTCCATCACCGAGGTCATCAAGAAATACCCCGGCTACTTCAACCGCAACATCCAGAAAGTGATGCAGCAGGATGATGACCCCTTCCAGTTCAAGGGGCTTAAGTACATCCGCTCGGTGGAGGAGTCGAAGGAGCTGAACTACTTCGATCAGCCCTGTGTCATCCTCTCGGCGTCGGGCATGGCCGAAGCGGGCCGTGTGAAGCACCACATCTCCAACAACATCGAGAATTCGCACAACACGATACTCATGACGGGTTACTGCGAGCCCAACTCGCTCGGTGGCCGCCTTATGGCAGGAGAGAAGGAGGTCGGCATCTACGGGATCCGCCACGAGGTGCACGCCGAGATCGGCTCCATCCGCAGCATGAGCGCCCACGGCGACTACGAGGACCTCTCGCAGTGGCTTTCGGGCCAGGACCCGCGGGGCGTGCAGAAACTGTTTCTCGTGCACGGGGAGTACAACGTACAGGAGGCCTTCAAGCAGCGCCTCGTGTCCAAGGGCTTCCAGGATGTGGTGGTCCCGGATCAGCATTACGAGATCGGTCTGTGATCGGCAATCGGGAATCGAGAATCGGCAATGCTGACGCCTGTCGGCAATCGGCAATCGGTAATCGGCAATGCTGACGCCAGATACGAAGAACGTCCCGCAAAGCGGGACGTTCTTCGTTTACCGCTTCCCGCTTCCCGGTTCCCGCTTCACGAATCTTAACGTCTCCTTTGAAATACCCGCACCCTTTTTGCCGTCTATAAGCTGATCTAAACAAAGGAGCAACAACCTATGAAACATGCACGAACACTCGGTGTGCTGGCCCTCGCCGGTGCCCTGCTCGCGGGATGCGGTACCGCGGCCCACATCGAGAAGGACCCCGCTGCCAACCTGGACAGCTACCGTTCATTTACCTGGGTGGACACCCGCGAATCGCAGGGCGACTCGGCAAAAGCACCCGTATCCGATCTTACCGAGCGCAACATTATCAGCGCCGTCAACAGCGAGCTGCAGAAGGCGGGCTGGAAGGAGTCGAAGCAGCGTCCCGACGTGCTCCTCACCTACGACGTAGTGGTGGAGAAGGGCCTGCAAAGCAGCAACACGCCGGTGTACTCGAACCCGGGCACGCGCTGGTATTTCAACCCTTACACGCGCCGCTATGTGCCCGTGTACCTGCCGTCGCAGCTCCTGGGCTACGACCAGACCCCCCGCGAGATCCGCGAAGGCACCGTAACGATCCGGATGATCGACGCGAAGACCGACAAAACGATCTGGCAAGGCTGGACCACCGACCAGGTGAACAGCCGCAACCTGACGAGCAGGGAGATCCAATCGGCGGTACGCAACATTTTCCGTAAATTCGATGTGGCCAGCCGCTAACATCGGTTCGCTCAGAATCAATGCAACTTCCCGGCATCCCCGATCAGGAGATGCCGGGATTTTTTTTGAAATTATTTTTGGAGAAATGGATGCGGCTCCTATCTTTGCACTCCCGAAAACAACGGGACAGTTCTTAAAAATGCCGCGTTCGTCTAAGGGCTAGGACACCTCCCTTTCACGGAGGCGATACGGGTTCGAATCCCGTACGCGGTACAAAGAAGCTCTGCAGGTTTTGCAGGGCTTTTTTTGTGCCCTTTCGGGCCGCCCGTCTTTGGGCCAAACCGGTATCTTTACTCCCGTCAATCCATGGTTATGTATCGAAATGCACCCCTTCCCGCTACGCTGATCCGTGTCACCCTGTCGCTGCTCCCGGTCCTGGCCGTCTGGTCGATGTGCGGCTGCACCGGCGGCGGCGGACTCACGCGCCGGCAACTCGACAGCATTGAACTCGAAAAGGAGACCTTTTCCATTTTCGTGAAGGACTCAGGGACGAACGTGCGTGAAGCCACTCGTGAAGCCATCCTCCTTGTGGACTCTGCCGACCGCAGTACGCTTGCCTACCAGACCTGCAGCGCCTGGCTGGCGCGCAAGGGTGTCGACACGGCCGCCTTCAAACTTGCCTGGGCCGGGGAGCGCCGCCGCAGCACCGACAGTTTACGCAAGGAAGCCGAGCAGCGCCTGGCTGCAGGAGCACGCTGACGCGCTGCCGGTTACCTGTAGAAATAACATACCGATCCCGCCGCAGGCGGGATTTTTTATGCGGTGACCAAGTGTTAAAGGACCTGTAAAACGATTGCTGTTTTCTACGGAAGCGGGCTGTGCGCACGGCTTTGAGCACAGCCTTGGTACCGGTGGTGGCACGGTTTCTGGAAAATCAAGCACGGATCAAATCGGAATGTTATGCGTATGATAGGAACGAAAACCCATGGCTACCTCGACTACCTCATGGGTGTGCTGCTGATCGCGGCACCGTGGATATTTGATTTCGCTGCCGGCGGTGCGGAAACCTGGATCCCCGTGATCCTGGGTGCCGGCGCCATCTTGTATAGCCTGTTTACCGACTATGAGCTCGGCGCGGCGCGCACCCTCTCGATGCGGACGCACCTGGGCCTCGACCTTATGAGCGGTATCTTGCTGGCGGCCTCGCCCTGGATCTTCGGATTTAGCGACTACGTCTATATGCCCCACCTCGTGCTGGGTATCGCTGAAGTAGGCGCGTCGCTCATGACGAAGACGCACCCTTCGAACGAGCGCGCCGAGCATCGCCACCACGGGCATCATCGCCATACAATGGCTCACTAAGAAGAACGTACATACCGGCCCCATGGCCACAAAATGGAGATAGCCCCCTGACCGGGGCTATTCCTGTTTTTGAGAATATCGAATAAGGAACAGGGAACAAGGAATATCGAACAAGGAATGGCGAAGTTGAAGAGCGGCAGGAACCTAAGCGAAAGATTACCTGCTTTCGTTACCACTACACGCTCCGGAAAGCTCGCGCCTATAAAGAATGTCCGACCGTAAACGACCCTTTACTAATAAACCAATAGACCAATAGACCAATAAACCGTTACTCCTTACCTTCGCCCCGCATTAATCAACTTAAACACTTAGCATATGTCAGTAAAAGTTGCCATCAACGGTTTCGGACGCATCGGCCGCCTGGTGTTCCGCCAGATCCATAACATGCAGGGCATCGACGTCGTGGCCATCAACGACCTCACCAGCCCCGCCGTGCTCGCGCACCTCCTCAAGTACGATTCGGCACAGGGCCGCTTTAACGAAGACGTGAAGGCAACCGAGAACGCCATCGTCGTGAATGGTCACGAGGTGAAGATCTACGCCCAGAAAGACCCCGCACAGATTCCCTGGGGCCAGCACGAAGTGGACGTGGTGATCGAATCCACCGGCTTCTTTACCGACAAGGCCAAGGCCGAGGCACACCTCACCGCCGGCGCCAAGCGTGTCGTAATCTCCGCTCCGGCTACGGGCGACGTGAAGACCGTTGTGTTCAACGTGAACCACGCCATCCTCGACGGCTCCGAGACCGTGATCTCCTGCGCCTCCTGCACCACCAACTGCCTTGCCCCGATGGCCCAGGTGCTCCAGAAGAACTTCGGTATCGTGTCGGGCCTGATGACCACCATCCATGCCTACACCAACGACCAGAACACCCTCGACGCCCCGCACCCCAAAGGCGACCTGCGCCGCGCCCGCGCCGCTGCCGCCAATATCGTTCCCAACAGCACCGGCGCGGCCAAGGCCATCGGCCTCGTGCTCCCCGAGCTGAAAGGTAAGCTCGACGGCACCGCACAGCGCGTGCCCACCATCACGGGCTCCCTCACCGAGCTCGTGACCATTCTTGAAAAGAAGACGTCTATCGAAGAGATCAACGCTGCCATGAAGGCTGCCGCCAACGAGAGCTTCGGCTACACGGAAGACGAGATCACCTCTACCGACATCATCGGCATCCACTTCGGCTCCCTGTTCGACGGTACCCAGACGAAAGTCATCACCAACGGCGACGTGCAGATGGTGAAGACCGTAAGCTGGTACGATAACGAGATGAGCTACGTGTCGCAGCTCGTGCGCACCGTGCAGCATTTCGCTGGCCTCATCGATAAGTAATCACTCCGATAGCCTCATTCCAAAGCCCTTTTGTCATGCCGCAGCGAAGCGGAGGCAAAGGGCTTTTTCTTTTACGGTGCCGGGCAATCGAAGGGCGCGGTACCTTACTTTTGATTCCCACACGTAAACCTTTGTTATGGCAACCTTTTCAGACTATAATTTCTCCGGCCGTAAGGCGCTGATCCGCGTCGACTTCAACGTGCCGTTGGAGAAAGAGACCTTTCGCATCACCGACGATACGCGCATCCGCGCCACGCTTCCCACGATCAGGAAGATCCTTGCCGACGGCGGCTCCGTGATCCTGATGTCGCACCTCGGCCGCCCGAAAGAAGGCCCTGCGGAGAAGTACTCGCTGAAGCACGTGGTGGCGCATCTCTCGGAGCTCCTGGGCACGGAGGTGCAGTTTGCCGGCGACTCCATCGGCGACGAGGCCGTGCAGAAGGCCGGCGCTTTGCAGGCCGGGCAGGTGCTGCTGCTGGAGAATCTCCGGTTCTATAAAGAAGAAGAAAAGGGCGACACCGACTTCGCACAGAAGCTCGCCAAGCTCGGCGACGTATATGTGAACGACGCCTTCGGCACGGCCCACCGCGCCCACGCGTCCACGGCCGTGATCGCCCGGTACTTCGACGCCGGCAACCGCCTCTTCGGTACCGTGATGGAAGGTGAGGTGAAAAGCGCCGAGAAAGTGATGAACGCGTCGGAGAAGCCCTTCACGGCCATCATCGGCGGCGCCAAGGTGAGCGACAAGATCCTCATCATCGAAAACCTGCTCGACCGCGCTACCGATATCATCATCGGCGGCGGCATGGCCTATACCTTTTTCAAAGCGATGGACGGCAAGATCGGATCGTCACTCTGCGAGGAGGACCGCATCGACACTGCGCGTGAGCTACTGAAAAAAGCCGAAGCGAAAGGCGTCACCATTCACCTGCCTTCCGACTCCATCATCGCCGACAAGTTTGCCGCCGACGCGGAGATCTCCTCGTCGCTCAGCGTCAATATCCCCGACGGCTGGATGGGCCTCGACATTGGTCCGCTGGCCTGTGATATGTTCACCAAGGTGCTCCATGCCTCGAAGACGATTCTCTGGAACGGCCCGATGGGGGTGTTCGAGATGGGGAAATTCCAGCACGGAACCAAGGCGGTAGCCAAGGCCGTTGCCGAAGCTACAGCCAACGGCGCCTTCTCGCTCGTAGGCGGTGGCGACTCCGTAGCTGCGGTCAACCAGTTCGGCTACAACGATAAAGTAAGCTACGTATCCACCGGCGGCGGCGCCATGCTCGAGTTCTTCGAGGGCAAGGAGCTGCCGGGTATTGCGGCGGTGAAAGCGTAATCCTTCGACAAGCTCAGGATGACAAGGGTACATTCTGCTTCTACCGTTAGAACACATCGCCCTGTGATGGATGGAATGAATGGCTGGTCTTAATGAATGGCCCCTTCACGCCTGACGCTTCACGCCTCACGAACGCTGCCTCTTTGTCATCCTGAGCTTGCCGAAGGATGCCGAAGGGGCAGCTCATCCGTTCTGGTGTACAATTTGCAGGTAACTAGTAACTTTAAAACAAAACTTAAGTCCATGAGACGCTCGATGCCTCTTCTGATCATTTTAGGAATACTGCTCCTCCTTCTGTTCTGGGGCTGCGGTCAATACAACGGCCTCGTAGGCCAGGATGAGAACGTGAAGAAGGTCTGGAACAATGTGCAGTCGCAATACCAGCGGCGCGCCGACCTGATCCCGAACCTCGTGCGCACCGTGCAGGGCGAAGCCAATTTCGAGCGCGGGACGCTGGAAGCCGTGATCAACGCACGCGCCAAGGCGACGTCGATGCAGATCAACCCGGAGAATCTGACCCCGGAAAACATTGAGCGCTTCCAGCAGGCCCAAAGTCAGCTCTCCGGTTCGCTTAGCCGCCTGCTCGTGTCGGTGGAGCAATACCCGAACCTGCGCGCCAACGAGGCCTTCCGCAACCTGCAGACGCAGCTCGAAGGCACGGAGAACCGCATTACGGTAGCCCGCAACGACTTCAACGAAGCGGTGCAAAGCTATAACCTGAGTGTACGCCGGTTCCCTGTAGCCCTGTTCGCAGGCGCCATGGGCTTCCATCCCCGCCAGGGCTTCCAGGCCGATCCGGGCTCGCAGAATGCACCACGCGTCGACTTCGACAACGGGGCCACCAGCAACAACCCGCCGGCGCCCCGCGTGCAGGTAGACACTGTAACCCGCTGATATGAACCTGTTTCCCTGGAAAAAGCAGACCGAGTTCTTTAGCGAGGAAGAAAAAGCGCTCCTCATCGAAGCCATCCGCCGCGCCGAGCAGCGGACCTCCGGTGAGGTGCGCCTCTTCGTGGAAAGCCATTGCCGCTACATGGACGCGTCGGACCGCGCACAGGAGATCTTCCTGCAGCTCGGGATGGAGCGCACCGCCGAGCGCAATGCCACGCTACTCTACCTCGCCCTTAAGGACCACCAGGCCGCCGTATACGGCGATGCCGGCATCCACGCCAAGGTGGGCACTGCTTACTGGCAGCAGGTAGTGGCCCGGATGCTCGAAGAGTTCCGCCACGACCACCTCGTAAGCGGCATCTGCGGCGGCATCGACGCCCTCGGCGAAGCCCTGCACCAGTATTTCCCCTACGATCACGCCTCGGATAAAAACGAGTTGCCCGACGACATCGTCTTCGGCAGTTAAGCATGAAACGGATCCTATTTTTCCTGAGCCTCCTGTGCAGTCTGCTGGCATTCGGTCAGGGCATCGACAAAGTAGTGCCCGCGCGGCCGACCCCACCGCGCCTGGTGAACGACCTATCAGGCAAGCTCAATAGCTACCAGCAAGACGCCCTTGAAAGCAAGCTGAAGCGCTACAACGATACAACATCGACGCAGATCGCCGTGGTGCTGATGAAAACGACCGGCGACTACCCGATCGAGGATGTCGGCCTGGCCATTCTGCGCAAGTGGGGGGTAGGCACGAAGGAGAAGGACAACGGCGTTGTGCTGCTCGTTGCGGTGGAAGACCGTAAGGTCACCATCCGCACCGGCTATGGCATGGAAGGCCCGCTGCCCGACATTACGTCCAAGAACATCATCGAGAACGACATCCTGCCGGCTTTCCGGAACAACCAGTATTACGAGGGCCTTGATGCCGGCACCAATTCCATCATCCGTGCGGCCGCGGGCGAATACAAGGCCCCGCCGGGCTACCGGAGCCGCGCGCCTCAGGGCGAGCGCGGTGGTGGCGGCTTCGGCATCGGTAAGATCATCTTCGCGGTCATCATCCTGGCCATCATCTTCGGCCGCAGTGGCGGCGGTGGCGGAGGCGGCTTCATGTCGCGCCGCGGGTACCGCCGCACGGGCGGCATCCCGCCCATCATCTTCCTGCCCGGCGGCTTCGGCGGCGGTGGCGGTGGATTCGGCGGCGGCTTTGGCGGCGGAGGCGACGGCGGAGGCTTTGGTGGCTTCGGCGGTGGCTCCGGCGGCGGCGGCGGCGCGAGCGGCAGCTGGTAGGGAATATCGAATAGTGAAATGGGCTCCGCGATCAGCGGGGCCTTTTTCATGGGGTTCCGAACCAATGTTCAGGGCACATGGATCGATGCTTCCAATGATCTGGTTCGAGGGGTCTTTTTCCTGTGCGGGATCGCAAGGACGGCTCGAAGCTTCGGAATGCTGTGTTCGCCTAATCGGTTTTAAAAGGGTACTTCGCCTTTTTTACGACTAACGAAACATAACAAGGCAGTTATACGCATCATTGAGCAATCGGGGAACACCGGCAAGCGAAGCTGGATTCGATTTCACCTGTACTACAGGTGACGGCCGATACAAATCGCAGCGCCGTCAGGCGGAAAACAAGAAAGGCCGCCCACCGGGCGGCCTTTCTGTTATCAGGTGCTCTGTGCTTGCCGGTTATTACCCCATTAGCACATTACCCCATCAGCACATTCCTAAAATCCTTTCTTCGCGAGCTTTTCCTGCACGTATTGCGCGCTTGCTTTGCGGCCGGCAGCGTCCTGCTGCTTCTGCACCTCGCCCAGCAGGCCCTCGATGAAGGGCGTCGTTTGGTCGCGGTAGGCGGCAGGGATCTCACCCATGAACTTCACTACGGCGTCCACACCGCGGCGGAAAAGGGTGGCATCGCTGAGGCCGCCCAGCAGGTCGGTGAGGGGCTTGATGCCTTCGAACTTCGCCTGGCCCAGGGGCAGCTTCTCGAAGTTGGTGATCATCATCGCGGCAGCGGCGGGGTCGCCTGCCTGCACCAGCACATTGGTAACCGTGGCGGCGAGCTTGCCTTTCATCTTCGTGTTGGCAAGACGGCGTGCCTCGGCTACGGCGGCGCTGCTGTCAACGCGCACCAGCGCCTCGAGGGCATTGCCGGCCACGGTGTACGACGAGTCGCTCACGGCGCTGCGGAAGATCGGGGCGTATTCGGCCTTACGGTAAGTGGCCAGCTTCGAGATGGCGGCTGCCTTCACACCGCGCTTCGGATCGCTCTTCGACAGGCGGGCGAGTTGCGGCTCGGCCATCGTCTTGATCGCGTCCTTGCGCAGGTCGAGGCGGCTCACGGTATACGCGCGGAGACCTTCGTAGCGGTCGCTGAGGCCCTGCAGGAGGATGGCCTGTGCGGCAGCATCGTCCTGGCGGCGGGCGGCGGCGTCGAGGGCTTCGCGGCGGTCGGTATAGTTGCCGGCATACTTGTATTGGTGCGCGTATTCGGCAATGGTCTTGTTCTCAGTCTTGGTAGCCAGCAGCACCTTGTCGCCGTCGAAGTTCACGAGGTCGGGCTTGGTGGCGGCATTGAAGGTAAACGTATCGACCTTGTTGCTGACCCAGATCTTATGACGCACCTTGTTGGGGCCGTTGTAGATGTCGACGGTGGTGGGCAGTTGGAACAGCTTGTCGCCGGTTTGCTTCTGCTGTACGATCACGCGTACTTGCTTTGCAGCCTCGTCGTAGCTGTAGTTGATGTCCAGCTTCGGGTGGCCGGCGCCGAAGTACCACTGGTTGAAGAACCAGTTCAGGTCTTTACCGGATACTTCCTCGAAGGCGAGGCGCAGGTTGTGGGCCTCGGCGGCCTTGAAGCGGTTGTTGACGAGGTACACGTTGAGGGCCTTGAAGAAGGCGCTGTCGCCCAGGTAGTTGCGGAGCATGTGCAGGATGCGGCCGCCTTTGTTGTAGCTCACGGCATCGAACATGTCTTCCTTGTCGCGGTAGTAATGACGCACCAGGTCTTTCTTCTCGGAGCCGCTCATGAGGTAGCCCTGCATGTCGCTCATGTTGTGATCGTCGGCGGCGTCCTTACCGTATTTATACTCGCTCCAGAGATATTCGCTGTAGTTGGCGAACGACTCGTTCACGGTGAGGTTGCTCCAGCTCTCGGCGGTCACAAGGTCGCCGAACCACTGGTGAAACAGCTCGTGGGCGATGGTGCCTTCCCAGTCGTTACCGTCGGAGAGCTCGCGGGCATCCTGTTGGGCGCTTTCCTGGTGCAGGGTAGCCGTGGTGTTCTCCATGGCGCCGCTTACGTAGTCGCGGGCCGTCATCTGGGCATACTTGCTCCAGGGATAGTCCACGCCGAGGAGGCGCGAGAAAAAGGTCATCATCTCCGGCGTGTGGCCGAAGATGCCGCGGGCTACGGAGGCATATTCCTTCTCCACGTAGTAGCTCACTTCCTTGCCTCTCCAGCTGTCCTTCACCACGGCGAAGTCGCCCACGCCCATGAAGAAGAGATACGGAGCATGCGGCAGGTCCATCTTCCAGTGGTCGGTGCGGGTGCCGTCTGCGTTCTTTGTTTGCTTGATCAGGAGGCCGTTGGAGAGCGTCACGTACTTCGCCGGCACGGTCATCAGGATCTCGTTGGTGGTCTTTTGGTTCGGCTTGTCGATGGTGGGCACCCATACCGAGGTGGCCTCGGTCTCACCCTGCGTCCAGATCTGGGTGGGCTTGCCGGGCTCCTCGCCGCGCGGGTTCACGAAGTACAGGCCTTTCGCATCGGTGATGGCGGCACTGCCTTCCACCTTCAGCTCGTCGGGCTTCGCGGTATAATCGATATAGATGGTGTACGGCTCCGTGCGCGAATAGGTCTTATCGAGCGTGATCAGCAGCTCCATGCCGGTGTTGGTATACTTCAGGGGCTTGTTCTGGCCGCCGCGTACGATCGCGACCTGGCGTACGTCCATGCCCTTGGCGTCGAGGCGCAGGGAGTCGGTAGGGTAGAAGTGGGGGCGCAGGGTGATCCAGGCCTTGCCAAGAAGATGAGACTTCTGGTAGTCGAAGCGGGCATCGAGCTTCGTATGCACGAGGTCGTTGACCTTTTCCGCTGTGGCGCGGAACACCTTCGGCACTTCGGCTACAGGGGCGGACTCCTGTGCTCCGGCGCCGGTAAGCGCGAGGCAGAAGGCACCCAGGAAAGCGAATTGTTTCATGTTACTTATTTAATAGTGGGGCAAATCTAAGGGAATCGGTTCCCCCTCGGTTTAAGAAATCCATAAATGGCGCGCGTTTGCCACAGCCCGGCAAAAAGCATATTTTTGGGAACCATGACGCCACTCCGCCTTCTACTGGCCCTCCTGCTACTCGGCACCACCGCGGGCGCGCAGCGGGTGTACTTCGTGTACCTGCAAACCGACGATCGTGCTCCTTTCTTTGTGAAGCTGGCCGATAAGGTGCATGCTTCTTCTGCGACCGGATATGTGATCCTGCCCAACCTTGTTGACAGCACCTATGTGCTGGGAATCGGGTTCCCGGGCAACAACTCAGTGAATCGGTTTGAAGTAAAGGTAGACAAGGCCGACCGCGGCTTCGTGCTGAAGAATGTGGGAGGCGGCTGGAACCTGTTCGACCTGCAGTCGCTGACCCTGCAGAAGGCGCTCGCGGCCAACGGACCCTCCGATGCCGACAACCGAAACCTGCTGGCCGCCGCCGATCCGTTTACCCGCCTGCTGGTGCAGGCCTCCGACGATCCGACGCTGCTTCATGCCGGCCCGTTTGGCCCCCCGGCGGAACCGGGCGCCATGATGGCTTCGTTGCCGGTCAGCACTACGGCCTCCGCCCAGGCGGCAGTGCTCCGGGATACGGTTCCGGTGCGTCCGGTCAGCGCAAGCGCCCGGGTCGTCAGCGATACCACGCTTGAGATCGGTGGCGACGATACCACCCCCCCGGCGGCGGCGGCTACCATGCCTCCTTCCGTTGCTGCGCCGGCAGCGTCCGCGCCGGCAGAGCCGGTCTACCAGCGGTCGCTGGTTAAGCGCCGCTCGGAAAGCTCTACCACCGAAGGTTTCGGCCTTGTGTTTCATGATGTGCAGGACGGCCAGGTAGATACGATCCGCATCCTCATTCCGAACCCGAAGGAAGTAGCGCTCCCCGCAGCGTCGGTGCAGGCTACAGCGCCCGTGCCCCCTGACAGCAGTCGTAGACCCGCGAACGATAGTGTTCAGGTGGCAAATACCGGAGTGGGAAATGCCGTAGCGGCACCCGGCACCAATAAGGGCAATTGTAAGGCAGAGGCAGGGGAGAAAGACCTGCTGAAGCTGCGCCGCAGTATGGTGGCTGCTTCCGACGAAGGAAGTATGATCACCGCCGCCCGCAAAGGATTCCGGAATATGTGTTATACCACCGAGCAGGTCCGTCACCTGGGAGGGCTCTTCTTTACCGACCTGGGTAAATACAATCTGTATCAGGCGGCCTGGGGGCATGTGTCTGACCCGGCCAACTTCGAAGCGCTGGGCAAGGAGCTTCGCGACGCGTATCTGGTGAAGCGGCTGAACGAACTTACGCGTCAATAAGTATGGGGCGTTATTTTCTAGAGGTGGCCTACAAGGGGACCCGGTTCAGCGGCTTCCAGGTACAGGAGAACGCGGTAACGGTACAATCCGAAGTGGAGGCCGCGCTGGCTACCATCCAGCGGGTGCCCATCCAGCTTACCGGATCCTCCCGTACGGATGCCGGCGTGCATGCCCTGCAGAACTACTTTCATTTCGACTTTGACGGCGACCTGCACCCGCAGCTACTCTACAAGATGAACGCGGTGCTGCCGCCCGACATCGTGGCCCAAAACCTCCACGCGATGGGAGCGGAGGCGCACTCCCGCTTCGACGCCATTGGCCGGGAGTACGAATACCGCTTGTACCGGGAGAAAGACCCGTTCCTGCGCGAAGTGGCCCTTTTTTATCCCTATGCACTCAATCGCGATGCGCTGTCAGAAACATCTTCTTATATAAAGGAGCAAACCGACTTCACTTCCTTCTCCAAGACGAACACCCAGGTCAAGAACTTCCGTTGCCGGATCGAAACCTGCGAATGGATCGACAGGGGGGAGCAGCTCATCTTTCATATAGAAGGGAACCGTTTCCTGAGGGGAATGGTGCGCCTGCTCACGGCAACCCAGCTGAAGGTAGCCAGGGGCAAGATGTCGCTGTCTGACTTCAAGTTGCTCTTTGAGCAGCACCGTCCTTGCGGTCTTTCGGTAGCGGCTACCGGTCTTTTCCTGGTGCGGGTGAAGTACCCGGAAAATTACTTTCCCCGCTGAGCTTGACTTCCGGGCCTTTTTGCAAAGTATTTACGACAAACCTTTGGCCGCTATTGCCGGGCTCCCTATCTTTGCAACCGCTTTTTGAACGACGGTCTGCACGGGTTTTTCTACCGCCCTTTCCCTTGACATTTTTTTAGAAGAATATTCGAAAAAAGATTTGGAACGAGCGCTCTCACAACCCTATCTTTGCAGCCCGCTTCGAAAGAAAAGGATGCTCTTTAAATAGTTGATTCTCATTTAGTTAAACGATTCTTAAGACGAAAAAATCTTTCGAAAATCTGAAGAAAAGTTTGGCTGATAGCACTGAGGCCTCTATCTTTGCACTCCGCTTCTGAAAAAAGCGAATCGCTCTTCGAAATACACTGGTTTGAATGGTTTGAAACGACGGATGGTTTTGAAAGAAACTTCAGGAATTTCAAAAATAAATTTGGCCAGAATGAACGAGGCTCTTACCTTTGCACTCCGCTTCGAAAAACGAGGCGCTGCAAAACGAAAGAAGCTCTTAGAAAAAACAGGATGTGACGCACGGAAGTAGTGCGGTCTGCGGTTCGAAACCGGATCATCTGCAAAACGATAACCAGGCAGTAATGTCTTCTTATCGAAGTTCTTTGAAAGAATGGGAAGCAATAGTAAAATTTAGTAGTTATCTACTAGTTTACAGGTAAAGGATGAATTGAGTATGCGATATTAAAATCGACAAA
>NZ_BAABGY010000019.1:0-81460 GCF_039541815.1 Flaviaestuariibacter amylovorans
CAACGTGCGCAGGTAGGCCGACATGCGGTTGGGCAGCACCACGGAGACCTCCGCACCCCTGTCGTGGAGGAAGAAGGCGAGCTCCTCGTGATAGCAGCCCCTGGCCTCCATCACGTGGCGGGTGGGAAGATCGGGGAGGGTATGCCTGGCTACAAAGTGCTGTAGCCCCGTGAAGCCCGTGCCGGTGTTGGGGAAGGTCTTGCGGGCGTAGAGCTCCACCTTCAGGGTGTCGGTGAGTCTTCCTAAAGTGACCACGAGTTCGTCTTTGCTGACATCGATGCCGCAGGCCTGCTTGAGTACGTGTTGCATAAGAAATAAGGATGAAAGGGTTGGTAAAAGATGAAGTGTATACCCACCTGACGCCTTTTCTCCCGATGCGGTATCCAGGATCCGGCCACAAAAGGCAGGTCCTTACATTCTGTTCAGACTCCGGGCAGGAAAAAAGCGGGGGGCGAACTCTTTGCGACAGCATGCTTCCTGAGCTACTTGGACGCAAATCGCTCCCCCGCCTCTCACTTCATAAATAACACACTAACTTAGTCAAACAACCAAAAAGCAAACATAGGAGGAGCTAAGAAGCTAAGGGTTTCGCTAAGCGTACGGTCTATTTGTCTACTGGTCTATTAGTAAGGTTGTTTTCGACGCAGCCTTTCTTATCGTACCAAAAGATCTTAAGGCTATGATTCGGAAGAGTAAGGAAGGTGACGCTGTCTGATGCATCCACCTGCGCTTATCCTATCAAATCCGTTCCATCCGCGTTCCTTCTCTCCGGCGTCCGCTTCGCCGGCACTGTCCGTTTCTAAAGAGCGTGGCTCTGCCTCTGGATGGGGCCCGGCATCGGCTTATCAAAAAAGCCCCGCGTCAGCGGGGCTCTATCTTAGCGAATACCTTCTTTACTTCTTTTCTTAGCGGTGAAGAAACACTACTTCACCTTCCAAAGCCTTAGTCGATCACCACGAGGCCGGAGGCGGTGAACTGGAGCTCCGACTTGTCGCCCTTGATCTTGGCGATCTCGGCCTTGCTCTTGCCGGCGTCCTCGGCGTAGTGCTTGCGCTTCGCTTCGGTCTCGGTCTTCACCTGGGCAACGCCGTCCATCTGCACCGTGTGGCCCACGATGTTCTTGGGCAGGAAGAAGGAGTGGTCCTTCATCTTCACCATCATGGTGCTGCCGTCGGCCTTCTCGACCTTCATCCAGCAACCCATGGTCTGGCATACTTCCTTCACCTTACCCTGGATCTTGCCTTCGAACGAGCCGTTCGTGAGCTTGGCTTCGAGCTGGTCCATTGGAACGGCGTCGGCTTTGCTGAGGGCGGCGCCATAAGTCACGCCTTTGGCGGCGGAAGGGATCTCGGTGGCTTCCTGAGCGGTGGCGCCGAGGGAAGCAAGCAGCAGGGCAGAGAAGAGCAGTTTTTTCATATTGCAGTTTTTGTCGATACCAAAGATAAGGAAGAATGTGCTAATGGGGTGATGTGCTAATGGGGTAATAAGGTTTAGAAGGGTTCAGGAAGGTTTAGAAAGGTTGGGCTGCGCTGTCCTTTTTTTTAGGTGTCGGCGGAGCTTACCAGGCGCCTGCCCTAATGGTCATCCGGCGTTTCCATCCCTGTTGCTCACACACATAGATAAAGAGAAAGTCGTAGCCCGCAGAATGGTGGATCATTTCGGCCATCCGGAAAATGACTACGCTTCCGTTTCGGATCGATACCGGTGCACTCAGGTGATAATAGTACCGGTACTGACGATTTCGTGCAAATTCGGTTGTCCTCATGTAGTGAGGAAGGACATGTGTTGAATCGGTGGGTATGCGCACTGAATTTGCGAACAATTGCAGGGGCCAAAGCCGTGGCGGTGCCGAAGCCATCTGGTGGTCGATGGCAGCCAGCTCTGCCCGCGTAAACACCATCGCCGTTTTTTCGGGTGCCCGCAGTTGCAAATGGCCCTCCACCCGCCCCTTCCGGGCAAAGTAGCTGAACGGCTGGTAGTAGCCGAGAGAACTATCTACATATGTGATCACAGGCTCGTCCCTGATGCTGCAGATGGCATCGCGAACAAGCTCAGCGTATGAAAACAATTGTGCGGCTCCGGAAAGCGCCTGGAAGAGCAAGGTGAGGATTAAGCTCGTTTTCAACATATGCCGACAGGGTCATCACAAGAACGCATTATCCCATCGCCCCATTATCCCATTACCCCATTATTTCTTATACTGATCATTGGGCTTGCGGCCGGCGGCGCAGGCGGCCAGGACCTTTTCGATGCGGGCAAGGCGGGTCTTTTCCTGTTTGGCGGAGGTGACCAGCTCGATGTATTCGCGCTTGTAGCCCGGCGTGAGGGCGTCGAAAAAGGCGCCGGCAGCCTTGTTGTTACGGAGAGCTGCCAGGAGGTCGTCGGGAACGGCGTCTTCGCGGGGCGCCACCACCCGCCGGAAGCCGGTTTTATTGACGGCCACGGAAGCCCGCACATAGGCCGTCAGCAGGGCCTCGTCGAGGGCATCGCCGGGATTGAATTTGATGCTGCGGCTGAACTCGTTGTCGGTGCAGTGGTTGAAGAGGCCCGCGCTGTCGGGCATCGCCGAGCCGTTGAAAAAGGTGAGCTTCACGTGCTTCTGAAAGGCGCCCCAGCCACAGACCATGCCGTTGCCCGAGTAGTGCGGTCCCCACTTCCATTCCTCGGTGAGCGAGGGGTCGGCAGCCAGGATGATACGGCGGAGTTCCGAGCACAGCATGCGGCTCCATTCCGGGAGCGAGTCGAGGTAGTCCAAAACGTTGCTGGTGGCGGGTTTGCTGGCAGACGGCATGTGTTGTTTTTCTCACCACAAAGTAGTGTTTTTCCCAGCGGTTTCTTTACCATTTTTTTGACCAAAAAACCCGGAAAAAAACAAGGTTCCCTTTGCTAAATTCATTAGCTTTACAATCAATTAATCAATCCCGGAACCGGCTGCGGAATGTGCACTTTCGGAGTCCTGTTTCACTAACACTACAAAACGAGTACTACAATGTCAAACGCTGAAAAATTAAAGGCGCTGAAGCTTACCATGGACAAGATCGACAAGGATTTTGGTAAGGGCAGCGTGATGATGATGAACGAACGTGGTGAGCAGACCCAGGAGGTTGTTTCCACCGGCTCCATCGGCCTCGACGCGGCCCTGGGCATCGGCGGTCTTCCCCGTGGCCGGGTGATCGAGATCTACGGTCCTGAATCCTCCGGTAAAACGACGGTGGCCACCCACGTCATTGCCGAGGCCCAGAAGAAGGGCGGCATGTGCGCCATCATCGACGCCGAGCACGCCTTCGACTCTGCTTATGCACAAAAGCTGGGTGTCGACATCGACAACCTGCTGATCTCCCAGCCCGACTACGGCGAGCAGGCCCTCGAGATCGCCGACCGCCTCATCCTGTCCGGCGCCCTCGACGTGGTCGTGATCGACTCCGTGGCCGCCCTCGTTCCGAAAGGCGAACTGGAAGGCGAGATGGGTGACTCCAAGATGGGTCTGCAGGCCCGCCTCATGTCGCAGGCCCTGCGGAAGCTTACGGCTACCATCTCCAAGACCAACACCATCTGTATCTTCATCAACCAGCTGCGCGAGAAGATCGGCGTGATGTTCGGCAACCCCGAAACCACCACCGGCGGTAACGCCCTCAAGTTCTACGCTTCCGTGCGCCTCGATATCCGTCGTATGACGCAGATCAAGGACGGCGAAGAGGCCATCGGTAACCGCGTAAAGGTGAAAGTGGTGAAGAACAAAGTGGCGCCCCCGTTCCGTACGGCCGAATTCGACCTCGTGTTCGGTGAGGGTATCTCCAAGATCGGCGAGATCCTCGACATGGGTGTGGAAATGGGCATCGTGAACAAGAGCGGTAGCTGGTTCTCCTACAATGGCGACAAGCTCGGCCAGGGCCGCGAAGGCGTGAAGTCGCTCCTGAAAGACAACCCCGCCCTTGCCGACGAGATCGAAGGCAAGATCCGCGAGAAGATCAAGGAACTCCAGAACGCGTAACACCCCATCCCGGCCCTCTCCAGGAGGGAGGGAATTTGGGCAGTGTGATAAAAAGAGGTCCCGCTTCGAAAGAGGCGGGACTTTTTCGTGTTTGTCCGCCTCGTCAAGTTTCGCCCGCTGAAGCGGGCTTGCTGGGTTCATACGGCGCCAATAATGGTTGTACCGGCCGCAGGCGGCCTCGTTTTGTCAATTGGCCCACCGGCCGTCATTGCGGACTCTGCGTCATTGTGAGGAGCGACGACCGAAGGGAGGCGTGAGGAAGCAATCTCCCGCTTTACGCGGAGTGTTCGCAACCACGCTTTACGCTGGGTGCTGGAAAGCGGAAGCTTGCGACGCGGTGTCGTCTGTAGGTCAGCGGGCTCCTTATTTGCCTTACGCGTAACGTAGGAGATTGCTTCGTCGGGTGTTCGCCTTCCGCGCTCACCCTCCTCGCAATGACGCCCAGCTTCGGTCACTCCGCCTGTTGCAAAACTGGTGTTCCTGCGCCTTTGCGTCTCCGCGTCTTTGCAGCCTGTCCCGCCAGTGGCGAAATAAAACCTACGTTCCGCTCTGAAAAAGGCAGGCCGCTTAGCCATATCATGCAGCAAAAAAAATCCTGCCGCAGGCAGGACCGAATCTTTGCGCCTCCGCGTCTTTGCGTCTCCGCGTGAAACCCACGTGCCGCTTTGAGAAACGCAGGCCGCTTGCGGCCGTACCACGCAACAAAAAGTCCCGCCGCAAGGCAGGACCCGTTATCGCACTCTTAATTGTTTTCAGATCTCATCCCACTCGTGCCCGCAATCGAAGCAATGCTGCACCTTATCCGGGGCGAGGGCCATATTGCCGAACAGGTAGCTTAGCGCAGCGCTCACCACATTGTTGGCAGTTTTCCGGGGCGTATGCACCCACTCGATGTTGCCGCCGGCACAGAGCGGGCAGCGGGCATGGCGCCGGCGCTCCGCCTCGATGGCCTGCAGCAACTCCTGCGCGCGGCCCAGCTGGGGCTCGGCCACCATCAGCTTGATGCCCCCCACGGCATTAGTGAACATCGGGTTGGTGGTGACCGTATGCTCGTCCTTCAGCCAGCAGCGGATGTGGGCATCCTCCAGCTGCGCCTGGGCGATGTGGGCATCGATGTAATTGAGGTAAGCGGATACGGCCACGAAATTCATAGGAGCAATTTACCGATTTTAAAGATGGGCAGTGGGCGGTTTAACAGATCCGGGAGGAAGAAGGCAGGACAAGGAAAGAAGGGATTTTTACCGCTATGAAAAGAAGGGGCTAAGGGTTTCGCTAAGGGGAGATGTCTAATGTCTATTGGTAAGGCTGTTTTCGACGCAGCCCCCGATATCGTACAAACAGCTCTTACTTACAGCCGGCATGAAGCAGGACACAACGCGACCACGCACAAGTAATCATCCGCGTTCATCGTATCAAATCCGTATAATCCGGAGCTTGCCCCGTTAGGGGTTCCTTCTCTCTCCGGCACCCGCTTTCAGAATGGTTCCCAAAAGAAGTAAGGGCCGCCCGAAAGCGACCCTTACTCTTTATGTTACTTCTCCCCTCTCTCCCGAAGAGGGGCTGGGGGTGAGGTTACTGATTGAGCATCAGCGGCATCACCAGCATCAGCAGGTCCTCGTTGTCGTCGGCATCCGTGGGGCGCAGGATGCCGGCCTTGGTGGGGGTCGACAGCTCCACGCGTACCTCGTCGCCCTCGGAGGCATTCAGCATCTCGATGAGGAAGCGGGCGTTGAAAGCGATCGTCAGGTCCTCACCGTCGTACTGGCACTTCATGCGCTCGTTGCCTTCGAAGGAGAAGTCGATGTCCTGGGCCGACAGGCTCAGCTCGGAGCCCGTGATGGCGAGGGCCACCTGGTTGGTGCTCTTGTTGGAGAACACGCTCACGCGGCGCAGGGCGCTCTGGAAGAGGGCCTTGCTCACCACCATCTTGTACGGGTTGTCGGCGGGGATCACCACCTTGTAGTCGGGGAAGCGGGCGTCGATGAGGCGGCAGCTCATCTGCGTGGTGCCGTGCTTCACAAAGAGGTGGTTGCCGTTGTAGGAAACCGTGAGCTCGTCCTCGTTGTCGGGCAGGGCGCTTTTGAGCAG
Organism: Flaviaestuariibacter amylovorans; assembly: GCF_039541815.1. Classification (NCBI taxonomy): domain Bacteria; kingdom Pseudomonadati; phylum Bacteroidota; class Chitinophagia; order Chitinophagales; family Chitinophagaceae; genus Flaviaestuariibacter; species Flaviaestuariibacter amylovorans. The sequence goes on from NZ_BAABGY010000019.1 coordinate 6,080, forward strand.
GTTCAGCGGCTTGCGGGGCACGATGAACGAGTCGTTGCGCGGGCAGCTCACGTCGGTACGCTTGTAGCGCACGAGGCGGTGGGCGTCGGTGGCCACGAACTGGATGAAGTCTTTATTGAGCTCGAAGAACACGCCCGTCATGGCGGGGCGCAGGTCGTCGTTGCTCACGGCGAAGAGGGTCTTGTTGATCGCCGTCACCAGGGCCTCGGCGGGCATGGTGAAGGAGGTCGCGTCTTCGGCGGCGGGCTCCTTGGGGAAGTTGTCGGGGTTCTCGCCCATCACCTTGTACTTGCCGTTGTCGGAGGTGATCTCCACACCGAAGTTCTTGTCGATGGTGAAGGTGAGCGGCTGGTCGGGGATGTTCTTGAGCGAGTCGATGAGGATCTTGGCAGGGATACAGACCTTGCCGGTCTCGCGGGCCTCCACGTCGAGCTGGATGCGCATCACTGTTTCGAGGTCGGTGGCCACCACGGTGAGCTTGCCATTGTCGACCTCGAACAGGAAGTCCTCGAGGATGGGCAGCACCGTGTTGGCGTTGATCACCCCGGAGATCTGTTGGAGTTGTTTCAGCAGTTGCGAAGACGAAACAATAAACTTCATGGGATCAGAGATTTTATCCCCGACGGGCAGGCTATCGGGATGGGCGAAGCTAAGTAAAAGTACGATGGTGGCATCCGGGCGCGAACATGATTTTATCAACAAAGCCGCCTCCGGCACCGGCAACGAACCGCCCGGCCACTGCCCGTTTCAGGACCGGATCGCCCCTCCGGCATCCTGCAGAGGGGTTCCTGCCAACCTTCAAAACGTATAAAACCCCCAAAACCTTTTAAAACCCTTCTTTCCGCAAGCTCCGCCAATCAAAATGAGCGCCGCCGCCGTACATTTAATCCACGTACGGCCCGTATTTTGAAGCAGTTAGCATCCGGGCCTTCAGAAGCGCGCACGGCACGGCCTTGGTCACCAGGAAAAAGCAGGGATTCTATGTTGGAGAAAATGTTCGGCTGGAAACGGAAGAAGGAGGAAGAGGAGCCGCTGCCCCCACCGGGTGCCGCCCCTGCCCCTGCCATCACCTTTGGCCGCTACTCCGACAACAACAAGCCCCTCGCCAAGGTGGAGCGCTGGAACGAGGCCGAGGCCCTCTTCAAGGAGAAAAAGGTTTACGAAAGCATCCAGGCCTTCTTCGACTATCTCCGCGACGAGCTGGCCGACAACGTGCAGCACAGCCCCGGCGCCGACGGCAGCAGCGGTACCTTCGTGATCCAGCAGGGCTCCAAGATCGTGCGCGGCTTTTACAACGGGCAGCTGTTCGAGGCCCAGGTGCCCCTCGCCGCCATGCCCCAGCCCTCGGTGCCCGTGATGCGGCGCCTGCTGGAGATGAACTTCACCCTCTATTACACGCGCTACGCCCTCAAAGACGAGCGCCTCTGCATGCTCTTCGACTCCGACATCGCCACGGCCTCACCCTCCAAGCTCTACTACGGACTGAAGGAGCTCGCCACCAAGGCCGACAAGCAGGACGACCTGCTGGTGCAGGACTTCACGGCCCTGCTCCCGGTGGAAACAGAGCACGTGGTCACGATCCCCGACGAAGAGAAGGAGGTCAAGTACCGGCACCTGCAGGGCTGGATCAAGGAGACGCTCGAGCTCATCGAGACGGTGGACGCCGACAAGTATTCCGGCGGCATCGCCTACCTCCTGCTGGCCCTTGCCTACCGCATCGACTTCCTGCTGGTGCCTGAGGGCAAGCTGTTACTGAACATCGAGAAGATCGTGGACATCTACTTCAAGAAGGACGACCGCCCCGTGACCGAGAAGAACCAGGACATGGTGGACGAGTTCGGGAAGCTGGCCGCCCGCAGCCGCGAGGAGGTGTTTCCCTACCTGTTCCGGAGCAAGTATACCTTCTCCATCGTGCTGCCGCAGGCGCACAAGACGGTGTCGGACGCCATCTACAACGCCAACCAGAATATCGGCTGGTACAAGGAGAACAAGCATTTCGCCATCGCGGCCAAGATCTCGGAGTACGGCTTTGCCTATTGCCAGTATTCCTACAGCCTGCCCCGCCCGCTCACGGAGTTCTTCCAGCTCTTCATGATGGTGAACTACCCGACGTTCTTTACCGAGCTCGGCTTCCCGGTGCAGTATTACAACCCCGAGACCCAGGAATTCAAACAGGACGCTATCCTGAAGGCCGTGGAATCGATCGAGGAGGCCTGGAAAGGCAAGTATCCCGATATGAAGATGCGCCCCGACAAGCTCAAGTTCGATTCGCTGGTGAGCTTCAACCAGAGCTTCACGGGCGAGATCGAGTTCCTGAATATGGAAACGAAATAGCGAATGTGCTAATGGGGTAATGTGCTGATGAAGGTTTAGAAAGGTTCAGAGAGGTTCAGGAGGGTTTAGAAAGGTTCAGGGCAGTTGGTAGGTACCCGGCAATAGAGCATTGAAAGGTTTTGGACGGTTGGTAGGTACCGCGTTACCAATAAACTAATAGACCAATAGACAAATAAACAGACTTTGAACACGCAGCAGATCATAGAGCTTTACCGGCCGGCGATCATCCAGATCGCGACGCAGACGAGCACGGGCACAGGCTTCTACGTAAAGGAGTTCGACCTCATCGTGACCAACGAGCACGTGGTGGGCAAGAACGCGGAGGTGACCATCGCCGGGCGCAACTTCGAGCGGCGCCTGGCGCGCGTGTGGTACACCGACAAGAAGCACGACCTCGCCTTCCTGCAGCCGCCCGCCGAGGTACAGATCCCGGAGATCCGCCTCGGCGACTATAAAGACGTGCACGACGGCGCCGTGGTGGTGGCCATCGGGCACCCGTTCGGGCTCAACTACACGGCCACGCAGGGTGTGATCTCCAAAGCTGACCGCATCCGCGACGGCATCAAGTACATCCAGATCGACGCCGCCATCAACCCCGGCAACTCGGGCGGCCCGCTCGTGGCCAAGAGCGGCGAGGTGATCGGCGTCAACTCGTTCATCATCCGTGGCGGCGACAACCTCGGCTTCGCCCTCCCGGTGAGCTACCTCCGCGAAGCGCTGGCCCTTTACAACCCGCATCGCGGCGACCCCTCCACGCGCTGTCATAGCTGCGACACCCTCGTAACGCCCACCAATATCGACGCCACCAAGTACTGCCCCTTCTGCGGCACGGAGGTGAAGCTCCCGCAGCTGCCCGAAAAGGAGGCAAAGCCCGTGGGCGTAGCCAAAACGGTGGAGGAGATCTTGAAGGAGCTCGGCAAGGATGTGAAGCTCGCGCGCGACGGGGTCAACAACTGGACGGTGAAGGAAGGCACGGCCAAGATCAAGATCAACTACAACCCGGAGAACTTCTTCGTGGCGGGCGATGCCTACCTCTGCCTGCTACCTTCGGACACCGGCCGGATCAAGCCCCTCTACCAGTTCCTGCTCCAGGAGAACTTCGGGCTCGACGGCCTCGTGCTGAGCTGCCTGAAGCAAAGCATCGTGCTGAGCTGCATCATGTACGACCTCGATATGACCAAGGAATCCGGCGTGGCCATGTTCCGCAAGCTGTTCCAGAAAGCCGACTATTACGACCAGCTGCTGGAAAAAGAGTACGGCTGCCGCGAGCTGCTCGAGGAAGCATAGCCCGGCAGGGACGCGTGTGGACGCGGCAACCGCGGTATTGCGCGCGAGCGCGCCCGCCGATGGCGGCCACGTGCTCAAAGCGGTGCTCCGACGGGCATCTCATTCCCGTATTTACCCGGTTAAGCCGTCGCTGCCGCAATTCGCGTAGAAAGCGGGGCCGGCGGGGTGGCCGAAGAGCCTGAATGAATAGTTTTGGACGCCGCTTCCTGCCTTGCGGCCTCCTGTTATGAGACGACGCTTCCTGCCGAAACGCTGGTGCCTGCTTGCCCTTTCCCTGGCCCTTTGCGGTAGCTCCAACGCCCAATTCAACTTTCCGGGCATCGACGTCACCGGCGTGTCGGCCACCACCGTGTGCCCGGGTGCGCCGCTTACGGTTACCTACACCGCCACCGGGCTTCAGCCGGGCAACGTATTTGCCGCCTGGCTCATTCCCGCCACCGGCAACACCTACCACCCGCACATCATCGGCACCCTCAGTGCCCACGGCTCCGGCAGCATGCAGGTGCGCCTGCCTAACGTCATCGCCCCCGGCAACTACCGCATCCAGATCCAATCCAACGACACCCTCTGGAGCTCGTGGACGCTCTCCAGCCCCATCACCGTGCGCCCCGTCGCCACGTTCATCCGCTACGGCCCGGCGCCGCTTTGCGCGCTCGGCACCGTCAGCCCCGTGATCACGGGCACCGCCGGCGGCGTCTTCAGCGCGCCTCCCGGCGTGTCGATCAACCCCGCCACGGGCGTCGTGGACCTCGGCCTGTCGGTCCCCGGCAAATACCGCATCACGTATACCTACCCCGGCGGCACCTGCAGCGAAGCGCACACCGAGCTCACCATCACCCCGCGCCCCGAAGCCGACCCGCCCGCCAGCCAGGACGTATGCAGCGGCACGCCCACGGCGCCGGTCGTGTTCACCGGGTCGGCGGCTTATTACGATTGGACCAACAGCAACCCCGCCATCGGGCTGCCGGCCTCCGGGCGCGGCCCGATACCGGCCTTCACCCCGGTCAATACCACCGGCGCGGCCATCACGGCCACCATCACGGTAACGCCCCGTGCCCGGAAGGTGCTTGCCTTTGCGCCGGCTTACGGCAGTACGTCGCTCACCGTGTACAACACCGCCAACGACAGCGTGGAGCGCCGGCAGACCGTGCCCTTCCAGCCGTTGTTCAGCGCGCTGTCGCCCGACAGCAGCCGCCTCTACCTCGTTACGCGCTTTCACCGCCAGCTGCTGTGCCTCGACACCGAGACCGGCGCCACCATCGGAACGACGCTGCTCGGCGATCAGCCCGCCGGCGTGCGCGTTTCGCCCGACGGGCGCCGCCTGTTCGTGGCCTGCCTCGACGGCGTGTACGTGTACGGGGCGCAGCCCCTCACCCTTGAAGCCGTGGTGCCCGTGGGCGGCGCAGCCTACGACGTGCGTCTGAGCCCCGACGGGCGCTATGCCTTTGCCTCGGTACCGGCGTCCGATTACGTGGCCGCCATCAATACCAGCACCCTGCTGGTGGAGCGCAGGATCACCGTGGGCAACCGGCCGCTGGTGTTCAACTCGGGTCCGCAGCACATGACCCTGTCGCCCGACGGCCAGCGCCTCTACGTACCGATCGTGTACGACGGCATTGTGCGGGTGATCAACACGGCAACGCTTTCGGTGCAGCAAACCATCGACGTGGGCGACTTCTGGCTGGGCGCGCTTACGGTATCGCCCGACGGCAATACGCTGTACATCTCCTCATGGGACCAGTACCGCGTGCTGATCCATGACGCGCTTACCGGGGCGCACCTCGGGCAGATGTCGACCCCGTGGTCGACCACGCCGGCGGGCCTTGGAGTAGTGCCCGGGGAGCCCGGCCGCCTTTATGCCGGCACCTCGGGCAACGCCGCCGCTACGCTCGTCTTCGATACGGAAAAGCGGCAGCTGGCGGCCGTACTCCGGTCGGGCGACAACTCCTACAACCTGGGCGAGACCATGGCCGGTGTGCCCGGCTGCGCCGGTACGCCCCGCACCTTCACCATCACCGTACAGCCGGCCGGCGCGGCTACGCTCCGCTACGACGGAAGCCCCTTTTGCGGCGGGCCGGGCACGGCGGCACCAACCATAACCAGCACCCCGGGCGGCACCTTCAGCGCGCCCTCCGGCCTCGCCATCGATGCGGCCACGGGTGTCATCAACCTCGGCACTTCGCTTCCCGGCACCTATACCGTTTCGTACGCCTACCCCTGTGGTGGCACGGCGGCGACGGCCACGGTACAGATCGAGCAACGGCCCGCGGTTACACTGGACTATGGCAGCGGCCCCCTCTGCGCGGGCAGCGGCACGGCAGCGCCAGCACTCACCGGCCCTGCCGGCGGCAGCTTCAGTGCCACCCCTGCAGGACTCAGCCTTTCGACCGCCACCGGGCTCATCGATCTCAGCGGCTCTGTTCCCGGCACTTACTCCGTGGTGTATGCGCTCCCCGCCGGTGGCGCCTGCCCGGCCGGCAGCGGCACGGCCACCGTCACCGTTCGGGCCCCCGAAGCCGTGGGGCTCGTGGCCGACCAGCAGTATTGCGCGGGCGCGCTGGCGACGCCGCCTCCCTTTACTGGCGCCACCGCGTACAGCTGGACCAACAGCAACCCGGCCATCGGGCTGCCCGCGGCTGGCAGTGGCCACCTGCCGGCCTTTGTGGCCAGCAACGGCAGCAATGCGCCTGCAAGTGCCCAGATCACCGTAACCAGTGCTGGCAGCAGCTGCCCCGGGCCGGCGCGCACTTTCAGCATTACCGTGCATCCCGCCCCGCAAGGCCTGCTCCTCCGCCCTGCCGATTCGGTGCTCTGCCCGGGCACGCCGGTGCCGCTCCATGCTACGGGGGGGACGTCCTACCAATGGAGCGTCAACGGGGTCCCGATCGCGGGCGCTACCGGCGCCCTGTTCGGGGCCACCGGGCCCGGCCGGTATACCGTGCAGGTGACGAATGCCGCCGGCTGCAGCGCGCCGGCGCCCGGCTTTGTAACGCTCCGGCTCCCGCCGACGCCGGCAGTTGCTTTTGAGGTGGCGGATACCTGCCAGCATGCGACAGCGCGTTTCCGCAACCCGGCCGGCAACAGCGCCCTCCGCTACAGCTGGACCTTTGGCGACGGCAACAGCTCCCTGGCCGAGGCACCGGCACACCGCTACGCCACTCCCGGCACCTATACCGTGACCCTGCAGGTGTCGCTGCCCGCCTGTTCTGCAGCGACGGCCTCGCTGACGCGGCCGGTAACGATTTTGCCGGCGCCCGCGGCGCAGCGCCTCCCCGACGTGTGGGTGCGCGCCGGCGGGCCGCAGCAGCTTGAAGCCCGGTTGCTTGCCGGCGCCCGCTATACATGGACGCCCGGCGCCCCGCTCAGCGATCCTGCCAGTGCCAACCCGGTGCTGCTTACCGACAGCGACGAGCTTTTCCGCATCGGCATGCTGCTGCCCAACGGCTGCGTCGTTACCGACACCCTGCAGGCGAAGGCATACAGCGAGGTGGACATCCTCGTAGCCGACGGCTTTACGCCCAACAACGACGGGCGCAACGACCGCCTGCACGCGGTGCCGCGCGGCATCCGCGCCTTCCGGTATTTCCGCATCTACAACCGCTGGGGCGCGCTCGTTTTTGAAACCACCGACTCGGCGCGCGGATGGGACGGCACATACAAGGGCACGCTCCAGGGCGGCTTCAGCTTTGTGTGGATCGCCGAGGGCGTCGGACAAGAGGGCCAGCGCGTGCTGCGCAAGGGCACGGTGACGGTGATCCGGTAGCCGCAGGCAGGTGAGGACGCGAGCTCCCGGCGAACGATGAAGCTGCCGGTGCACCGGCAGTTGCTTTTCCGGGCGACGGCGCGGAGCGGCGCCTCACGGTCAGGCATGCCCGGTAAGTTGCTTTTCCCTACCTTAGAACGTCTGCTTGCGAACTCCCGAATCGCGTTTTCAACACACCACTAACAACTAATTGCCCATGAGCAAGCATCTGCCTCTTCTCGGCGCGGCCCTCTGCTGCGTCGTGGCCGCCGGCGCACAGACCTATACGCCCATCCCGGTGACCGGCTTCAACCACGACATCTTTGCCGAAGCGGCGCCCAGCGTTGTAGCCACCACCGACACGGTGCTCGACGCCACCAACCACATCATGTATACCCAGGCTTTCGCCACCGCGGCAGGCATCCCGGGCGGCGTGGTGAGCTCGGGGCTCATCTCCGACCCGGGCAACGTGCGGCAGTACCAGCTTGCGCCGTATACCGGCAACAATGCGCTCACGCTGATGCGCAACGTATCGCGGAGCCTCGCCCTCGCGGCGCCGGCCGCCTACAGCCGCCTCAGCCTGCTGGCCTTTTCTACCGAAGGCGCCAGCACCATCAACATCACGCTGCGCTTTGCCGACGGCACGTCTGCCGTGTACGCCGCGAGCCGCTCCGTGTCGGACTGGTTCTTCGCCACTACCAACGTAGTAACCTCCGGCTTCGGCCGGATCAACCGCGTGGCTGCCGCGCCCTATGGGCAAGACGGGCTTCCGGGCAACCCGCGCTTTTACTACGTCGACTTCAACCTGAACTGCACCGACCAGCTCAAGAACGTGACCGAGGTAGTTCTGACCAACAATACCACTACCGGCAGCAACGCGCCCTTCCCCAACGCCGTGATCCTGGCCGTGTCGGGGCAGGCCTATAGCCAGAGCGTGTCGGTGGCCACCGTGAATGCGGGCTGCGGCACGGCCAACGGCTCCGCCACCCTGCTCATCACCGGCACCACGGGTCCTTACACCGTAAGCTGGAACAGCACGCCGGTGCAGACGGGCCTCAGCGCCAGCAACCTCGCCGCCGGCAGCTACACCGCCACCATCACCAACGCGTTCGGCTGCAGCAGCACCCAAACCGTGACCATTGCCCAGAATGCCTCCACCGTAACGACGAGCGTTGCCGCGGCCCCGGCCACGATCTGCCGCGGCGCCGGCACCCAGCTGAGCGTTACCGGCACCGGGGGCAGCATCGCCACCGCGCTCTGGAACCCCGGCGGGCTCACAGGCACTACCGTAACGGTATCGCCCACCGCTACCACCGCCTACACCGTCACCGGCACCGACGGGGCAGGCTGCCCCTACACCGGCTCCGTAACCGTTACCGTGAACGACCTGCCGGCGGCCGCCGCGGCCACTGGCACGACCATCTGCGGCGGCGCCACCGCTACCCTTACCGTGCAGGGAGCCGCGGCCGGAAACACCTACAACTGGTATGCGGCCGCTACCGGCGGCACCGCACTCGCTACCGGTACCACCTTCACCACACCCGCGCTCGGCGCCACCACCACCTATTACCTCGACGTCGTGAACGGCGCCGGCTGCAGCGCCGCTACGCGTACCCCCGTTACCGTTACCGTGAATCCCCAGCCCACCGCGCCCACGGTGACGGCGGCCACGGTCTGCGGCGGGGCTACTGTGACACTTACGATCACGAACGTCCAGGCGGGCGCCACCTATACCTGGTACAACGCGGCCACCGGAGGCACCCTGCTTTTCACGGGCACGGCCTTTACCACACCGGCACTGTCGGCTACGACCACGTATTACGTGGATGCGATGAGCGGCGCCGGCTGCCTCCTCACAGCGCGCGTGCCCGTCACCGTTACCGTGACGCCGCAGCCGGCCGCGCCCGCGGTGGGCAACGTGTTGGTATGCCCGGGAGCTGCTGCCCAGCTCGACGTGCAGGCGCCGCAGGCAGGCATCACCTACAGCTGGTTTGCGGCCGCTACCGGCGGCACTGCCCTGTTTACCGGTAGTTCGTTTACCACGCCGGGCATCACAGCGCCGACCACGTATTACGTACAGGCGGCGAACGGCGCGGGCTGCACGAGCCCCTCGCGCGCCGCCGCCACCGTGACGCCCCTGGCCGTGCTGCCGGCCCCGGTGGTGACCGTAACCTCCCTGACCAGCAACAGCGTCACCTTCAGCTGGACCGCCGTTCCCGGCGCCACGGGCTACCTCGTGTCGACCAACGGCGGCGCCACCACGGCAGCGCCGAGCTCCGGCGCCACCGGTACCACGCACACCGTTACCGGTGCCACCCCGGGCCAGGTGGTCGCGCTCGTGGTGAAGGCGCTCGGCGGACAAGCCTGCCAGAACAGCCCCTTCTCTGCGCCGGCATCGGCCACGCCTGCCGACAACCAGGTGTACGTGCCCAACACCTTCACCCCGAATAACGACGGAAAAAACGACGAGCTCCGCGCCTACAGCACCTCCATCGCCTCCATCGAGTTCCGCGTGTTCGACCAGTGGGGCAACGCCCTCTTCGTAAGTACCGACCCTGCCCGGGGCTGGGACGGCACCGTGCGCGGCGTCCGCCAGCCGCAAGGCGTGTACATCTACGCCCTCCGCGCCACCATGACCGACGGTGCCGTGCTCACCCGCAAGGGCTCGGTGAACCTGCTGCGCTAAGAGAAGGAACGCAGATTCTTATGATCTAAAGGATGTCCGCAGATAGAACAAAATGGCTGCCCGTGAAGGCAGCCATTTTTTTAAGAAAGCCTGCGGCGCTGCTGGCCCGGTGCGACCTTTGGCCCTGAATTTTCTACAGCTATCCCGATGCAAAAGAAGCTGCTCAGCAAAGAGGAGGCGCTGCAGAAGCTCCGCCAATACTGCGCCTACCAGGAGCGGAGCCACAGCGAGGTGCAGCAGAAGCTGTGGGACCTCGGCGTGCGCCGCGCCGACCACGACGAGGTGCTGTCGGCGCTCGTGGAAGACGATTACCTCAACGAGGAGCGCTTTGCCAAGGCCTTTGCGGGCGGCAAGTTCCGCATGAAGGATTGGGGGCGCAAAAAGATCCTGTACGAGCTGAAGCAAAAAAAAGTAAGCGACTACTGCATCCGCATCGCCATGAAGGAGATCCCTGAAGAAGACTACCACCGCACCCTCGAGCGCGTGGCCGAAAAGCGCTGGGAAAGCCTGAAGGGCGAGCAATACCTCGTGCGCCAGAAAAAGACCCAGGATTACCTGATGCAGAAAGGCTATGAATACGAGCTCGTGGGCGCCCTCGTGAAGCGGCTGGCAAGTAAATAATGTGCTAATGGGGTAATGGGAGAATGGGGTGGCTTCGACTTCGCTCAGCCTGACAAAAGAGTGTTGTCAAATGGAGGTTGCGGCGAGGGGCTCGCCCAGCCGGACAAGTGTGCTCCGGAGCTAATGGAGCAGCCAGAGAAGGAACGCAGATCTTTTATGATCCATACGATGCGCGCCGATAGGATAGCACCAATCTTTCACAGCCGCGAGCTCCTGATTAAGATGGACGGTAGGATTTGAGGGAAGAATAAAAGCGAAGGCAAGCGCAGTTCAAAGTGCCCATCCGAATCACGCAACGATCACCCTCCCTCCTGAAGCAACCTCACCCACCGGCTGCCCCGGCAGCCGCTCCTTCCGCGTTTTAAAAAAACGGCCACCTGGAGACGGCCGCGAATGGAAAAACCAAGATCCATCCTAGGCAATCCTGGCACTCAGGAAATGATCCCAAAACAAAGTGCCTCCCTCCAATAATTTTCTGCGTTTTCCGCGCCTTCCGCGTGCCACTCCTTCTGCGTGCTACTTCCTCTTCCGCCGCCAGGCGGCCTCGTCGGCGTCGAGCGCCTCGAAGAGCAGGGCGCGCACCCGGTCGGCGTCGATGTCGGATGTACGGTGAAAGGTCTTCATGTACACCTGCTTGCGCGTACCCTTCTCGAGGTAGCCATCGTCGGCGAGCTCGTTGCCACGGCAGAAGCCAAGCTGCACGCCTTCGGAGGTGCCGCCCCAGCCCACGGCGCCCGGCCAGATAAAGACGATGCGCGTGCGGCGGCTGTAGAACGGCACGTTGTACGACAGCTTCTCGGTGGCGTCGGGGATGCACTCGAGCACGAGCGCGCGGAGGCGCTCCAGCAGCTTGCGCTGATCCGGCGGCAGGAACTCCGTCAGCTCGCCGAGCGTATCGAAAGAAAAAGGCTGGAAGCGGTTCATGGCCCGGCGAAGATCGGGCGAAAAAAGATCGCCACGAGGGCCGGCGTGGTGCTCCTGGCTGCCGGTTTCGGGCAAGCCCCCGGGGAGGTACGTCATAGCCTGCGCCCCGTGTTTATGTAATCGGCGCGCTTTTACATCTAAGCCTTACATCCAAAACACCCGCATATGAATCGCCTCCTATGTCTTTGCTTGTGCGCCTGGCTCGCCCTCGGCTCCTGTGCCGATGTGGCCAAAGTGCATCAATCGGTGCCCGGCACCCTGCCCATGCTCCAGGTCGCGCACGACAGCGGGAGCCGGAGCCTCCGGCTCAGCCGGCTGCTGGTGCATGTGCAGGTAACGGGCCATATCGCCACCACCACCTACGACATCACCTTTTATAACGATCAGGACAAGCTGTTGGAAGGCGAGTTCGACTTCCCCCTGGCCGACGGGCAATCGATCAGCCGCTATGCCCTGGAAATCGACGACAAGCTCCGGGAGGGCGTGGTCGTGGAAAAAGCGAAAGCGCGGGTGGCCTTCGAGCAGACCGTGCGCGGCCAGATCGATCCGGGGCTGGTAGAAAAAACAAAGGGCAACCATTTCCGCACGCGCATCTACCCGATCCCCGCCCGCGGCTACAAGCGCGTCCTGATCGGCATCGAGGAGGCGCTTCCGGCATCCGCCACCGGCCTCGCCTACGCACTGCCCCTCGCCGCCGGCCATCCGCTGGACCAGTTCTCGGTCACCGCCACCGTGGCACTGCCCGCCGCGCGGCCGCGCGTGGTAGCAGGAGACGGCTTCGCCTTCCGCAGCGGCGACGCCGGCTGGGAGGCCTCTTTGCAGCGGGAGAACTATCAGCCCACGAATGGCCTCGCCTTCAACATCCCCCTCGGCCAGGAGGCGCCGCTCGTTTATACCGAGGCCCGCGGCAAGGAAACGTATTTCTACGCCTACCTGCCGGCCGATAGCGCACTGCGGGCCCGGGCCCTGCCGCGGTCGCTGACGCTCTTCTGGGACGTTTCGGCCTCGGCGGCGCAACGCAACACCGAAAAAGAGATCGCCCTGCTGCGGAGCTACCTGTCGGCGATCGGCAACGTACGGGTAACGGTGGTGCCTTTCGCCGTCCGCACTTTTTCCGAATCGGTCTTCACCGTCCGGAACGGCGACGCGGCGGCCCTCATCGCCCACCTGGAAAAGACGGCGGCCAACGACGGCGGCACGCAGCTCGGCGCGCTCGACCTGCAGCGCTTCCCGGCCGACGAGCACTGGCTGCTGACCGACGGTATTTCTACGTTCGGGGAAAAGGAGGTCCGTCTTTCCGCGACACCGGTGACCGTTGTCAGCTCTTCGCCCGGCGCCGACTTTTCCTACCTCAAATACATCGCCCGGCAAAGCGGCGGCCGCTTCGTGGACCTTGGCGCAGCGGAGCCCGAAGCGGCGGCGGTGCAGCTGGTGCATGAATACCGGCAGTTTCTCGGCGCCGACTACGATGCCGGCGCCATCGACTCGCTGGTGACGCCGGTGCAATCCGGAGTCAGCCGCGGCTTTGCGGTGGCGGGCATCCTGAAGCGCGACACGGCGACCCTTACGCTCCATTTCGGCTTCGGCAGCACCCGCAGCAGCCGGCAAACGGTGCTCCTCCGCAGAGAGCAAGCGCCGGCGCCCGGGGTGGGCAGGATCTGGGCCGGTATGCAGATCAACGAGCTGGACCTGCGCCCCGAAGCCAACAAGGAGGCGATCACCCGCCTCGGCAAGCAGTTCTCCATCGTTACCCGGAATACCTCGCTGCTGGTGCTCGACCGGGTGGAAGACTATGTGACGCACGAGATCCTTCCGCCGGCCGACCTGCTGCCGGAGTACCTCGCCCTGATGAAAGAGAAGAAGAGCGTGGCGCAGGACCGGCGGAAGGAGGGCGTGGCGGCGGCCGAAACGGCGATGCAGGAGCTGGTGGCCTGGTGGCAGGCGCCCCCGCGCAAGGAGCGCCCTGCAGACGCGCAGGTTGAAACGGGAACCCGTTTTACGCCCCCGGTGATCAGCGACGCGGCGGTCGTCGCCGATAGCACCACCACCGCTGCGGCGGCCAACGCTGTTCCGACCCCGGCGCGGCCCCACGAGCCCATGCTCAACTATACCCAGGACGCCAAGGTCGAGGAAGTGCAGCTGGAGGCAGTGAGCCTTGATCGGGTGGAGTTGAGCAAGGTGGCGGAGCCGTCTTCCACCGTAGCCGCTTCAGCCATCGAAGTGCAGCAATGGAAGGCCGATGCGCCCTACCTCGCCGAGCTGGAAGCCACGGCGCCCGCCGACCGCTTCGAAAGATACCGTGCGCTCAAAACCAGATACGCCCGGCAGCCCTCTTTTTACGTCGACGTTGCCCGCTTCTTCTTTGCCCAGAACGAGGAAGCGATCGCGGTGCAGGTGCTTTCGAACATCGCGGAGCTGAGGCTGGAGGATCCCGAGCTGCTGCGGGTGATGGCCGAGCAGCTGCAGGAGTTCGGGCAGCAGGCCCTGGCCCTGGCTACGTACCGGGAGTTGCTCGAGCTGCGCGAAGAGGAGCCGCAGGCCTACCGCGACCTGGCCCTCGCCTGCAGTGCCGCCGGCGATCACAACAAGGCCGTGCACCTGCTTTACCAGGTGGCCACCGGCGATTGGGACGACCGCTTCGCGGGGATCCGGCAGGTGGCCCTGAGCGAGATGAATGCCCTGATCGGCATCCACGGCAAGGCCATCGACCTCACCGGCATCGACCCCCGGTTCGTGCGCGCTATGCCCGTAGATGTTCGGATCGTGATCGGCTGGAGTGCCGACAACTCCGACATCGACCTCTGGGTCACTGACCCGCGGGGCGAGAAATGCTCGTACGAAAACACCGGTACGGCACTCGGCGGGCGCATCTCCCGGGATGCGACGCAGGGCTACGGTCCGGAGGAATTCCTGCTGAGAAAGGCGGGCGGCGGCGCTTACGAGATCGAGGCGAACCTTTTTGGCGACAGCCGCCAGACACTCGGCGGCCCCATCACCATCAAGGCCGAGCTGTTCACGGATTTCGGCCGGCCGAACCAGCGGCGAAAAGTGATCTCCTTGCGCCTCACCGACCAGAAAGAAGTGGTCCGCATCGGCAAGCTCGTTTTCGGCAACAGCTAGGCAGCTTCCGGTTGTTGCTCCCCGCTTAACTTGCAGTCATGTCACTCCCCGTCACACTGATTCAGGCCGCCCTGCACTGGGAAGACCGTGCCGCCAACCTGCTCGCTTTTGAAGAAAAGATCCGCGCCCATAGCCAGCCCGGCCAGGTAGTGGTGCTCCCCGAGATGTTCTCCACCGGCTTCAGCATGCGGCCCGAGGCCCTCGCCGAAGAGATGAACGGCCCTACGGTGCAGTGGATGAAGGATACGGCCCGGGCGCAGCGCATCATCCTCACCGGCTCCCTGATGATCAAAGAGGGCGACCGCTATTTCAACCGTGCGCTGTGGGTGCTGCCCAACGGCACCATCGGGCAGTACGACAAGCGGCATCTCTTCGCCTATGCCGGCGAGCACGAGCACTACACGCCCGGCCGCGAGCGCCTCATTGCCTCGGTGAACGGCTGGCGCGTGCAGCTGCAGGTGTGCTACGACCTGCGCTTCCCGGTGTGGAGCCGGCAGCAGGTGCACCGCGGCGAGGCGGCGGCCCCTGAGTACGACGTGCTGCTCTACGTGGCCAACTGGCCCGAGCGTAGAAATGGGGCCTGGAAAACGTTGCTGCAGGCACGCGCGATCGAGAACCAGTGCTACGTCATTGGCGTCAACCGCGTGGGTGAAGACGGCAATGGCATCTACCACAGCGGCGACTCCATGGTGGTGGACCCGATGGGCGATGTGCTCTACCACAAGGCCCATGAGGAGGACGTCTTCAGCATTACGCTCGACAAAGCCCACCTCGAGGCCGTGCGGCAGAAGCTGCCGTTCTGGAAGGACGCGGATGATTTTTCGCTGCCGGTGTAACGTTCTACGATCATCTGCCGCAAGCGGCCGGCTTACCTCCAACGCGGATTTCTCGCTCCTGTGACTTCGGGAGTGCAAGGTCATAACCGTGGAGCCTAACACTTCCCGCCGCAAGCGGCTGGCTTACTTCAAAGAACAACGCGGGTTTCTCGCAGAGACGCTCCCGAAGCCTCGGGAGGCGCGGGGCACGCGGGAAACAATGCGCTACGTGGAGTACCGTCATTGCGAGTCAGATGGACGCCGGAGGCGGACATCAACGAAGCAATCTCCTACGTTACGCGGAGTGTTCGAAAGAACAAGTGCCGGTTACAGTGTAGCGATTAGGTGCAGTGGGCCGCTTCGTTCTGGCCTCACGCGTAACGCCGGCGCCTGCTTCCTCGCAATGACGCCCCGCCCCGGGCGCTCCGCTCGGTGGACGTGTAAGCATGACGACGCCACTAATACTGAAGTTTTCTCTTTTCAATCAAGCAACGTCGTGCCGCCGTGCCGCCGTGTGAACGTCCTGCCGCAGGCAGGATAATGGCTTTGCGTGCTCCGCGCCTCCCGAGGCTTCGGGAGCGTCGCCGCAACCTGTCCCGCCAACAGCGGGATGAAACCCCCGTTCCACTTTAGGACACGTAGCCGCTTGCGGCGGATGCTGGAGTAGGAGAACAATTACGGTTTTCGCGCCATCGTATCGAGCCGCTTGCGGATCATCTCCTTCACCACTTCGAGCTTGAAGTCGCGGCCCGCGCGGATGGCCGGCATCGTGGGACCTGCATACACTTCGGGGAACACGCCGTAGCCTTTCCGCTGCGTGCGGTCGATCACGAGGCGGAAGAGCGGCAGGCGGAAGCGCACGCCGGTATTGGGCAGCGTTACGTCGGGGATGAGCCAGGCATTGTTGCCATAGGCGCCGCCGCCTGTTTCCTCGCCCACAACGGTGACGTTGTCCTGCCCGCGCACAGTGCCGGCGAAGAGCGTCGCTGCCGAGAAGGTGTTGCCGCCGGTGAGCACATACACCTGCCCGTCGTAATGCCAGCGCTTCCTTGGCTTGAAATAGTGCCGCTCGAAATATTTGAAGTGGTAGTTGCCGTCTTTTTCCCTGCGGGTCATGAAGTGCAGGAAGAGGTTGTTCCAGAAGCCGTGCGCCTGGTAGTCGCGGAGGCGGCTGTTGCGCTGCACGGCGTAGAGCGTATCGGCGATCTTGAAGGGTTTGCTGGCGATGTACTTGGTGAGCAGGTTGGAGTTGGTGACCGATCCGCCGCCGTTGCTCCGCAGGTCGATCACGAGGTGGGGCACGCCTTCTTTTTTGAGTTGGCGGAACGAGCGCCGGAAAAAGCCGCGCAGCCCGTAGCCCTTCGTAAAGGTGGCGAGGTCCATGTACGCCGTCTGCGTGGCCGCGTCGATGCGGAGGCTGCGGTTGAAGTCGCGCATCAGCTTCCGCCGCTCGCGGCGCGAGGGACCCCGCTCGCGCGTGCGGGTGCGGGGCCGCTCGGGGTCGGCGCCTCGGGCAGAGTCGCGCGCGGGCAGGAAGAGGTTGACGGAGGCCGTGCGCGGCACGCCGAGTGTGTCGATGAAGCTTACCTGGTAGCGCGGCTTGTAGCCGAACACCGGGATGAAGGCCGCGCCGAATCCGCCGCGGTTGCTCAGGGTCTGGTAGAGGTGCGTGCGGTTCCAGCCGTCGCCCGAGAGGTATTGGAAGAGCGAGTCCACGATGCGGTTCATAGGGCGCCCGTCGATGGCGGTGATGAGCGAGCCGCGGGGCAGCACAGAGTCGCGCGTGTTGCTCGTCACCAGTGCCGTATCGGGCCAGAACTTCATGTTGACGGGGAAGGAGATGCCGCCACCTACCGAGCGCGCGTAGGCTCTGGAGGGGCGCACCGAGGTGTGGCCGCAATGCACCTGCGCCAGCACATAGCTCAGCACGGCGCGGAAGCGCGTTTCGGTGAGCGAGTCGGTGATCATGTCGTAGCCCTTGCGGAAGTAGGCGTCCATGCTGTCGCGCGGGGTGTACCAGTAGAGGCCGGGGTGGCTGTCTTCGAGCACGGCCCGGAACACGCGGTAGTCGGCACGCAGCGTCTCGGGCGCGTATTTCTTACCCGCCACGAACTCCTTGCGCGCCGCGCAGCTGCACAGCAACATCCCGATCAGTCCCCACAAAGCACAGGCGCGTGCGTTCGGCATTTTACTTTCTTTAGGAGACGCACCATGGTGCGTCTTTACAGGTGGTCGGATGGCAAGCCCTCTTTACGAGGGGAATCGCGATCCGACTATAGGTCGCGACACACCATGGTGCGTCGTAACAGCTGGGAGCATCAGGATCCGTGTCCCCCGAAGGCATTCCAGCCCTGGGCGGTGAGCGCGTGCTTGTTGCCGCCCTTCGTTACGATATGGGCCCCGGCCTCGGCGTCGGTGATATAGCCGATCACGGAGATGTCGTTCATATTGCCGATCTTCTCGTAGTCGTCCTGCGGGATGGTGAAGAGCAGCTCGTAGTCTTCGCCGCCGCTGAGTGCGCAGGCCGTGGCTTCCGAGTTGAACTTGAAGGCCGCCTGCCGCGTGTCGTCGTGGATGGGCAACTTGTCTTCATACAGCACCGCGCCCACGCCGCTCTGCTTGCAGAGGTGCAGCACCTCGGAGGAGAGGCCATCGCTCACATCCACCATCGCCGTGGGGCGGATGCCGGCCGTAGCGAAGAACTCCACGATGTCTTTGCGGGCCTCGGGCTTGAGCAGGCGGCCCACGATGTACTTCTCGCCTTCGAGGTCGGGCTGGATCTGCGGGTTCTCGAGGTAGATCTTTTTTTCGCGCTCCATCAGCAGCAGGCCCAGGTAGGCCGCGCCGAGGTCGCCGCTCACGCAGAGGAGGTCGCCCTTGCGGGCACCGCTGCGCTGCACGTACTGGTCGGGCGCCACCTCGCCGATGGCGGTGCAGGAGATGATGAAGCCTTTCTGCGACGACGTGGTGTCGCCACCGATAAGGTCGACGCCGTAGCGGGCGCAGGCGGCGTAAACCCCTTCATAGAACTCGTCGAGCGCTTCCACCGAGAAGCGGTTGGAGAAGGCGATGCCGATGAGGATCTGGGTGGGCGTGGCGTTCATGGCGTAGATATCGCTCACGTTCACCGCCACGGTCTTGTAGCCCAGGTGCCGCAGCGGGGTGTACATGAGGTCGAAGTGCACGCCTTCGATGAGCAGGTCGTTGGTGAGCACCGTCTGCTTGCCATAATGGTCAATCACGGCGGCGTCGTCGCCCACGCCGAGCAGGCTGGAGGCATTTTGGAATTCTATGTTCTTGGTCAGGTGCTCGATGAGGCCGAATTCGCCGAGCGAGCCTACTTCGGTACGTTCTTGAGACATGAAAAGTTTATTGGTCTATTTGTTTATGGGTCTATTGGTGAAAGCGAACTACGGTTCAGCTTGCACCACAGCACCGGCTTGCGTAAAGGTAACTGAAGGAAAAGAAGTGTTTTCACCGCTAAGAAAAGAAGAGTACCCCGGCGGGCTCGGGAAGAACGGGAGATTTTGCGGAGGATTAACGTTTTGGGTACCACTCGTCCTTTTGTGGAAGAAGGTCAGATAAGTGGAAGAAGGTTTTTTTAACCGCTAAGAAAAGAAGGGGCTAAGGGGGAGGCGTTTATTTGTTTATTGGTCTATTGGTTTATTAGTAAGGTCGCGTGTGTGCAGAAGTCTCTGGCACACGGAGCAGTCGTCCCGGAGCGGGCAGCATCGGCGACGCATCATGATGCGTCGTTACGCTCGCTTGATGGAGAGCACCTGTC
Organism: Flaviaestuariibacter amylovorans; assembly: GCF_039541815.1. Taxonomy (NCBI): domain Bacteria; kingdom Pseudomonadati; phylum Bacteroidota; class Chitinophagia; order Chitinophagales; family Chitinophagaceae; genus Flaviaestuariibacter; species Flaviaestuariibacter amylovorans. Next base: position 25,393 of record NZ_BAABGY010000019.1, read on the forward strand.
TTTCTCCAGCGGAAGGTAGACCCGACGGTATCGCTGCCCCCAGATCACCGATCCGAGATCACCGATCTGAGATTACTGCTCTCCTTTGATCCACTGCAGCAGCTCGTCGTGCAGGATGCCGTTGGAGGCGATGAGGCCCGGCTGGTGCGGGTCGTAGGGGGCGCCGTGGAGGTTGGTGACCTTGCCGCCCGCTTCTTCCACGATGAGGTAACCCGCGGCGGAGTCCCAGGCCTGGAGCTTGTGCTCGTAGAAGCCGTCGAAGCGGCCGGCGGCCACCCAGCAGAGGTCGATGGCGGCGGAGCCGAGGCGGCGCACGGGGATGCCGCGGCGGATGAAGCGCTCGAACACCTGCAGCGGGCCGTTGGGCTCGTCGAGGTAGGTGTACGGGAAGCCGGTGACGAGGCAGGCGTTGGCCACCTTCTCTTTTTTGCTGACGTGGATCGGCTCGCCGTTGAGCGTAGCGCCCTGTCCGCGCTCGGCCACGTAGAGCTCGTTCATGAAGGGGTTGTATACCGCGCCGAGGATCATCTTCCCTTCGTGCTCGAGGCCGATGGAGATGGCGCAGATGGGGATGTGGTGGGCGAAGTTGACGGTGCCGTCGATGGGATCGATGATCCAGCGGTAGGGTGAGGTCTGGTCGTTGGCGCCCGACTCCTCGGAGAGGATGGCGTGGTCGGGATGGGCCGCGCGGATCACGGCCATGATCGCCTCCTCCGAGGCATGATCGACCTCCGTCACGAGGTTGTTGATCCCCTCTTTGTTGCTGATGGTGAAGGTTTCGCCGGTGTAGCGGCGGATGGCCGCGGCGCCGGCTTCGATGGCCTGGAGAAGGGTGTTTTTGAGCATAAGGCGAAGGTAAGGGGTCTAATGGTCTATTTGTCTATTGGTAAGGTCGTTGGGCGCCGGGCGGGTGGCGGTGGGCGTTATGGTTGAGCAGTGTCGGGCGGGTGGATCCGATTGTACGCGAAGGCGCGAAGGTGTTTTCACCAGCCCGGCTAACGAGGCCGTTCACAGCCGGAGTCTCCGAATACTGGTAGCGACGCGTACGATACCAAGGTCTTTTTTTTCAAGAGCGCCAAGGGAAAGGCCGCGGGCGGCCTGGTGCTTATCATGGGGTGCCCTGCCGATCGGGGGTTCCGAGAATGCCGAAGCTGGATCTCCCTTCGCTTTTTACGACCGGGTGAAACGAATGCTGCGTGCACATCGCGCCGTCGCTTGAATAGCTGCAGGCTGGCATTGCGGGAAAGTCCGCACCGAAGACGGCCCCCCTTTACCAATAAACCAATAGACCAATAGACTAATAAACGCTCCCTCCTTTTACCATCTTCTTTGCATTTTCCTGCGTTACCTTGCCTTCGTGCCCCGCTCCGTCCTCGTACTGCTCCTGATCGTACTGCTCGCACCTGCCGCCTCCGCCCAATGGAAGCTGCAGGGCACCGTGTACGATTCGTCGCGCACCTACCCGCTCGAGGCCGTAACGGTGCAGGCCACCAACGGGCGTGGCACCGTAACCGATGGCAGCGGGCATTACAGCATCGAGGTATCCAACAGGGACTCGGTGTGGTTCTCCTACCTCGGTAAGCCCACACAGAAATTTCCGGTCCGCGACATCCGCGACGCCGATCACTTCGACATCTCGCTCCGCGTGCCGATGAAGCTGCTCAAGGAGGTGATCGTGAAGAAGCGCGACTACCGCCAGGACTCGATCGCGAACCGGCAAGCCTATGCGAAGGCCTTCGACTTCCAGCGGCCCAACCTGAGCACCATGACCTCCATGGGCCCCGGCGGCGCGGGCATCGACATCAACGAGCTGATCCGCGTCTTCCAGTTTCGCAAGAACAAGCGCGCCGAGCGCTTCCGCACGCGCCTCCTGCAACAGGAAGAAGAGAAGTATATCGACAACCGCTTCAGCCGCACCCTCATCGCCCGCCTTACGGGGCTTAAAGGTGAGGACCTCGCCCGCTTCCAGGAGCGCTTCCGGCCCACGCTGGAGTTCACTCGGTACAGCTCCGACTACGACTTCCAGCTGTACATCAAGCTGTGCCACGAGGTGTGGCAGGGCAAGACGCCGCAGCGGCCGGTAGGGTTCTAGGGGTTCGCTGCGCTCACGGGTATGGTTCACACGGCGGCACGGCGGGGTGAACGGTTTCACGCAAAGCCGCAAAGCGCGCGGAGTACGCAAATTCGGGTTCGCGTTGCTCACGAATACAGTTCCCGCGGCGACGCAGCGGCACGGCCACGCGGCGGGTGTTCCCTCTACGGCACTATTTCCTCTATTGGTTGATGCTCTTCAGGCATCGTCGGCATAAAAAGGCGTCCCGTAGAAAAAGGCGACACGGACAAGCCTGCATGTAGTAGCAACCGATCGCTGCGTCGCCGTATCGCCGCGCCGCCGCGTGAACCCCCGCTGCACCTCCATGCCGGCCAGGCGCCCGCGCCGGGTTTTAAAAGTATCGCCGTGTCTCTGTGCCGCCGTGTGATACCCTCCTGCCGCAGGCAGGACCTGCTTTTGCGGGCTCCGCGCACTTTGCGCCTTTGCGTGAAACCGGCGCGTGCTGCGTAGCACCGGAATGCCTACTTTCAACACTCAATTGACTTCCATGTTTCGTTCCCTGATCCTGCTGGCGACCCTGTGTGCCGTGCAGTCCGCTCTCGCGCAGACCTCCTTCCACGAAAGCGCCATCGTGATCGATACGCACAACGACCTGCTCAGTACCGTTACGATGCGGGGCCGCGACATCGGCACCGACCTGCGCGGCGCGGCGGCGAGCGACCTTGCCCGCTTTCGCCAGGGCGGCGTGGACGCGCAGGTGTTCGTGGTGTTCTGCGACGAGCGCTTCGGGAAGGACACAGCCTTCAAATACGCCAATATCGAGATCGACTCGTTTGAATCGATCCTGCGCCGCCACCCCGAAACGCTCATGAAGGCCACCACTGCCCGCGACATCCGGCGCGCCGCCGCTTCTAACCGCATGGCCTGCCTGCTCGGCGTGGAGGGCGGACACATGATCGAGGGCGACCTCTCGAAGCTCGATGCCCTCTACCGCCGCGGCGTGCGCTATATGACCCTTACCTGGAACAACTCCACCGACTGGGCTACCTCGGCCAGGGACGAGGCGTCGGGCACCGTGCCCAACGCGGCGCCGGGCCTCAACGACTTCGGCCGGCAGGTGGTGCAGCGCATGAACACGCTGGGCATGCTGATCGACCTCAGTCATACCGGCGAAAAGACCTTCTGGGACGTGATGGCCGCTACGCGCCGGCCGGTGCTCGTGTCGCACAGCAATGCCTGGGCCCTCGCGCCGCACCGCCGCAACCTCAAAGACGAGCAGATCAAAGCGATCGGGAAGAATGGCGGCGTCATCCACCTCAACTTCAACGCGAGCTTCGTCGACAGCAGCTTCGACCGCAAGATTAACGTACTGTCGGCCGTGCATAAAGGAGAGATCGACTCGCTCGTGGCGCTGAAGTGGGCCGACTACGACATCCAGGATTTCCTTGTTGCGAAATACAAGGCCGAAGTAGATGCCGCGCGCCCGCCGCTTTCGCTCCTGCTCGATCACGTCGACCATATCGTGAAGCTGGTGGGCATCAACCATGTGGGCCTCGGCTCCGACTACGACGGCTCCATCATCCCGCCGCTCGGCCTCGACGATGTCAGCACCTTCCCGAAGATCACCGAAGGCCTGCTGCAACGCGGGTACAAGTCGGCGGAGATCCGAAAGATCCTCGGCGGCAACTTTCTCCGCTTGCTGAAGGCAAATGAGCGATAGGGCTGGTGGCAACAAGGATGGGAAGGATAAGAAGCGATTCTTACCGCTAAGAAAAAAAGGGGCTAAGGTATTCGCTAAGGAGTATAGGAGTAATGTCTATTGGTCTATTGATAAGTGGAAGCGTGCCGGCTTAGGAGTATACACGTCACCCCTTTCGCTGCTTATGGAAACAAGCCATGCAGTGAAGCCAGCGCCACTAGAAGGCAATCTAAAATCACCAATCTGAAATCTGAAATTAAAAGAGTCCGGGGTAGTGTATCATTTTCATCCTAATTGAGTCTCAACGAGTAAGATAGAAGAGTGTGTCATTTTGGGCTTTTTGCCAGTTTCATTACAAAGTGCTTTTGTAAATTTGGAGTATGGCAAATTTCAAACGCCCCTCTGATGTGAACCAACTGGCGAAGTTGATAGGAGACATTGCGACCGGACAAGTCCAAGACCCCTTATTGCAGAAAGCGCCGGTAGATACATTAACTGCCGCGGCCGCTGCGATGGGACGCCGTGGAGGACAAAAAGGCGGCCCGGCCAGGGCGAAGGCGCTTTCTCCGGAGCGGCGATCCGAGATTGCCCGTAATGCTGCGAAAGCCCGTTGGAATCGCTTGTAGCCCTATTCGATTTTAAAGCGAGAATTAAAACTACTCTTGACTTGTTTGAGACTCAAAATAGGGAATGGACCTATGGCGCATAATTCGGCAGCTTGGGTTTCTTCATCATTTTAGATTCGTAAGTAGCGCAGTGTTCAGATTTCAGTTACTTTCAAATGAAACCGATCGTTTCTTTTGAAAGTAACAGCATAGAATGGATGAACTGCAAAGCGAGGAAACATTTCGCTATCATCATTACGACATTGAGTTGCATGGCCTTTACCGCAAAGTAGCAGACGTGATCGAAGGCGCGGTGCGCCAGCGTCCGCAGGAAGAAAAGCTTTTACTTCAGCGGAAGACGCATTTTCAAACCATCATTTGCTCCTACCTCCCAGATCAGCAATTGCCGCCCTTTCCTTCCCCCGCTACTCTTGTCGCTGCTACTTCCCCGCCATTTTGGCTATTATTTCAGCTACACCTCGCTCTTGCAGACTACACGACTGTTGGCCAAATATTGGACCACCTGTTTAAAAACTATCCTGACAAGGAGTCTTTTGTCGGGCAGGTTGAATATCTCCATTTCAACTCAATCCGGGAAGCGAGTATTGTCGAAACGAGGCGTCGGATGGAGCGTATAATGGATTGGATTACAAAAACGAAGGATCGAATGGAGGGACTTCCTGCCAACAGCCTTTCGACCTATCCTCCGTCAACAAGCCGGTTCTTCATCTGGAATGGGACGGTAAGTCAGCTTCGCAGGCTCTCGAAAAAAATCTATGAGCGGGACTGGACCCGTGGCCCCTATACTTTTGACAGGGCCATCAGTACGCGGCGCCCATGCGCTTGGAATCCGAACCGTGTGGATGAGCTCCTAATTCTCATCCGCGAATTAACAGACCCGCATAGTGACAAACGTCTTATGAAAGTGAACCATCGAAGGGGAATCTGGAAGGTGGCAGCAGCCCTTTTTTACGACAATAGACCGGGAAGCTTCAGCGAAGAATTTATGGCTAAACGTATTTACGAAATTTACAATAGAAGAAGCGCTGATTTCTCGAAACAGTTGGCTGTAGTTCGTTCATTGATCGCACTGGAAAATAAATGATCAACACCTAAAACGAGAATAGGACGATAATAGGGACGATAATAGTTGCGCCGCCACGCCCCCCTAAAACCTCGGCTACTTTTGGTCTACCAACGGGCAAAAAATGAAAAGCTGCCCGACCGGTGCAGCTCTTTAATCATACGGGAAACAGAGAGCCCACTTGCTATAACTCAAACAGATTGAAAGCAAGTGGGCTAACCATTCTGAAAAGAGAGGGAGTACGGCTCGTCTAAAGAACAAGATGCTGGCCCTTGAAGCTGGAGATTCGGTACAAATCCGAACCGGATCCTCTTTTTCTATAACCAGGAAATCACTACCGAACATCGCAGGGAAAGTAGTTGACCACCTGAAACAAAAGTGGAGAGGAGTACGGCTCGTCTAACAGTTAAGATTCCAGCCCTTGAAGCTGGAGATGCCGGTGCAATTCCGGTCCGGACCTCTCTGCTTTTTTCAAAACTATGAACTTGTCAGAACAAATTCAAAAGGCTTTTTTAATGAATTAGTTAGAAAGAAAATCCAGGCACAGAGCGGGTTTTAGCTCATCCTTATGCTTGACCGTAATTGCTAAAGTCTACATTCGAACTATGAACCACCTTCCCTTCACCAAACGTGTCCAGATCGTCCAGTTACTCGTGGAAGGCGCAAGTTTGCGCTCTATTTCGCGGATCACTGGCTGTTCCATGAACACAATCAGTAAAACCTTGATCGCCGTTGGCACTGCTTGCAAGGAGTTTCACGATACGCATGTGGTTCATGTGGATGCAAAGCGAGTTGAGTGCGATGAAATCTGGTCTTTTGTCTACTCGAAAGAGAAGAATGTGCCCGAGTACATGCAGCAAGTCGGTGGAGCAGGAAGTGTTTGGACCTGGGTGGGAATCGATGCACAAACCAAGATGGTTATTGACTGGCATGTAGGAACAAGGGAGGTTGGTTCAGCCTATGCGTTCATGCAAGGGTTGGCAGCTCGGCTTAAGAGCCGCGTGCAACTCACTACAGACGGGTTGAAGATGTATATCGAAGCTGTGGACTTCGCCTTTGACGGAGAAATTGACTATGCTCAGCTCGTTAAGCAATATGGTGCATACACTCAGAAGAAAAATCAGGATATGAATACTGACGCGCCTAACCCTGAACGACGGTACAGCCCGCAGAAATATGCGGGAGCTATAAAGACAATTATTTCGGGCAGGCCCGATGCTGACTTTATTTCCACGAGTTACATAGAGCGTCAGAACCTGACCATGCGTATGTCCATGCGCCGGTTTACACGCCTCACTAATGCCTTTTCAAAGAAGCTCGAAAACCACAAGCATGCTATCTCACTATACTTTGTCTATTACAACTTCGTGCGGTTTCATCAGACGTTGAAGGTAACTCCCGCAATCAAAGCAAAGTTGGCTCGTAGGATCATGAGTTTAGATGATTTGGTCCGCCTTGCCTTTCCCAAATAAAAAGAGCCGTAATTACGGCTCTTTTTATTTGACACCATTATCTCGCGAACCAAACTCAGAAAAAGCGCGAAGCGAAATGAGGCGCTCACAACTTCGTGTTTTGGAACACAAAGCGCAGTAGCTTGAGGGGGGTCTTCAAAATTTCCTCTTGAGGATAGATCTCCTGCAATGCTCTTGCTACAATGTTTGCATTGTTCTTTAGAAACAGAGCAGTTTGTTTCGGATCATCCGTCATTCCGAGTTCGCTTTCATTCACCCAATAAACTGAGCGTCCCTGCTGATTCTCTTCATTTGCAAAATATACAGCTTCATACTTCATCAAATCTTTATGGCTCCATGCCTTGAAATCTTGGTCTGCCCGGTGCCATTTCATTTGTGGGGAAAGCTCGATTTCCGTTTCTAATAACTTTACTATCATATATTTTCTGCGCTTGTTGATTTAAGAACTTGGTTGGCCCATCCTTTCTGCCATTCAGTATGTTCAGAAAACACGCACTCCACATATTCCCCGATGCGCTTTTGGACCGAATTCGAGCAAACTACGCTCTGGACACGTAATCCATGCAGATCGAAAATTATATCAGCGTCCGGTACAGCTTTGAGAACGTTGAACCACTCTTCTGACAAATAACCCCTGCAAAAGTCACCTTTTTTCTACTCTTCGCCCTTCCGCAAATGTGCGCTGTCTCTCGGAAATCCTATAATGTCCAGAACAATTTCAAAATTGTCATAACTCCCGTGTACCCATTCTAAGTTAACAAATCCAACTTCGTTGATTGTTTCTACCAAGCGCAGGTGCTTGTATTCTATAAACAGCAGGTTCACCAAATGTTTTCGCATATATCCTTCATTTTGAATCTCTCATTACCGGCTTTAGACGGGGCTGAAACGGGTAGATCGACAAGACCGGCAGATGAAGCCTTACAGCCAGCTGTCGATTTGTATCAACTTCTTACTTTGATCGAGCCTCTCTGCTATTAAATAAAGTTAATGGAATAGGAAATGCGAATAGGCGGGGTGCCACCCCGCCTATTCGCTTGGATAATCATAGTCCCTTTTTTAATTCCTAATATTAGCTGCAAACTCTGCGCGACGACGTATCTCATTTACTGTTGGCACCCCGGAACTGGGAACTGCCGTGGCAAGTGCAATGACGGGTCCTGTTGTTAGATGCGGATTGTTCTTCAAGTCATTCAACGAAAGCTTCCTGAGTTTGTATTTGAGTAGCATCTCATTTACTGCCTTGGTAGTTGAATCCTGCTGTGCTGACAGTAGTGTTACTTCTCCAACGCCACTATTACTCTGCACGATGAGCAGATTTTGCAAGTGGTCATGCAGCACCTGCACGTCTTGCAGCGGCATGTGCCCGCCGGCAACCAAGGCTTTGAATTGCACTAACACATCTTCCCGGTTCTGCCTCTCCCAATGGCTTAGGATCGTTAGTGCAGCGTTTTCAAGTCTCTCCTTACGCTCGGCATCGCCGGCAGATAGCCCAGTCGAAGCTGGAGGTGTAGATGCTTCTTTTGCTCCTCCAGGGCTTAGTGTTGCGGGAATTGTAGCTACTGGCGCTGAGCCCGGTGTGGTGCCCGATGGTTCGGGAGGATGTTTTTTGTCTCTGATGAAGTACCAGGCTGCGGCAGCTGCAAGGGCCATGCCTCCGGCCCACAAGAGGTTTGTGTTTTTAATTGTCATAGGTGTTAGCTTTGAAAGGCAAGGTATCATTTCTTATCGCAATTGCCCGACATGAACGAAACTTATTAAAAAGGGGTGAGATCGCTTAAATTGGTTCGTCAATGCCTGGAAATATCGTATTTCCTACATTGTTTCATTTGAAGGAAACGGTTACTTTCGCTGGGACATATCTTATTGACTGCGTAACTTCTTCTGCCTCTCGAACAACCACACGTAAAGCAGATTCATTGCAAAAAGCAGTAGCAGCCACCCGAAAGGCGTGGAGCTGCGCTTATTTGCAATGCGCCGTGGTTGGCGCGAGAGGCGGTAGGTGTTAGTCTCCACGCCGTTTTTTACAACCATTTCCCTTCAGGAGATAGAGGGAGCCTCTCAAACAACCACAATGCTCTTTCAAAAACGCTTTACAGCTCTCTTCCTGGGCTGCGCCGCTCTGGCAGCATCCGCACTTTCCTGCTCTAAAAAAGGCGGAACCGACAATACCCCTGTAGTCGCAAACTTCACTTTCTCAGGGGCGGGACTTGCACCGGCTACGGTGTCTTTTACCAACTCCTCCAGTGGAGCCACTTCTTACCAGTGGGACTTTGGCGATAACACCCCGTCCTCGTCATCGAGCAGTCCTTCGCATAATTATACACAGGGCGGGGTATATACGGTACGGCTAACAGCTACTGGTCCTGGCGGGTCTAACACGGTATCCAAAACAGTAAACATCGGTACCCCAACCTCATTGAAGATCACCAAAGTAAGATTGGCGGCTATGCCATTTACAACCACCTCAGGTGGTTCGTGGGACCCAGGCTCAGGCCCCGATGTATTTTTCCAGTTTAAAAGCAGTGCAGGCAGTGTACTCTTCAGTGGCAGCCCTCTTAACGATGCGACGGCAGCAAGTTTGCCGATAGCCTGGACGTTAAGCACTCCCTACCAAGTAACGAACTTCGCAACCCCTTACAGTTTAGAAATCTACGACAACGATTCACCACTATCAAATGACGTAATTGGGGCTTTCTCTAACTTCAATTTTACTTCTGCTACTACAAATGGTTATCCTACCACGCTCCTCCTTCAAAGTGCCAACGGTCAACTTAGAGTGGAACTGGTAGTTCAATGGCAATAGCACGCATTATCACCCTTGAATAAAGGGCCCTTGTTGGGCCCTTTATTATTCGCGTGTTCTGTATGCTAAGGTTCACGATTGCCAATAGCTAATCAGCTAATTTACATTGTAACTGTATTTACCACAGCCTCTTCGGGTGTTTCTCCGATTTCATCAGCATATATTCTGAAGTTAGTCCAATCACCAAATTCGCTTGGTGCATTTACAATAATGAATTCCTTATCCACAATTTCTTTTAATGTACAAGGGAGGACCTTGTTATTTCCAAAGCATATGAAATAACCTTTTCCAATGACGAGGCGTGGAGTCCTACGTCTATTGTAATGAATCGGCTTAATCACTTTAGGAACGGATATATACTTACGCGATGTTGGCATAGACTTTTCAGTTTGCAATCTTAAATTAGGGAAAAAAGAGTTTCGTAGTAAACTTTGATTTTATCGACTTGGATTCAGTTTAGTATGAGTTCAACACTTAGAAGTCATCCGCATAGAAAAGGGCCTGTTATTCAGGCCCTTTTCTATGCGGATGATCTCACAAGATGATTATTCCGGCAGGCTTGCTACTTTTCCCTTTGTTTTCGCCTTAGATTTCAGCACCGGCTTTTTTGCCTTTTCCACAGCCTCTTTTTTTATCGTGGCGCTTAGAGGCAAAGGAACTCTAAAGTTCAAAAGATCCGTGCCGATATTTGAAATTCTTGAGTTTTTGTACAAGCTAATAAACGCTCTAAACTCTTTTGACCTTTGAAGAATATCTCTTACATAAATTGATAGGTCATGGGGAGTCATAAATTGATTTGCCTTAGGTCTCAAAATAGTGCAGAACCCACCGGCGTAATAGTCCAAATTTTCGTCTATCATTGCAACCTTGCCTAAATGTTTTAAGCTATTTGATGTGCTTACAAATAGGTCGTTAGCTTGGAGCTTGCTTGTTTCAGGAAGATCAAAATCTGTTCTTAAATAGATTGGCTTCTCTAATGTATAGCCTCCTTTCTCAAGGTCAATATGAGTAGAAGTAAGAACTCTCTTAGAAGTTGATATACGTTCTTGGTCTGCCTTTGAATATGTCACCCCACTTACTGGTTCAAAAAGGGTCTTAAGTTTAACCGTCTTTGTATTCACAAAACGAGTGTGCTGCAAACCATATCTTACCGTATTTTCAAACGTATAGTTATTAAAGTCAAAAAGTTCAGATAGGTCAACAATCTCGACATAGTCTTTTATTTCCGCATTTACGCTGCTCGGTAAAGAGTTGGTGAAACTGCGAATGATATATGAATTTACTCGCGTTTCGTCCATAAGGTCGTTATCGCTAAAGAGCTTAGTTTTGAACTTTCCGTTGGAGTCCTTCTTCATTTTAATGCCCTCATTCCCCCGTCGCGTGCTAAACTCATAGCCCAGAAAATCAAGTTCCTTGTTTCCAGATCCAGAGTCAACTACCACAACTTTCTGACCATAAGAGATTACGAAATGAAAAATCTTTCGCTTTTCCAAGGCCCTAATTTCTTCAAGCGACAACTGTTCTTCTTTATACTCAACGTAAATCTCATTCTCCAATAATTCAGCGTTTATTTCGCCGCTGCTTAAAAATGCACTATAGTCTGCGAGAGAAAAGTTCTTATATACGTATCGTACATACTTTGAAAAAGCATTTTCAATTCCATTGCACGTCAAGTCTGCAAAATCAATAAAGAATTTATCTATTATCTGGTTGATTTTTTGCAGTTCGTTTTCCTTTCGTTTTTGGATGAAGAGTACAACAGGATATACATTCGTCGCCATAAATGTTTTTTCACCCAAATAGACACACGCTTTTATTTTGAAGAAATTGAATAGTATACTTCTTGCTTGATTATTTATTTCGTCCGAAGAGTTAGTTAAGAAGCTTACTGGAAGGATGATTCCAGCTACACCATTCTCATTCAGCAATTGTTTTGTGCGCTCAACAAATAGACATTCTATACTACCGCTCTTTTCTGTTACATATTTGAAAAGCGAAAAAGACTCTTTCCCGAAGTTTAGTGTGTTTTTAAACTCCTTGATTGAGTACGGCGGATTGGCTGTAACAATATCGAATAGCCCCTCGTTATCCTTGATTTCCTTTAGCTTTTTCACATACGTACGGCTTTTCCTGAAGTTGTCGAGGCCATCACCCATTATGATGTTTGCCTCTCCATCACCGTTAAGAAACGTATTGATTTTAGTTGTCTTAGCTAATCGGTAATCCTTTTCGATTCCATAAACGTATTCCCGCGCCCACTTATAATAGTGACAATAGCTCAAAAATTCATCTTTTGCTGCTTTTCCTCCTTTAATAAAGTTTGGATTGGCTTCGATTTCAGTAACAAAGTGATTTATTTCGTCCATCACCTCCGTTAAGAAGTGACCGCTGCCGGAAGCGTAGTCGATCACATACGGCAGAAAAAATTTTTCCTTCCTATTGTTCTTAGCTTCGATCACATGCTGAATGGGAAGCGATTTGCAGATGAACCGGGCCAGTGGTAAAGGTGTGAAATATTGTCCTACTTCCTGCTTAAAGCCAGTATTCAGCAATAGTTCAAAGAAGTCACCCAGAAATTGTTGCTTCTGGTTGTACTTTAGCCGATACGGCTGCAACAGTTCAACAACCTGTTTAACTATGTACGCATTTTCTATGAAAGTCTCTTCGTTATAAACTTCCTTGAATGCAAATTCATTATTCTTGTACAGGCGAAGCTTCGTAAACGCTTTCCTTATTCTATCAGTATTTGAAGTTGTAGTGAGCAAATTGTCCAGCTCGGCAGTATTCAAATCCTCTACATCAATGTTTATATATTCTTTCGCCCCCTTCTTATAAAGGGAGTTCAAGCGATCGAAAAACGTCTCGTATGTATCGCTTCCTTTCCACTGAAAATCGAGTTGATCATCAGTTCCTGACTTAGCGTCTTCATCAACGATCTTACAAATAAATAAATTGAAAATTTTGTTGAAAGCGTTTGATTTATCAGAGACAACGTTACGTCTAAGGATTTCTGCAAACTGGTTGAAGATTAGACTGGAACTGTTACCTTCCAGATCTTGTAAATCTTTGTCGAACAGGCCTTTGAACTCAATTCTGTAGGGAGTCGCTCCTTCATCAAAAATTCCCTTCGTTTTAAATGTCTTATCCCATTTCTCAAATATCTCGCTGCTATCCGAGCAACTGGCATAGTCAGAGGTAATGTTGATTATCTCATTTGAGTATTTTGCTTGCCCGTTACTTACAGTCGATGTATATAAACAAAGATATTTTGCTGCTCTTGCCTGTGCATAATAAGATATAAGTTGTCCTCCATCGGAGAACATATTTCCCTTTTCATGATTGTATTCTTTTCCCCATGTCTTGCATTCAATCATTAGAAAGGGCTTACCATGCTTATCCTTCACTAAAATGTCGAGGCGCCCTTTGGTAGTTCCTACTTTCCATTTCCGTTCAAGTTCTAAACTATGCGGCTTGTATCCTTTTCTGAGGAGTCTATCAACACATTCCAGGACGACCAAATTCTCAGGTTTACTTAAATTTGAAGTTGACTTGTCGTGAACGAGAATATATTTGTCGGCGGCTGGGTCCTGATAAACAATTGCGCCTTTGGCCAAATCCAAAAGAATGATATAACCGTCATATTCTTTCTGGTATATGTCGATCTTTCCATCAATCGGCATAAAATTTAAGGCAGATAGCAACGAAAGAACATCCTTTTTCGGGATAGATGTTTTCGCCGTTTCTTTCTTTGACTTCGGCATATTCAACGCATTTAGTTATGGTGGTCTTAAAGAAAAATGGTGCAATTCGCGCGTAAAAATATACGCAAAAGATTATAAATTAACAATTTAGAGTGGTTATTTGTAGGGTTATTGGCCATCGAGCGGCCGGGCGTGATGTTTCCTAAGCGAAAATTTTGCAGACAATGAGAGCTTGAGGATGCTATTAACTGTTGGGAACCCACCTTCGTTCGCGTTCGTAAATGAACTATTTCAGTAGCTTTATTCAAATATGTTTCAGAATGGAGGGAATAGAAAAAAAGCTTAATCAGATATTGTCTGAGCTAAGAGACTTACGCGAGCAAGTAGGTATTTTAGGAACCGACTGCGCCAATAACTTTATGAAGCTTGAGGTCCGGTTGAAACAGCATATAGCAAGTGACAAAGATGAAATCTTGGCGAGTATAAAGAACAAATTAGATCAGCAGGAATCACTGGTGCGTGGTATAAGACAAATGTTGGAGGAAACGTAAGATGGAAGGTTTATCAAAAAAAGCGGCGGAAGCTCTTAAGAAAGATTGGTATTGGCTTGATTGTGATTTTATGTCAGGATCGTGCTTTGCTTATGAAAACGCTCGGAAGCATTTTAAGTACAGTGATCTTTCTGCGAATGAAGGAGATTACGGATTTGCTATTTCTCATTTAGTGCTGGGCACGGAGGAGATGATTAAGTCAATATTGCTCTTGTGCTCACATGCAAATAGATACTTTCTCAGTACAGACGAGAAAGAGAAGATTTTCTCACGCCATGATTTCAAGCATTTAAATATCAAGGAACTGCTTACTTCGCTATCTGAACTAAGAATAGAATCACATCACCAGAATCCATTTGAATCGATAGATTCTGGTTGCAACAACAAATTTCAAACTACAGCTCATTTTTTAGGCAAAGGCCTAATGCTTGGCGGACTTGACGACAGTGAAATAAGTCAACTACTTAGTGTTTTAAACGAAGCGAATGACTATAAGAATAGAGGATTTTATGTTGACTACCGATATGACTGGAAAAATCCTGAGGACTTAGGTGAGAAAGAGTACCTACAATTCAATACTCTTGCAACCAAACTGACAGGGTTTATTAAACCTATTTTTGAACTTCCGATAACTGATGATCGCTTGCAACGGTTCTTAGAGGGTAGATGGATTTGAATGGGGGACTTATATACCAAATTACCCCAATTCCTTTCCGCGTAAGTTATTGATTTATAAGATTGTTTATCTCAAATGAAACAGTTTCCGCATCAAGTTGGTAGCTACCGCAGTTTAGGAAGTTAGGTTCCGTTCCTAATTTATCAGTGCTCCGGGCAAAGGATTGAAACTATCGATTGGGAAATACTTCGACTCGCCAATTCATTTTAGAGTCGCAGTATCCGAACTCCACTTCAAACGGACAGGAGCCCAAGTCGGAATAGATAGGCCTTGAAAAAACGAAGATTCCCGGATGTGCGGCAACAAACCGCTCCATTTCCCGATACCGCTTCCCTTCCTTTGACCATCCGCGGTTGATCTCCCGTTTTTGGGGAAACAAGTTAGCGTCAATGGGCCCACCGGTCGCATGGGCGATAAAATGTCCTTTGTCATAGCTGGGTCCGTATTCAGCATAAACCCGGCTGGACTTTCCTAAATATCGTCTCATTATATTCCGGTTTTTCGGGTTTACCGGATACCCGGAAATACCGAATGCGCCGAGTACTCTTGTCTCCGGAAGCTCGGGGTCGGCATCCTCGCCGGGTGGCGGGTCCCACACATGATCGATGACAAAGGCATAGCCCCAAAAGTTCTGTGTGCTGATATCGCCGTGTTTTGGGAAAGCCTCTGCGTACAAACCAGCCCAGCGGTGTACCATGTCGTCCCAAAAATGCTGCTTGATATCAGCCATGCCTGTGGCCTTCCGCTGAAGGGCCCAACTATGATAGTTTATCGGGTGATGCTGAACACTCATCGTAACGGCTAATTTTTGATTGGAAGGTTACCCGATGTCATAAAGGAGGATCACAGAGCCCTATGATTCTTTCTACATCGGTACGAATCTCCGCCAACGTATTCGATTTCTGGACTAAGTGAGCTCCATAGACAGATGCCGCACGTGAAAGCTGACCGCCATAAATGTTGGTAGAATAAAGGACTACCGGAGTTTCTTCATAGGGGTTCATTGTACGTACACGTTCAAGCGCCTCGATACCACTGAGTTGAGGCATATTCTGGTCCAGCACTACAACACAGAGGTCAAGCGATGGATTTTGTTGCATAAACTCCAAAAGCCCAATGGCGGACTCAAAAATCTTGAGCTCGTAGTCAGCATATGAATTCCAGGCCTCCTGAAAACAAAGGCGGTCGTCCTCGTCATCGTCAGCGTATAGTACAAGCTTCGCGGGCGGCATAAAGGTTAGGAAAGATAGAACATGTACTACAGGAATCCAACTTTGATTCCCACGCTCGATATCGACTACGGCGACTTTGCAATTTGGATCCAGCCACGGAGGGCATCGTAACAAGTCCATCGAACTGCTTGTCCTTCGATTAGTTACCGGCTACTTAGGCAGAAATCCCAATTGATTGCCAAGGGTAGACTTCAAACGGATCACTTGTATGAAAAGGCCCCCGTTGAAACGGGGGCCTGCTTCTTAACCACAGTCCACTGGTCGAGCCAGCGGGTAAGATTTATAGAACAGTATTTGCGGTCTTTTAATGAACAACCGCAACTATTTCAAGCGCTTCATAAGGAACTCTGTGGCCTCGCGTTGTGCCTCAGCCGCCTGCGGCAACACGGCAGCCATCCCAAAGAATTCATGGGTAACACCTTTGAAGTCTTCATAATCGGTGGTAACGCCAGCGTCCTTAAGGCGCTGCATCAACATCTTCCCTTCATCGTGCAGCGGGTCGATCTGCGCCGTGATCACTATGGTAGGCGGAAGGCCCTGAAGATTAGCCTTTACCAGCGAAATACGCGGGTCGGCCGCCTCCTGCATACCGTTCAAATAGTGTTTGGCGAACCATTCCATCATTGGCTTGTTGAGGGGCTTTGCATTGGCATAGCGAGTATAAGACTCGTTGTTCATGTCGTTGTTTGCCACCGGGTATACCAGCAATTGAGCTACCGGCATCTTGATTCCCTTATCGCGGGCCATGATGCTGACATTGCAGGCAAGGTTTCCCCCAGCGCTTTCCCCAGCGACCGCGATCCGATCCGGATTGCCTTTCAGGGATGCTGCGTTGTCATGTACCCACTGATAGGCTGCAAATGCGTCGTTGTGGGCTGTCGGAAATTTATGCTCCGGGCCTTGGCGGTAGTGCACCGAAACCACGACCGACCCCGTCTTTTCTGCCAGTGCCTGTGCTGATGGATCATAAGTGTCCAGGTTGGCAATTACCCAGCCACCGCCATGGTAGTACACGATCATAGGGTTGGCTGTATTGCCGTTCTTGGGCGTATATACTCTAATAGGCAAATTCGCACCGTTGACGCTAATAGTGCGGTCGGATTTATCCACCATCGGCGCGGGCATCGCGATATCGTTTGCCTTCATTACATCCATGACTGCCTTAGTAGGGGTTGGCTGTTTCCGTGCCTCCTGCGGAGTGAGGGTCTCTATCGGCGGAGCGCCATAGCTCTGGAGCTTTTCCACTACTACCTGCATGTTGTTGGTGATATCGGGCGCCCAGGATGGCTTTGCGCCTGCCGGGCTGAGCCGAGCCTGATTAGTTGAAGTACTGTTCAGTGTGGAACCGCTTCGTGTACCACTACAGGCACATAGGCCAACTACAAGCGCAATTGCGCCAAGTATGCATTGCCCAGTGAACATCGACATTTGTTTCATTATTTCAGGTTTTAGTGAGCGTATTATTCTTCAAGGGTGGAAAAGAAAGCATGCCCTTGAGAAGCATTCAATCGTCAAATAACCGCGCCCATCTCAGCATTAGATTGTGTTATAGACGTTCAAACAGACAATCCAATTTCCGTCTTGGTAGAGTTGTGTCTAATAATTTGGTTGTCTTTTATGTCATTTGATTCCACAGGAGCGGTTATTCTATTGCTGTGTTATTTCAATGCTCAGAGTAATAGTAATTTGCCCCTTATGCCCACCATGTCGATTTCTCAATTATCAAAGCTTTCCGGCGTAAGTGCTGGGAATATTAGAATGTGGGAAGCTCGATATCGAGTGGTAGAGCCATTGAGAACTTCGCACAACCGCCGTCTCTATAGCATTGAACAACTCGAACATTTGTCCCACGTCGCTTTATTGGTGAAAAGAGGCTTCAAGATTTCCAAGGTTGTGGGAATGAATCAGTTCGAAATGGTGGAGCGGCTTGAGCGGACGAACGATCCCGAGACACTTCAAGAGTTAATTGTAAGTCGGCTGGTCATTCAAATGGCAAAGTGTGATATCGAATCAATTGAGCATACGTTGGATGACTGTGTACTCAAATTCGGAATACATATAACGCTTGGCTCGATTGTGCTTCCCTTTATAGGAAGAACAGAACTTTTTTCCTACGCAAGCAGCGAGGCCGACGTTCACTTTGCCGTGACCGCTTTAAGGCGAAAGCTCATTTTGGGTATTGAAAGTGTCCCGGCACCATCGGTCAACGCGCAATCTGCTCTTCTCTTTTTGCAGAAAGGCGAGCATTATGACTTGATGTTGCTCTACACCAGCTACCGCTTCAAGCAGAGGGGCATGAAGACGTATTATCTCGGGACTAATGTTCCCGCGAAGTCGTTACACAACGCAATAGAGCAAAAAAAGCCTGACCTAATTTGTACATACCTCTGTCCGGGTCAAAAAATCAGTGGAGATTATTTCTTCCTTGATAAAAGCGCCTCAATCAGTGGCGATGCGGCAATCGTATACGGCAAAGCGGAATCTTTGCAAACCGAGCCCGTTATTCACGTGATGTACTATGCTGACTTGTTGAGCGCAAAACTTGAATGGGCCTGAGCTATTGAAGCTTCCAACGTAAACCCGATATGAAGGCTTTCTAAAGGCTTATTTGGGGGGCACTTGTTTAACGGAACGAGTTAGCATTGCAGCTTATTGGCCCAGGGTGGTACGCAGCGGTTTGGACTTATCAATCAATTTAGCCGGATTACTACAATCTTGTTTTTAAGAAAGAGCCCCGGCCTCGACGGGTCAGGGCTTAACCTTAACCAATTGTTTTGAACCAATTGTGCAGGAAAGTTAGCTCCAAAACCGGCATTCGGAAGTCTCTAAGCCAAAAGTGCCATAGCAATTAGCTTGTATGCTAAAGCCTTAGCGATAGAATTGAACGACCACTGCCTAATTGGTCGCTCCGTTAAATACTCCTAAGATCAAAATGGTGATTCTCTTCGCCGCTTTTATCGAGTGCAAACTTGGATTTCAAAAGACCAATTCCAAGATGATAACTCATGCTTCAATCGAGCGCACAGTCCTTTCCACTCCAGAACATATTTGCAGTGCTCGCTTGTTCCTTTCCAGGCCCTCCGCAAGTAGCTACGATTCCGCTGAATTTTCTTCCTCTGAAATAGATACGATTATTCTTGCATCGTAATCCACCCTTGCCACTTCGATATCCTGTTCACTCAGCTCGCCATTTACTGTGCAAGAACGCGAATCGGACTCGCATCCTCGTACCCTTTGACACACGATAAACTCCGCCATTTTGAACGTGCTTGGGAAATAAAGTGTAGACTCCATGGCAATTTTTTGAGCAAAATTTATACAGAGTTGCCTCCCTGCAGCCATTTATTATCCACTCCAAGCGGGCTCCATTCCATAAGAAAGAGTTTTATCTCAATTGTGGATATTGCCGCGCCTGTTTGACTCGTTTACAGAATGAGATAAAGGTGCCGCTTCATAACATGCACCGCAAAGGACGGCAGTTTGTGGCCGGGAGTTGTTATTGCTTCGAATCAAGTTACCGTGTAATCCGTCCAGATCATTATCTCTCTATCTTTAGAAGCCTGAAACCTACTTATTTATGGATCGATTGGAGGAGTGGCATGAAATGAATGCAGAACTGGCAGACCTCTCCAGGCAGTTCGCGGATGGTGTGCGCGAAAAGCGCTCAGCTACTCATTTGCGAGAACTGAATACCCGGATCGTAGGACTGCTTAAACAAATGAAGGAATACCGCGAGCATTTTGAAAGTATGCTCAAGGGGCAGGAAAAGAGGTGACAAGTGTATTTCACGCAACCGCCAAGGCTCGCAAACTCACTATCTCCCGCCATAAGTCCTTTAGCAATCGGACGGAGGCATTATCCATAAGTAGTTCGGCATAAGCAGTTTCCAAGGCGCTCAAATTCTCTATAATCTCCACTTTGCTCATAGCGGTTAGTTCGGAATATGAAATTAGTGTTTCTACGAGGAAATGTGTCGTAGATACACGATATTTATACTATGCCTAAGGATAAATACCGCAGACCGCCTAATCAGCCTTTGTACGTATTTGCACTTGTTTTGTTGCTGCTTGCGCTCCTTTTTTGCGGCTACTTCATCCTTGAAGCAGGCTAAGTTATTGACCTTTTCGAGTGATTCAAATACATCATTCCCACAGCATACACTTCTGTAGCCAGAGCGCACACATTAAAGTTCTTGTTTATAAATAGTTTCATCCAAATGAAACTAAAAATGTACCTTGTGCACCCAAAATGACTCCGCCAAAACTTGTGCTGTATGCCGATGACGATGCAGATGATCGTTACATTATGGCAAGTATGTTCGAAGCCCATTCCGACCTCGAATTGCTTACGTTTTCCAATGGAAAAGAGCTTATCTCTTTTCTGGACCATGTGGACCGGGAAGTAATCTGCGGAATTATTCTCGACCAGAACATGCCGATGATGGACGGAATGGAAACCTTGCTGGAAATACGCAAAAGGCAGGCCTTCCAGAGTACGCCGGCGATAGTATATTCCACAAATGAGTTCACAGGCAGCAATAGGAGGCCGCTAAACTTCAATGGGCGATTCATCCAGAAGCCTAACACCTTTCAGCAGATAAAGGCTGTTGTGGACCAAATTTCCGAACTTTTTAGGCAGTCATAGTTATCAAGTGCTGACTTCAAAATGACACACTATTTGGTCTAAGTTGCTGAAATGCAATAGCAGTCAAAATGACACACTACCAGAGTCCGGCGTCAGCCGGACCGTTTCTTAGCGAAACCCTTAACCCCTTCTTTTCTTAGCGGTGAAAAACACTTTGTTCCTTCATCTGCCTTCCCCCTTCAAAGTATTAATTTTCCGGCATGGAACCCGATCAACTGACCCTCGGCATCGGCACCCGGCTGCAGCACACGCACTACGGGCCCGGCGTCATCGTGGGCGTGCGCTACGCCACCTACCTCATCTCCTTCATCCACCAGGGCATCAAGGAGGTCGACAAGACCGACACGAACCTAGACGAGATCATCCCGGAAAACGTAACGGCCGAAGTGGAAACGAGCTCCGACATCGAGCGCTCGCTGCTGAAGATCCTGCGGCTCTGGGGCGGCATCACCGAGCCCGTGCCCCTCGGCGACCGCTGGCAGAAGGGGATGATGATCCTGCAGCCGGCCGACAAAACCCTGAAAGGCAAAGAGGTGCCCATCGAGGATTTCTTTCACAAGATCGTGATGCTCCGCGACCGCCTCCGTGTGATGGAGCAGCAGATCAACGCGCACAAGATCCTCAGCGATGAGGACAAGGTGAACCTGCAGCAATACATCACCCGCATCTACGGCACACTCACCACCTTCAACGTGTTGTTCCGCAACAAGGAGCAGTGGTTCGTGGGCGAGAAAGGAAAGGAGTAGAACAGCAGAACAAGGAATATCGAATAACGAAGTAGAGACGCATTCACAGGCGTCTCCCGGTACCGCATACGTATGTAGCGACCCCGCCATGGTGGGGTCTTTTTTTGCCCGACGCATCACGATGCATCGTGTACCGGATCGATAGTGTCATACACCGCCAGCAGCGCCGCATACGGATCGCCCGGAAGGCCCAGTGCCTGTGCAAACGCAGGCTCCGTCTTGAGGCCGTTGGCGCGTAGCTGCAGCACCGCCGCACGCAGCGGCTCGCCGTGCACCTGCAGCAGGTGCGCTTCCACGACCAGGTGCCGCCAGGCCTCCTGCTCGCGCACCGGCCGCGCCTGCCCGAATACCTCGAAGGGAAAGCCGTCATACGTAAAGGAAGCGAGCACGGTGCGCCGGTCGCCCACCTCCGTTTCGGAAAGAAGGAACCCGCTGCAGTTGCCGAAGTGTGCCCGTACCGTTTCGATAAAGCCCTTCGCTTCGCCATAACAACAGATGATGTCGAGATCGCTTTCCGGCCCGTCGATGCCGATCGGGACCGTGCCGCACAGCAGCGGGTCGAACGGAACGAGGGTGGTCATGATGCCGAGTGAATGCAGGCAGAGAAACGCTTCTTGCTGACGCGGGCTGCCGTGTTGCAGATAAGCAATGGTTTCGAAGGGATGCATCGGGGACAAAGGAACAATGAGACAGGGAATAAGGAACAGGGAACACGGAAGTAAGGCAGGAAAAGAAAAAGAAGTGTTTTTGAACCGCTAAGAAAAGAAGGGGCTAAGGTATTCGCTAAGGAGGGTGTTTATTAGTCTATTGGTCTATTTGTTTATTGGTAAGGTCCCGACGAGGCGAAGCTTGTCGGGATGCCGGCCGAAGCGCCGGAAGTCGTTTCTGTGCGGCTTACTTTATCGTACCGAACGATCTTACCGCAGATGCGCTCCACATGCGCGAATTCGATGCGCTGCGAGCGATCGTCCGCGTTCATCGTATCCAATCCGTGTCATCTGCGTTCCTTCTCTCCGTGTCCAACATGGGCGGATGCTCATAAAAAAAGACGCATCATGATGCGTCTGTACAGCAAGTGTATGATGAACCACTGCCGCTTCTAATACGCCAGCAATTTCCCGATCGTTTCGCCCAGCCTTGCCTTTGCCAGGAAGTTCTTTTCGAGCTCCATGTTGAAGGGTACCGGTGTGTCGAGCGAGGCGCAGCGCAGCACGGGCGCGTCGAGCAGCGTGAAGCAGTGCTCCGCGATCCAGGCCGCGATCTCGCCGCCGAGGCCGCCGGTGAGCGTGTCTTCGTGCAGCACCAGCACCTTGCCCGTAGCGGTGACCGCGCCGCGGATCGCGTCGTAGTCGAGCGGTTGCAGGGTGCGCAGGTCCAGGATCTCGATGGAGATTTCGGGGTGCGCGGCCGCGTATTCCTCGGCCCAATGCACGCCGGCGCCGTAGGTGATGATGGAGAGGTCGTCGCCGGTGCGCACGGTGCGGGCTTTGCCGATGGGCGTTTCGTAGTAGCCCTCGGGCACGGGGCCGCTGATGCTCCGGTACAGCGCCTTGTGCTCGAAGAAGAGCACCGGGTTGGGATCGTTGAAGGCCGCGATGAGCAGTCCCTTCGCATCTTCGGGAGACGACGGGTATACGACTTTCAGCCCGGGCACGTGCGTAAACCAGGCCTCGTTGCTCTGGCTGTGGAAGGGCCCCGCGCCCACGCCGCCGCCCGTAGGCATGCGGATCACCACGTCGGCATTTTGTCCCCAGCGGTAGTGGATCTTGGCGAGGTTGTTCACGATCTGGTTGAAGCCCACCGTCACGAAGTCGGCGAACTGCATCTCCATCATGCTCTTGAAGCCCTCCAGCGAAAGGCCGAGCGCGGCGCCCACGATGGCGCTCTCGCAGAGCGGCGTGTTGCGTACGCGCTCCTTGCCGAACTGCTCCACGAAGCCTTCGGTGATCTTGAAGGCGCCGCCGTACTCGGCGATGTCCTGCCCCATGAGCACGAGGTTCGGGTGCCACTCCATGCTCTGTTGCATCCCTTCCTTGATGGCATCGATCAGCCTCACCCCCGACCTCACCCCCGACCCCTCTCCAGGGGAGAGGGGAGCCAACTCCCGCGGCGCGAAGACGTCCTTAACCTCGCGCGCCGTGCTCACGATGATGGGCTCGGAGGCGAAGCCGATGGCGAGCTCGCTCTCGATAGTGCGGCGGTAGCCGTCCCGTATTTCTTCAATAGCGCTGTCGGTAAGTATGCCCTCGGCTTTGAGCCACTGCTCGTAGTTGGCGATGGGGTCCTTTGCGGCCCACTCCTCGAAGAGCGCGGGCGGCACGTACTTGGTGCCGCTCGCTTCCTCGTGGCCGCGCATCCGGAAGGTCATGCACTCCACCAGGAAGGGCTTCTGCTCGCGGATGCAGTAGTCGCGCACGCCGCGGATCGTATCGTACACTTCGAGGATGTTGTTGCCGTCGATGGTTACCGCCTCCATGCCGTAGCCTTTGGCGCGGTCGGCCAGCTGGGCGCAGCGGTACTGCTCGCGCACCGGCGTGGAGAGGCCATAGCCGTTGTTCTCGATGATGAAGATGACCGGCAGGTCCCACACGGCGGCGGTGTTGAGCGCCTCGTGGAAGTCGCCTTCGGAGGTGCCGCCGTCGCCGGTAAAGGCCAGCGACACCTTATCTTCTTTCCGCAGCTTGTGGGCCAGCGCCACGCCGTCGGCGATGGCGAGCTGCGGGCCCAGGTGCGAGATCATGCCGCAGATGTGGTGCTCCCGCGCGCCGAAGTGGAAGGAGCGCTCGCGGCCGGCGCTGTAGCCGTCGCCGCTGCCCTGCCATTGCTTGAAGAGGCGCGACAGCGGCATGTTGCGACCAGTGAACACGCCGAGGTTGCGGTGCAGGGGCATGATCCACTCGTCGGGGCGCAGGGCCTGGGTGGCGCCCACCGAAATGGCTTCCTGGCCGATGCCGCTGAACCACTTGGAGATGCGGCCCTGGCGCAGCAATACGAGCATCTTCTCCTCGATCATACGCGGCCAGAGCAGGTGGCGGTAGAGGTGCAGCAACTGCTCGTTGCGGAGGTCCCGGCGCTGAAAATCCATGGGGCGAAATTTGGGGCCAAATGTATGGGTATTTGCGGCGGTGCGCGGACTTTACCCGACAGGGTGCGGCTTCCTTCAGGTCCTGCCTGCGGCAGGACGTTCACGCGGCGGCGCAACGGCGTGGCGATAGGACTTATAGCGGCGGCTTACCATTGGGAAGCGAATGATGCTGCACATTATGATGCCCCTGACCTAATCTCCGCCGCGCCGCCGTGTGAACAGGCCGCTTGCGGCCCTCGACTTCCCGGGTTTAGTCTTTCTTAGTTTGCACGAAGCGATCAATGCTAAAGTTGACGGCAGTGATGACCGCGGCGATGGCGAGCCCGTGCCACCAGGTCCGGATGGCGAAGCCGGGGATATAGCGGTCGCAGAGGTAGAGGAGCCCGTAGTTGATGGCGATCATGATGAGGCTGAGGGTAAAGACCGTGATGGGCTGCCGGCGCACGATGGCGCGCGGCCTGACGAAGCTGTTGACCATGGCGATGAAGCAGGCGGCAAGCAGGGCGGCCGCGCGGTCGCGCACGTCGGTGCTGAGCAGGTAGAGGATCATCCCGTAGCCAGCCAGGGCAGAGAGAACAAAGCGAAGCAGGAAGTTCATGGTAGCGGTGAAAATAGGAGTAATCCGGGATTCTACAAGTTTCCCCGCCCGCCGTCAACGCCTCGCTGGAAGCGCGTCACCCTTAAAGGCTGTTTAAGTTAATAGAGCCTCCGCAGATATTGAAATCGTCGGCCGCAAGCGTCCTTTATGCACAACGGCGCAACGGCACGGCGGCGCAACGAAGAAAAAAACAACGGTTTTTCTATCCTGTCGTTGTGCCGCCCTTCGGCAAGCTCAGGGCGTCGTTGTGCCGTCGTGACACGGGGCGGCAGCCCCGTATACCGTGCTCGCACGGTCTCATTAGGCACAACACCATAACTCAAACAGCCTCTTACCGGCCCGCTTCCGCCAGCACGGCGTCGATGCGGCCCTTCAGCGTATCGTAATCGGTAAAGCCACTCGCCAGCAGGTAGAACTTCAGCTCGTCCGCCTGCAACAGCACCGCCGGGAAGCCCGTCACCTGCAGCTGCTGCACGAGCGCGAACTCGTACTGTGCCTGCTCCCTGTAGGTGTCGGACGAAAGCTTCGTGTAGAACTCGCTTTCGTCGATCCCGTACTTCGGCAGCAGGTGCCGGTAGGCCTCGGGGTCGGTGAGGTCGCGGCCTTCGAAGTTGAGGGCGTACTGCAGGTCGGCGGCGGCTTCCACCTGCCGCCCGGGTGCCGCCTCCTTGATGATGCAGAGCGCGATGGCGGCCATCGTGGAATCCGGGAACCAGTCGGTTTCTTCGGGATGGAACACGTGCCAGAGAAAGTCTTCGCCGAATTTGACGCCGGTCAGCTCCTCCACACGCGTGTACGCGGTCTGTATGTATGTCGCCATCGGCCCGAAGGGCGTCGGGGTCGAGGGCCGGATCATCCCACCCGACAGCACCTCGAACTGCAGGCCCTCCTTGTATTCTTCAGCAATGCGCCTGATCACCGGTGAAAAGCCGTAGCACCAGCCGCAGTATGCGTCGTAGCAATAGTATATCGTCATAAGATCTCAGATGTAGGATCTGAGATCTCAGATCTTTATGCGATCCAAAAAGATCACAGATCTGAGATCATCGATCCGCGATTACTTAGTGGGCCTCCAGCCAGTTGCTGCCCTGTCCTACCTCGGCGATCACCGGGATGCCGTTGGGCAGCACCATGGCCGACTGCATGGCTTCGAGGATGACGGGCTTCACGAGCTCCACCTCGTCGAGCGTAACGTCGAACACGAGTTCGTCGTGCACCTGCAGGATCATCTTCGATTTGAAGCCGTGCTTTTTGAACGCGTTGTGTACGTTCACCATCGCCAGCTTGATCATATCGGCGGCCGTGCCCTGGATGGGCGAGTTGATGGCGTTGCGTTCCGCGAGCCCTCTTACGGTGAAGTTGGCGGAATTGATATCGCGGAGCCAGCGCTTGCGGCCCATCACCGTTTGCACGTAGCCGTTGGCGCGGCAGAAGTTGATCGTCTCGTCCATATACGCAACGATGCCGGCGAACTCGGCGCGGTAGGCGTCGATGATCTCCTTGGCCTCGGCGCGCGGGATGCGCAGGTTCTCGGCGAGGCCGAAGGCGCCCTGCCCGTAGATGATGCCGAAGTTGACGCTCTTCGCTTTGGAGCGCTGCGCCTTCGTTACCTCTTCTTCGGCCACCTTGTACACCTTGGCCGCGGTGGCCGTGTGCACGTCCTTGCCCTGGCGGAAGGCATCGCACATCACCGGGTCGCCGGAGAGGGCCGACACGATGCGGAGCTCGATCTGCGAGTAGTCGGCCGACACGAGTACGTGCCCTTCGTCGCGCGGGATGAAGGCCTTGCGGATCTCCTTGCCGCGGTCGGTGCGGATGGGGATGTTCTGCAGGTTGGGGTTGTTGCTCGAGAGGCGGCCCGTTACGGCCACCGCCTGCGCGAAGTTGGTATGGATACGGCCCGTGCGCGGGTTGATCAGCTCGGGCAGTGCGTCTACGTAGGTGGAGCGCAACTTGGTGAGCTCGCGGTAGGCCACGATGTGGTCGGCGATGGGATGCTCCTTGGCGAGCTTGCTCAGCACATCTTCGCCGGTGGCGTACTGGCCGGTCTTGGTCTTCTTTGCTTTCGGGTCGAGCTTCATCTGGTCGAAGAGGATCTCGCCGAGCTGCTTGGGCGAGCCGAGGTTGAATTTCTGACCGGCGAGCTCGTATACTTTTTCCTCGTGGGTACTGGCTTCCTGCTCGAGGAGCTTGGAGTACTCCCGTAGAAACCCGGTGTCGACGCGCACGCCCTCGAACTCGATATCGCGGAGCACGGGCACGAGCGGTACTTCCACTTCGTCGAACACGCGGCGCACGCCGTACTGCTCCAGTTGCGGCTCGAACACGCCTTTGAACTGGAGGGTCACGTCGGTGTCCTCGACGGCGTACTCTTTGACCTTCTCGGGCTCCACGTCGCGCATGGTGCCCTGGTTCTTGCCCTTCTTGCCAATGAGCTCCTCGATGTGGACCGGCTCGTAGCCGAGGTACTTGGCCGAAAGCCAGTCCATATTGCGCTTGCCGTCGGGCTCGATCACGTAGTGGGCGAGGAGCGTGTCGAACAGCTTGCCCTGTATTTCTACGCCGTACCATTTCAGCATCAGCAGGTCGTACTTGGTGTTGTGGCCGATCCAGAGCTTGTCGGGGTTGGCGAAGAGCGCGTCGAAGCGTTTGAGGATCGCCTGCACTTCTTCTTTCTTCACAGGCAGCGGCACGTACCAGCCTTTGCCCACTTCCACGGAGAACGACATGCCCACGAGGTCGGCGGTATTGGCGTCGATGCCGGTGGTCTCGGTGTCGAAGGAGATCTCTTTGGCTTTGGTGAGGGCATCGAGCAGCTCTTTCCATTCGCCCTCGCTTTCCACGAGCGTGTAATCGTGCGGCGTGTTGTGGATGTTCTTGCCGGGCGTCACCACGCTGTTCTCGGTCTCTTCGCCAGGAACGGTATCGAACAAACCGGCTTGCGTACCGGCCGATTTCCTTGCGGGCGTGCCCGGCGTGTCTGGTACGTCCTCACCCAGCAGGCGCTTGATGAAGGTGCGGAATTCGAGCTCGGTGAACACCTCGCGGAGCGCGTCCTTGTTCCACTCTTTCAGGCGGAAGTCTTCCTCGTGAAAATCGACGGGCACGTCGCAGATGATGGTGGCGAGCTTTTTCGACATGATGGCCGACTCGCGGCCCTTGCGCACCTTTTCGCCGAGGGCGCCCTTGATGCTGTCGGCGTTCTCGAGCACGTTCTCGAGGGTGCCGTATTCGGCGAGCAGCTTGCAGGCGGTCTTTTCGCCCACGCCGGCGATGCCGGGGATATTGTCTACCGCGTCGCCCATGAGGCCGAGCATATCGATCACCTGGCTCACGTCTTTGATGCACCATTTGTTGCACACCTCCTCGGGGCCCATGATCTCGACCTCGCCGCCCTGGTAGCCGGGCTTGTAGATCTTCACCTTCTCGGACACGAGCTGGCCGTAGTCCTTATCCGGCGTTACCATGTACACGGTGTAGCCCAGCTTCTCGGCCTGCTTCGACAGGGTGCCGATGACGTCGTCGGCCTCGAAGCCTTCGGATTCGAGGATGGGAATGTTGAAGCCCTGGAGCATGCGCTTGATGTCGGGGATGGAGGCGGAGAGGTCCTCGGGCGCTTCCTGGCGGTTGGCTTTGTAGTCGGCAAAGTCGGTGATGCGGCCCGCCGGAGCGCCGCCCTCGAAGCACACGGCCATGTGGGTGGGCTTCTGGTTGTTGATGAGATCGATGAGCGTATTGGTGAAGCCGAACTGGGCGTTGGTGTTCTTGCCTTTGGAGGTGATGCGCGGGTTGCGCAGCAGCGCGTAGTAGGCCCGGAAGATGAGGGCCATCGCGTCGAGGAGGAAAAGCTTCTTTTCTTGAGGTTCCATGTTACGAAGGTAGAGGGGAGAGGGGGAATACTTGAATACTTGAGTACATGAGTATCCGAATACCCGAAGGGAAGGTTGAGAGAGGGAACACAGAGCGTAGGCTACGTCTACCTGATTGGATTATTCTAACGGAAAAGGTGAGGAAAAAAACAGCGTTTGATGAGAAAACACCTTTGGTTGACGGCGCCGGGGTGGCGGAGCTTTGTCTGAAAAAAGATATGGAAAAAGCAAAAGTACAGGCCCTGGAACAGCGCCTCATTCAATTCGGGGTATCCTTACTTAAGGTGACGGAATTATTACCGGACCACAAGGCAGCAAAGCACATCGAAGGCCAGTTGGTGCGTAGCGGTACGGCCCCGGCGCTGATCTATGCGGAGGCGCAGTCGGCAGAGAGCAAAGCCGATTTTCTCCACAAGATGAAAATGGGCCTGAAGGAGCTCCGGGAAACATTCGTTGGCTTGAAATTCATCGACCAGATGGCCTGGGTGGCGCAAGCAGACCTGGCCCCGCTGCTTAAAGAGAACGATGAACTCATCTCGATCTTCGTCGCCTCTATAAAAACGGCCTCCGGCAAATGACCCCTCTACCCATCCCTCAAGTAATCGGATACTCATGTACTCAAGTAATCGGGTATTCCCCGCTCCCCTGATCCCTCTTCCCTCCACCCTCAAATCGAAGGCCCCCTGGAAAGGGGGCCCTGATTACCTAAAAACGAATAAAGACATACACCCTTAACGGGCGGTGATGGAGCCTGAGTGTTCCGCTGAGGCCGTGCGCAGGGCCTGTTGGTGATAGAATCCCTGGACGTCTTCTTCCTTATAGAAAGAGATCAGGTACAGAGCGCCCATCAGGGCCAGGAGCAATACGGCATTGAGCCAGCGGTAAGGAACGGTTCTCATAAAGATTTGGTATTGGATATCGATTGACGTAAAACTACAGCGCCCGGCCACCGGCGGCCAAGTTTGCGCGCCGCTTTTTTGAAAGATCGGGCAGTTGTTCGCTGGGCGCTTCGTAGATCTACGAGGCCGCCTTCCGGGAACTTACGAAAGGGGGTGCGCGCGGGCGCTACCCGGCCCACCGTGCAGGCACGGCAGCGGGGCGCTCCTGAGCACGATGCCGCGGCGCAGGAGGCCGCTTCGGCCCCTTCGTCTTTTTGCGAAATCATCCAACCCGAACAGCTGCGCTGCTTCCGCCTGCGCCGGATGCACTAGCTTCGGGGAAGCCATCTACTCAAAGCTTATGGAACCCGACTACATCTCCGTCAACCGCGCCTCCTGGAACCGCCGCACCGCGGTGCACCTCGAGAGCAGCTTCTACGACCAGCAAAGCTTTCTCGCCGGACGCTCCTCGCTCAACGAGATCGAGCTGCCCCTGCTCGGCGACCTGCGCGGCCAGCGCGTGCTGCACCTGCAGTGCCACTTCGGGCAGGACACGATCTCGCTGGCCCGCCTCGGCGCGGCGCCTACCGGCGTGGACCTCTCCGACGCCGCCATCGACGCCGCCCGGGCCGCGGCCGACGCCACCGGCGCCGACGCCCGCTTCCTGTGCTGCGACCTCTACGACCTGCCCGCCCACCTCGACGAATCCTTCGACGTCGTGTTCTCCTCCTACGGCACCATCGGCTGGCTGCCCGACCTGGAGCGCTGGGCGGCCCTCATCGCGCGCTACCTGAAGCCCGGCGGCCGCTTCGTGTTCGCGGAGTTTCACCCCGTGGTCTGGATGTTCGACGACGCGCTGGAAACGGTGGGCTACCGCTACTTCAACTCGGGCCCGATCGTAGAGACCGAGAGCGGTACCTATGCCGAGCGGGGTGCCGATATGGAGCTTTCGTACGTGTGCTGGAACCACGGGCTGGCCGAAGTGATCACGAGCCTGCTGGATGCGGGCCTGGAGCTGCGCACGCTGCGGGAGTACGATTACGCACCCTACAACTGCCTCCGGAACATGGTGGAGGAAGAGCCCGGCCGGTTCCGGGTGGCGCACCTCGGCAACAAGATTCCGCTCGTGTATGCGCTGGAAGCGGTTTCGAAAAGGATTTAGAAGGAGTTAGAAGGTTTTGGAGGGTTTTGATGGGTTTTGTCCCGAAGCTTCGGGAGGTTTTGAGCGGTTGGTTAAGGCGGTGTACCTTGGGAGCGTGAAACCGTTCCTCCTCCTAGTGTTCCTGTTGCCGGTGCGGGCGACGGCGCAGGCCCTGCAGGGCACGCTTACCGACACGCGCTCGGGGAGTACCGTGCCTTTTGCGGGCTATTACCTGAAGGGTGCCGGCGGGCCGGCGCGCGGCACGAGCGCCGATGGCAACGGGCGGTTCCGCTTCGACGGCGTGGCGCCGGGAACCTATTCGCTTCGCTTTTCTGCAATCGGCTACCGCGATACCACGTTCACCGGCATCCGTGTTGGCGGCGATACGACGCTCCGGCTCTTTTACGCCGACTACTGCGTGTATGCGGCTGCGCGCCAACACAAGACCTGCCCCGCCTGCCGCCGCACCGACAAGGTGATCCCGATCCGCTACGGCCTGCCGGTTTCGCGTACCGGTAAGGACCCGGCCCGCGGCAACGGCACCCGCTTCCTGCTGGCGGGCTGCGAGGTCACGGGCTGCGACCCGGCCTGGTATTGCCGCCGCGACCAGACCCGGTTCTGATCGCTTCGTCGCCGACCTCCGGAGGCGGCCCTTTCCTGCAGCGATCGACGTTTCCGGTTCAGCAACCGCTTCCGGCACATCGGCATTTCACCTCATCAGCACATTATTTTGCCTGGCCGTTTCAACCATTCGAATCGCCCTGTTGTTTGTTCCCGGCAAAAACACCCCACTATGAGATCATTTCTGAAAACCGCGCTGGGCGTACTCCTGCTCAGCCTGCCCTTTGCCTCCTGCGACAAAGACGACGATGACGACGACGACACCCCTGCCGCCGGCAACGCGCGTGTGAACGTGGTACATGCCTCTCCCAACGGCCCGAACGTGGACGTACGTGTCAACAATGCGGTGGCGCTCAGCAACGTGGCCTACGGCGCCGCCTCAGGGTACCAGACCGTGACGGCCGGGAACACCAACATCAAGGTGTCGCCCACAGGCACCACTACCTACGTGATCGACGCGAACGTAAACCTAGCGGCCAATATGAGCTACTCGGTGTTCGCCGTCGATTCCGTCAGCCGCATCAAAGCTGCCGTGGTCGGCGACGACCTCACCGCTCCCGCCGCCGGCAAGGCGCATGTGCGCTTCCTGCACTTCAGCCCCAATGCCCCGGCGGTAGACATTGCCGTGACGGGTGGCGCCGTGTTGTTTGCCAACCGCTCCTTCAACGACCAGGCCACCAACGCCGCCGTCACCGGCTTCACGTCGGTGAATGCGGGTACCTACAACCTCGAGGTGCGCCTTGCCGGTCAGTCGGCGGCTGCGCTCGCCCTCCCGCCGGTGACGCTGGAGTCGGGCAAGATCTACACCGTGTATGCCAAAGGCTTCCTCGGCGGCACCGGTGCGCAGGCCCTTGGCGCCGGCATGTTCACCCACAACTAAGCAAAGCATCCCTACAACAAAAATCCCCGGCCTATGCGCCGGGGATTTTTGCTGGAAGGCAGGGTGGTTTTTGTGTGGAGGCCCCGGAAGCCTTGAGGGCCACACCCGCAATCAGGCAGCCCTTCGTATCTTCCATAGCCGGCCAGAACCGCTCAAAGCCTTTTAATACTGTCCAAAACCCTCGTCCTGCTTATGCGTGCCGCTACGCTCCGGAAGCCCTCCTATTTCCTGGTCTTCGCTCTCGTAGGCCTCGCAGCCACATTGGTGGGCTTCGCCCGCACCTTCTTCGTGCCCCTGGCCGCGGGCACCTTCACTGCGCCCATCGGCGTGCACATCCACGGGGCCTTCGCCTTTGCCTGGGTGCTCCTCTTCGTGCTGCAGGCAGCGCTGGTGCAGGCGCGTCGCTTCCAGGCCCACCGCACGATCGGCTACCTCGGGGGCGTCGTTGCCCTCGGCGTTTCGGTGACCATGGTGCCGGCAGGCCTCTTCCAGGTAGACCGCGACCTGCGCCTCGGCCTCGGCGGTACCGCCTACTCGTCGATGCTGGGCATCCTTACCTCGGGAGCGCTTTTTCTCGGCCTCGTGATCGCCGGCATCGTGCACCGCCGGCGCGGGGCCCATCACAAGCGCTACCTGCTGCTCGCCACCATCGTGGTGCTGTGGCCTGCCTGGTTCCGCTTCCGTCATTATTTCCCGTCGGTGCCCCACCCGGAGATCTGGTTTGCCCTCGTGCTGGCCGACAGCCTGATCGTGATCGCCTGGGCCTGGGAGTACTACCGGTATCGCCGCATCCACCCGGTGTTGCTTTGGGGCGGCCTCCTCATCATCCTGGAGCAGTCGCTCGAGGTCTACCTGTTCGACAGTCCCGTATGGCGGCAGCTGGGCACGATCGTATACGGGCTTTTTACCTGAGCGCATAAAAAAAGCCACGGAGGGATCCGTGGCTTCGTGGGTGTTGAGGCAAGGCTTAGCGGCTGTTTGAGTTAAATGAGCCTCAGAAAACACTGAGATAGTCGGCCGCACGCCGTCGGCTGAAGCCTTTAGCGCGGAGGCCGAAGCGGCCTTGATGCACGACGGCACAACGGCGCGACGTGCAAAAACAATCTGTTCTTTTTACTTTTCGTCGTGCCTCCCGAAGCTTCGGGAGCGCCGTCGTGCCGTCGCGACAGGGGCGTCAGCCCCGCTCTCCGCGCTTGAGCGGTCCGATGAACAGGGATCGAATAAGTTGAACAGACTCTTAGCGGCTTGCCCCGTTGTTCAATTCGGCGCGCTCGGCCTTCGCTATTTCGAGGTGCATCTTGATCACGGGCAGCGTGGCCTCGGCGAGCTTGCGCAGCGCCTTGTTCTTCGCGCGGGCCGACACGGTGGTCATGGTTTGCTGCAGCGCCTCGTGGCCCTTGACGCCGCTCTCGTCGAGGTAAAGCTGGTCGAGCTCGGTGCCCGAAAGCGCTTCCACCTGCTTCGTAATGGCCTGGGCCGTAGCATCGGGCATCGCCGGCAGCGTGACGCCGGCCGCCGCGGCGATCTCCTTCAGCTTGTTGCTCACGCCGGTCTGCTCGTCCACTTCCGACTGGGCCAGCATCTTGACCGTCGGGTTGGTGGCGCGGGCCACCACCGCCTGGCTGATGAGGAGCTGCCGCATGCCACCCATGGCCACGCGCTCCATCAACTCGCGGTCTGTGGCCGAGGCCTTGTCCGTATCGGGCTTGATTTCGGCCACCTTCTGTGCTCCCTTCTCATTCGCTTTCCGGAACTTTTCTGTCGGCACATTACCGACCTGGTCGGGCATCTCGCCCTGGGCCTGTACCGTTGCTCCTGCGCACAGCAGCGCTGCTGCCATCAATAGTGCTCTCATGGTTTTTTGTTTAGGAAAACCGCGGCGCAAACCCTTTGCCAAGCCGCACTCAGCAGGAGCAGAAATTGGTGCCGGTGGAACGGGAAGCGCGGGCGTGCTGCCGGAGGCTTCAACAAAGAGTGCCCTAATGCCGCGCTGCCGCTTCCTGGCTACGGCCCGGGTGCCGCCGCAGATCGGGCAGGAAAGAACCCAGGCCACCGGGAGCGATCGGTATGCACAGGCGCCACACCGATGAGCCGCTGCCGGTAAGCGCCCGGATGGGTATCACCAGAGTCGGTGCACAGGCTCCAATCGATGTTGTATCTTGCCTGTATTCATGCCGACGCCAACCGTACATACCGAAGCCGAGTTTGTGGTGCGTGAGTCGCGGGTACTCAACGCGCTCATCACGATCGCCTTCGGCTTTATTTTCATTGCCCTGGTGTTCAACTTTCTCGGCTGGCTGGCGCTCCTGATCTTCGGGCCGCCGCTGCTGGTGTTCCTGCTCCGCCGCAAAAGCGGGGGCACGGTGTTCCGCATCAACACACACGGCCTGTATTATTACGGTAAGCTCGTCACCGACTGGGATCATTTCGTAAGTGCCCGCGTGGTGGAGGAGGAGGCCACGGGCAAGTTCTCCGACTCTTTTCACCTCTACGTGCAGTATACCCGCGAAGACGGTAACGTTTACAAGCGCCGCTTCCCGCTCACCAACACGCAAGACAAAGCCGAAGAGGAGATCATCGCCGCCATCCGGAGGTTCAGCACCCCACCCCCAGCCCCTCCCGGAGCGGGAGGGGAGCCGTGGGCATAGCAGGAGCACGCCAGTATTGAATACATCCCGGGTGCCGACGGCAACGGCTTCGCCACCAATGCAATAAAACCCGGTAGTGAATGCATCCCTAGGAACTGTGCCGATGCTTCGTTGCGGGCGCAAGGGATGCGCGCCTGGCAGCAATAGGTTTCATCAGATGACGCCACACCCCGTAGGGGTGCACGTTTGGTAGAAAAACGTACGGTTAAAGGGAACAGCACCCAGTAGGGGTGCGCGTT
Organism: Flaviaestuariibacter amylovorans; assembly: GCF_039541815.1. Taxonomy (NCBI): domain Bacteria; kingdom Pseudomonadati; phylum Bacteroidota; class Chitinophagia; order Chitinophagales; family Chitinophagaceae; genus Flaviaestuariibacter; species Flaviaestuariibacter amylovorans. Next base: position 60,621 of record NZ_BAABGY010000019.1, read on the forward strand.
AAAGGCATTGCGGAGGGGGCAAACAGGCAAACGATCTTTTGCCTTCCGTCCCATCATCCGCAACGCAAGCATCTTTCTTCCGATGGGTCATCTTGCGGGTGCTGCCCTTTTGGGTAACGCGCATCCCTTGCGTTGCCGGCAAATCATCGGGCGCAAACGCCCGGGGTGCAGCAACCCGAATGCGAATGCCGGATTTGTCTGTGTAACGCCGCTTTCGGCAACGCATCCCCTGCCCCGGGAACGAAGCCGTCTGCAAGAGGATGCAGGTAATGCGAAAGGCGTTCCGGTGGGAGACGGCAATTCGAGTGTCTATCGGTTTTTAGGGATAGTCCCGCTGACGTTTCAAGATGCCCTCCTGATGCGCCCACTGCTTTACCGGCAACTCCGCCTATTGCCAAATCCCGATGGATGGGATGAACCGACTTGCGCGACAGCTTATATTCACGCTCATGAAGCGGCTCACGAACACCCGGCTCTCCTTCTTGATTGCCCTGGCCTACGTGGTAGCCGGCACGGTGTATGGCTACCGCTACTGGGTCGCGCTGGACGACAGTGGCCCCCTTACCGACGCCTTGCTTTATTCCTTCTATCCCGCCGCCATGCCCGTGGGGCTATTCCTATGGTCTGAGCGCAATCCGCTTCCCTACACCCTGCTCACCGAGGCCGTGGTGCTCCTGCTGCTGTGGGGCCTGCTGCGCCTCCTGCTCGGGTGGCTGCGGCCCTGAGGCGGCCGGCGTATCTTGCCGTCGGCAGCGCACACAACCGCTCCGCTCACCCATCGATGCGTACCCTCACCCGCATACTCGCCCTGCTCGTTACCCTGGTGGCGGCCCTCCTGTGGGGCGTCGTGATCGACTGCTTTCTTTCGGCGCGCGGCCGTACGATGGGCAACGAGGAATATGGATTCTATTCGTTCTTTCTCGTGCTCGCCCTGCTTTGCACCCTGCCCGCCGCAGGGCTCTGGTATGGGCTGTTGCGGAAGCGCCGTGCCGGGGGGACCGGGAAACGCTGATGCCGCCGGGGCGAATGCCTATCTTTAAGACACGCTATGAAACGCCTCCTCCTGCTTTGCCTCTTACTGGGCAGCACCGTGGCTGCCGGCGCGCAGGCGCCGCGCCGCGAGCCGCCTCCACCGCCCCCGCCTACGAGTGCCGACGGCGACCCCCGCTGCCGCCACGTGGCGCGGTATACCACCGCCCAGCGCCGCCGCTTCTACCCGTTCCGCAACGCCGATACGGTGCGCCTCGTGTCGTTCCGGTATCATTGCCGTAACTACCCGGTAGGCGCCGGCGGCCTCCGGCGCGACAGCCTCGTGGAAAGCGTGGCGCTGACGCGCGCCGAAACCGACGCGCTCACCGATCTGCTCTACAACCGCGTCTACCGAGGGCGGATCCACATCCTTTCGGTAACGGGCTGCTTCGTGCCGCGCAATGCCCTCGTGTTCCTCGACCGCGCAGGCAATGTAACGGCGTGGATCCTGCTTTGCTTTCACTGTCACAACTACGAGCCTTCGTCAGGCAAGGTGCGTTGGGGCGACGCCTGCAGCGATAAGATTGAGGAGCTGCGCCGCTTCTTCCGGAAGAAGGGACTTCAGTTCGGCACCGACCGCTCCATAGAGCGTTACCCCGGCGAAACCTTCGGCGACGTGCTCGTGCCCCCGGCCGAAGGCAGCGCCCCTCACCCCTGACACCCGTAACCATGATCGATCAACTCCCCTCCTTTGCCCCGATGCTGGCCGCGCGCCGCGCCGACGGTTCCGAGCCGACAGACGTTTATACGGCCCTCGCCGCCGAGCTCGCACGCGGCGGCACCCATGCCGCCAAGGGCCGCGCCGCCTTTATCCGCGACCAGTGTGCCGGCTTCGGGGGCAAGGCCGTCTTTGCCAAATACCGCGATGCCTGGGGGTTTCCGAAAGGCGATGCGGTGACGCTCGCCGACTTCCGCCGCGGCTTTCTCTACCGCTTCCGCGACAGCGGCGATGCCGCCCTGCGGGCCTGGTTCCTGGCAGCGCCGGAGGCCCGCGCCGTGCGCCGCTACGAGCGCTGGAGCTCCGATGCCGGCTTTCCGCAGTGCGTGGCGGTGCACGAAGGGAGCTATGAAGAGCTGGAAGCCGTTTTGAGATCGGGCGCGGCCTGAGCGGTTATTTGAATAATGTACTTTCCAAAAGCGCTAAAATGGTCGGCCGCAGGCGGCCTCTGCGCGCAACGGCGCTCCCGAAGCTTCGGGAGCGCCGTCGTGTCGTAGTGCAAAGGGGCGAAAGCCCCGCTTCCCGTGCTTGCACGGCTAGCTATCAAGATGGTGAATCACTCAAACAGCCACTGAGAATACGTGAAGTTTAAAGCGTCAGGCCCCGCCGGGGCGGAGTAAACTGCGAGGAGGAAAGTTCTGTTGCCGGACACTTTACCTCACGCTTCATTCCTCACGGATCACGACACGCGGCGGGGCGATCGCTTCCGGGACGACTTCCTAACTTTATCCTGCATGAGACGCCTTTTCCCCTACACCCTGCTGTTCGTGCTGGCTGCCTGCGGCGGCAGCGAAGGCCGTATCGCTACGGAGCCCCCGAAGGTGGCGGCCGCCCCCGGTTCCGCTGCCCCGGATACCCCGGCCCTGGCACCACCGCGGGCTGCCGACTCCACGGTGCCGGCCGGGAACGAATACGTGACCTGCTACGTGCTGGTGGCGGATACCGGCATGCAGTATGCCCCGCTGCGTGCGTCGATGATGGACCTGCGCGGGCCGCTGCGCCAGGAGGTAGACACCATGGGCCGCGGCTGGAACGCCGCAAAAGCGCTCATTGCCCTGCCCGACAACGACGAGGACGAGATTTACGCCGGCGACTACTACCCACGCCGCTACCCGACCACGACCCTTAGCCTCGAGTACCTGGACTTCTACGATACGGCGGCCCCCGAAAAGCGCATCGCCGTAGTGGCCGGTATCTACGAGTCGAAGGCCGGCGCCGACAGCGCGCTCCGGGTGCTGCGGCCCCTGCGCCCCGGGGCTTTCGTGCTGAAGTCGGAGATCTACATGGGCTGCATGCATTGATCTTCTCGATGAAATCATGCTGAATGACGTATGTTCCATCTGCCTTGCTCCTCCGCCTGTTTCACCCCGCCGAAGCTTTCGCGGCACACGCGGCTGTATGGCGGAACGGGCCGGCATTCGTATCTTAAAGCACAATCCCTCATCATGAAACCACTGGTTACCTTTTTGCTATGGTCTGCGCTGGCCAGCCCCGCCGTTGCGCAGGACGCCGCCCTCGAAGCCCCCGTACGCCGCTTTTTTGAAGGCTTGTCGCAGCTGAACGACTCGCTCGTGCGCAGCACGGTCACCGGCGATTTCCAGCTGCTGGAAGTAGGCGAAGTCTGGACGCTCGACACCTTACTGCACCATATGGCGCCCATGCGCGGGAGGGGCATCCGCCGCGAGAACAACTTCTCCTTCCTGCGCACCGAGCAACAGGGCAACAGTGCCTGGGCGAGTTACCACAACACGGCTGTCTTCAGCACGGCTGCCGGCCAGCAGCAAACGATACGCTGGCTCGAAAGCGTGGTGCTGCTGCGCATCAACGGAGTTTGGAAGATCCGGATGATGCACTCCACGCGGATCCAGGACCCGAAATGACCGCCCCCGCTGCCGCTTATTTTTGATGGATCCCGGCATAAGCCCGCAACAGCCACCCGCAGCGCCCATCCCTGCCGGCGCCTGCGGAACCGGCTACCGCCTGAACAAACGCCCGCATGAAACAAAGCCTGCTTTTCTTATTGCTGCTCTGGACGGCCGCTGCCAGCGCGCAGCGCCCGATGATGTCCGACTCGCTGCTGATCGGGGGACGCGCCCGCAGCTTTCATTACTTCGAGCCGGAGGGCCCCTCGCGCGGCTTTCACCTCGTGTTTGTACTGCACGGGTCGGGCGGCAACGGCAAGGGCATGATGCCACCCCTCGCCCGCCTCGAGGCCCGCGCGTCCAGGGAGAAAGTACTCTTCGTATACCCCGACGGCTGGGGCCGCTACTGGAACGAGTGCCGCCGCTATGCCACGAGCCCTGCCAACCTACAGGATGTGAACGAGGGGGCGTTTTTCGAAGCCCTCATCGATCACTTCGCATCGCGCTATGGTACCGTGAAGGACTATGCTTTTGCGGTGGGCCTGTCGGGAGGCGGGCACATGGCCTATAAGCTGGCGATGACCCTGCCGCGGCGCTTCCCCGCCATCAGTGCCATCGTGGCCAACCTGCCCGATCCTTCCAACCTCGATTGCACGCCCTCGGGAACGCCGGTGTCGGTGCTCATCACCAACGGCACCGCCGACGGCGTGAACCCAGATGGAGGCGGCATCATGACCATCAACGGCGCCTCCTGGGGGCGTGTGCGCTCCACCTGGGGCAGCCTCGACTACTGGGCGCGCCTCGCCGGCTATAAAGGCAAGCCGGTTGCCGCGGCGGTGCCTGACCCCGACCCCGCCAACGGGCAGTCGGTGATGCGCTATACCCACCGAAAGGGCCGGCGGCCCGAGGTGACGCTGCTCCGCGTCGAAGGCGGCGACCACGCGTACCCAAAGGACCTCGACGTGTTCGAAGAGTCCTGGGCCTTTTTCAAGCGTGCGCTGCAGCGGATGCGGAAATGAGGTTCGGGTTTGCCGTTTGTTGTGAGGCGTGTCCTGCAACGGCCGGAGGCCGTCATTGCGAGCGCAGCGTCCCGAAGCTTCGGGACAATCTCCTCCGTTACGCGGAGTGATCAATACAGCTACTGCTATCGGAAACCCCTGTCAGGTAGAAATTGTCCTGTAAATTAGGGACACGAAGTTTGTTCTGCAGCCGGTGGGACGCGCAATGACCAGTTCGCTAAACGACGCGCGCGCCTCTCAAGTTTAATGGATCATTAGTAAGTCGTATGCATGTCCTGATGCTTTTCTTCCTCCTGATGCTGACGACGGCTGCGGGCGCGCAGGCGCCCCGCGTGCGCTGCACCGAGCGGCAGGTGAAGAGCAACGACCCGGAGATCAAGGATCCCGTGCTTCGCACGACCTGCTACCTGGGCTCGTATCGCTTTATCGAGACCGCGTTTCCGGACTATGCCGGTCGCTACGTAGAGCGGGAGCATTCCGTATTTGTACGGGTACAGGGCCGCTGGCAGCGCACCACCAACAGCCGCGTGTTCAACGGGCGGCAGGGCGAGCTGCTGGCGCGTATCAACCGCGGCATCCGGGAGGAATGGGAGGGCTTCCGGGCCGACAGCAACACCCGCGATTGCATGGAAGGCGTTGCGGCGCCGCCCCGCTACGGGATGAACGACCTCGCCATCTCCTTTCATGACGGCGCGATCTGGTTCTCGGTGGAATGGGACGTGCCGATGGCCTGCCGGGCAGTGGGCGGCGCCATCATAACGTTTCCGCTGAAGGACGTTGCGCAATACCTGCGCTGATCGCGTTCCCTGCATGCCGTACATTAGGGCCTACAATTTCTTCCGATGCGCTCCATCATCCTCAATCTTGCCGTGTCGCTCGACGGCTACATCGAAGGGCCCAAGGGCGAATACGACTGGTGCCTTACCGACCAGGACTATGGCCTCAACGAGCTGCTGGCGCGTGTGGACAGCTGGCTGATGGGCCGCAAGACCTACGAGCTGATGTGCACGATGCCCGACAACGGCGGCCTGCCGCGCATGAAGGAATACGTGTTCTCGCGCACGCTCACCGAAGTACGCGACGGCGCCACGCTGCTGCGGGGCGACACGGCCACCGAGGTGGCCCGCATCCGCTCGGAGCCGGGCAAGGACCTCTGGCTCTTCGGCGGCGCCGCGCTCACGGCTTCCCTCCTGAAGCTGGGCCTCGTAGACGAGCTGCAGCTGGCGGTGCACCCCATCCTGCTCGGCGGCGGCACGCCCCTCTTCCGCGGCATCAAAGAGCGATTGCACCTGGAGCTCACCGGCACGCAGGCTTACGATACGGGCCTCGTGGTGCTGCGCTACCGGGTGAAAAAGAGCGCATTGGTGGAGTGATCGGGAGGGCTTACTTTGGAAGACCACAATATTGCTTATGCAAAAACAAGTTCTGATCGCGATCCGCGATTCTGAGAAATCGGCGGGCGACCTGTTTTCCGAATACTCCTTTCCCGAGTTTCGATCGTTGGCACACAAATACTTCGAATTCGATACCCTTCAGGCTCATGGTATGTTTCCCGAAGCCTTTGAACGAAGCAGCATGTATTTGCGCGAAGCGATCCGCAACGAAGAACCAGAGATTACCGGACTATTGCTGGCCGATCACGATCAGTATCCCCCCAACCGGCTGAACCGTATACTTCAGAGAGACGTGTGGCAACACTATCTTATCGAATCGAAAAAGGCCCGCAACAAAAACAACTGACCATGTCTACCTGGACCGCTTTATACGTAGCAACCGACGACACCGACCGCGTGGTAGCAGCGATCAGCGACCTCGTACCGGGACTCGGCGTGAGCACCGGCCCTTACCCCCATGACCTCGGTACGTTCCGGGCCTTCTCGTCCGAGCCACCGACGCACCTGGCGGTGGGGCGCGCCGGTCCGGGCTGGACGGCAGTGCCGCACAACAGCTTCGAGGTCCTTGACGAATGGGGCATCTCCCTTTCCCGCGACCTTGCCACGCGCGTGATTGTGGTACAGGCGCAGAGCACCGCGAGCTCTTATTACTTCGCGCTTTACGAGAAGGGCGAGCAGTTGCGGGAGATCGCGATCTGCTCGAGCGACGATTCCGACGAAGTCAATGCCGGCGCCCCCCTGCCCTTTGAAGGCCCTGAGCCCGGCATCGAAACGGCGCACGGCTACATCTTCGACTATGACGCCATCGAAGCTTATTGCCGCCACTTCGGTCTTGAATTGGAAATCGATGAGGCGTCCCCGTGGACCACGCTCCGCCACCTGAAGCTTCATGGCCCACAACCCCTCCCCCCAGTGCCCACGGCCGTCCCTACCGCCACGGCAGGCAAGCCCTGGTGGAAGTTCTGGTAACGTAGCGCGATAAATTTCCAGTTAGCGGGAAGACGGGTACCGTACTACTACCTGGGCGACCCGGATTGACGCGGCGTTCGGGGCAAAGCCGGACCGGCAGCACCCGACCATTATTTTGAACCCTACAAGTTTCACCATGGCCTTCTTCGGACTCTTCAGGAAAAAGCAACGACCAGTGATCGAGGACGCCCTGTTCGGCACGATGACCTTTTTCGACGCGCGGCAGCCGGGCGACCGCTATCTCGAATGCCGCACCCGCTTTGCCGGCCGGCCGGTGGAAGTAACGATGGAGGCCGGGCCGGATGGTCCCTCGGAGGCCCAACGCGCTTTTTTCCGCAGCCTCGAAGCCGGTTACGACAGCCTGAAGGCGAAGCTGATTCCCCTGCTCGATGAGCAGCTCGCCGATTGGGAGGCCGGGCCCATCCGGGACTTCGACCGCGAGCTGGAGCTCGAGACGATCACGCTGCCGGCGGTGAGCGACGGACCGGTGCAATGGTCGCTTTGCTACGTGGTGCGGTCCATCCACCACTGGGCCACCTTCGAGCTTACCGACGGCACGCCCGACTCGCTGCTCATCGACGGCTAAGCGCGCGGCCGGCACTATTTCGTACCTTGATGTTCGGCCTCAACCCCTGCTTATGCCCCCACCCGCTCCCGGCCCCCGCGCCGACCTGCCCGACATCCTCCGCGGCTTTGCCCTGCTGGGCATCTGCATCGCCAACGCAGCGGTGCTGTCGCTCTACATCTTCCAGCCTCCGGCAGCGCAGGCGGCCCTGCCCACGGCCGTCACCGACACCTGGGCGCGCTTCTTCCACTTCACCTTCATCGACGGCAAGTTCTACTCGCTGTTCTCCCTGCTGTTCGGGCTGGGCTTCGCCATCATCTTCTTTGAGCGGAACGGCGCCAGCGGCCGCGGCCTCCGGTATTTCTACCGGCGGCTCGCCGTGCTCGCGGCCTTCGGGATAGCGCATACGCTGCTGCTGTGGGATGGCGACATCCTGCTTTTCTATGCCGTGTTAGGCGCCTTCCTGCCCCTGTTCCGCCGCTGCTCCGACCGCACGCTCCTGCTTACGGCGGCGCTGCTGCTGCTTTCGCCGCTCCTGTTCGATGCCGTCAAGGTGCTGACGGAGGGGCGCTGGAACCTGTCGGGCTGGGCGCTCGAACGCGCGAAGGCGCAGGATGCGGCCGCAGGCATTACCGAGGCCAACGTAGGGCAGTGGGCATTGGAGCATGACCGCTACGGCGACCTGCTTACCTGGAACCGCTCCGGCTTCTGGTGGAGCCTGCAGCTGCGCCTCGACAGCAACCGCGCGCCCAAAGTGCTGGCCCTCTTCCTGCTGGGCCTCTGGGCCGGGCGCAACCGCATCTACGCGGAGCCGAAGGCCCACACGGCACTGTTCCGGAGGGTGCTGCGCTTCGGCCTCCTCCTTGGCCTCCCGGCCGGCGCCGCCCATGCCTGGGCCGAGGGCGACGGCCGCAGCCTTCCCGCCGCCGCCGGTCTTCTCGACACGCTCACGTATGCGTTGAACACCGCGCCGCTTGCGCTGGCCTACGCCGCCGCCTTCGCGCTGTGGTACGCACGCCGCCCGGAGGCCCCGCTGCTGCGGCTGCTGCGCCCCGTGGGCCGCATGGCGCTCACCAACTACATCGCGCAGTCGGCCTTCGGCGTGGCGCTCTACTACGGCATCGGGGCCGGCCTGGGTGGCAAGGTGGGCCCCTCGGTGTTCCTGCCGGTGGCCGTGGCCTTCTTCTGCCTCCAGGTGGCGTGGAGCCACCTGTGGTTCCGCTATTTCGACTTCGGCCCGCTCGAGTGGGTGTGGCGGCAGCTCACCTACGGCCGCCGCCTCCCGCTCCGCCGCGTGGCGCTGGGCTGAAGCCCGGGAACACCGGCAGGGCCCATCCACCCTCCTGAGTCTTTCTGAACTTGATTTTCCGTATCATTACGGTAATCAAAACACCCACACCGACCATGAACCTGCGCACCTTCCTTGCCACCGCGCTCCTGTCGCTGGCCCTCCTTGCCTGCTCCCGCAACGACGACGACAGCCCCCAAGATCCCAACAACCCGAACCCGCCCGGCGGTGGCGGCAACAACCCGGCCTCCGGCGACACGCTCAGCGCCGGCTGGAGCCGCCAGTCCACAGGCCTTGGCGGGAACCTGGCCGACGTCTTCTTCACCGACTCGCTACGGGGCTATACCTGCAGCGACATGGGTATCTTCTACTCGGGCAACGGCGGGCGCAGCTGGACGCCGGTGACCGTGCCCGGCGGCAGCACGCGCCCCTTCGTCAACATCGGTGCCTGGAACGGCCTGGCGGTGGTGGCCGACCTGTCGAACGAACTCACCCGCACCATCAACCCCGGCTCGTCCGTGCGCACCGCGCAGGTGGCTACCGGCGGCGGCAATCCCAGTTTCCGCGACGTATTCTTCATTTCGGCCACGCACAGCTACGCCGCCAGCCAGCAGCACTTCTGGCGCTCCGCCGACGGCGGCGTCACCTTCGATACGGTCCACCGCTTCGCCAGCAACATCCCCGACAACGCGGCCCTGTTCTTCCTCGATGCGAACCGCGGCTGGATCTCGCGCCTCGACGGACTACACCAGACCACCGATGGCGGCGTCACCTGGACCCGCGTATCGAATATCGGCGGCACGGCCGGCGGCGTCCACTTCCTCCCCGACGGGCAAACGGGCTTTTTTACGGTCGGCTCCTTTGTATTCAAGACCACCGACGGCGGCAGCACCCGCATCCCGCTGTCGCTTCCGGGCATTACTGCCAGCCAGAGCGGCCTCGCCGACCTGTATTTCTTCGACGCGCAGAACGGCTATGTATCCGTGCAGAACAAGATCTTCCGCACCTCCGATGGCGGCGCCACCTGGACGCTCGTGGCCCGTACGGCGCAACCCCTCGTCGAGCTGCACTTCACCGACCCGCAGCACGGCTGGGCCTGCGGCCTCAACGGCACGATGCTCCGCTTCCAGCAGCCCTGAGCACCTATCGCCAGGGAGTCCCCGGGCAGCAGTCCGCGGGTAGCTACCCGTTGCCCCTCCGCCCCAGGGCTGAAGCCCAGGTATTACAGACAGGCCGCCCCTCCGGGGCGGTTTGTCATATAGGCAACTAACGGCTGCAGCTGCTTGTTACTGAATTACTTTGCGCCCCTGCCCCTCCGCTCCCCTCAGGAGGACAATAGCGGGCAGAGCCCCATTACCCCATTAGCACATTACCCCATTACCCCATTAGCACATTCGAAATGCGTTTCCTCCTCGCCCTCTCTTACCGGATCTTCCGCACACCCTTCCCCGGCTGGGTGCTGCTGGCCATGACGGTGATGAGCGTGCTCACGGCGGTGGTGAAGGCCCTTTGCTGGGCCGTGCTGCCGGCGGCACTGCGTCCCGACGTGCTGCGGAGCGCCTTCCAGCTCGCCCCCTTCGGGTTCATCCCGATCGCGGTGCTGCTCGCGCTCGGCGAGTTCCGCTGGAAAGACACCTACGCCGAACGGCGCCCCGTGGCCCGCTGGCCCCTGACGCGCTGCCTGCTGCTGTTCACCATCTGGGTCTTGGCCTTGCTCGGGCTCTTCGGGTTCAATGTGCTGGCCCACCCGGCCCACCCCCCGGCCCCCTCCCCAAGGGAGGGGGTGCATGCAGCTCCGTAGGAGTGTTTCCCGGACTTAGAGGCTACCGGATTCCTGTCTGGCGCCCGTAGGTACTTCCGGCCTTCTTCGTATCTTCCTGCTGCACCGGAAACCAAAACCACCTGTTGCGCCTGCTCGCCCTCACCCTGCTGCTGCCAGCCTTCGCCCGGGCGAGCGCTTCAGCGATGCCCGGCTTTATGGGCTCGCTCTTCGCCTACTCGGCGGCACGCAACGGCACCCGCAACGGCTACGGCACGAGCGGCAATACCTACGTGGCGGTGGTGGAGCTAGGCCCGAAGCTGCGCGTGCGCTCCATCTTCCCCTACGGCCAGAGCGGCGACCCCGCCTCGCCCCACTACTTCGACCAGGCGCCGCGCTATGCCGAAGGGAAATTCAAGGAGGCACCGTTTTACCGGGAGGAGGTGCAGCAGCGCGCGGTGCGGAGCTATCATCCGGGGCACGGGGCGCGGTAGCGGGCGCCGGCTCTTTACCGAACCACCCTGTAGCCCGGGGTCAACCTTTTGTAACCACCTTTTTTCTGATGCTTTCGATAAATGCGTACTCCCGGATGATGAAATGGATCCTTCTGTTAGCGATCGGCCCATGCGGGATGAGCGCCGCGGGTCAGCGTCCTGATTCCTGCTCCCGCCATGACCTGAAGCCCATTAACTACCCGATCTACCTCAAGGGCCTGCCCTTCCGCGACAGCGCCACGATGGATGCTGCGTACCTCCGCAAGGGCATCGAGCTCGGATCGCCGGGCAAGGCGAAGGTGATCGGCTTTACGGTGATGAAAGACTGTGACGGCTGCGACATCGTCGATGTGACGGTTTGCGGTCCGAAGGCCGACCCGATGAAATACCCGGCGTTCTTCAATAGGATCGGCGATTGGGGATGGCTGATGTTTTACAACATCAACATCGAAGTGGACGGGCGACGGTATCAGGCGCCGGAGTTCAAGGTAGTGCTCCGTAGGGCTGCCGCGAAGCCGGAGTAACCGAACGGCGCCCCCCGTATCGTAGAAATGCGGTAACCTTGAGGGAATTTATGACCCAGGCCTTTCAGAACCGCAGCGGTGATTTCCGGATCGGCATCGACGGAAGCACACTGGTAACCGAACACACGGGCCGCCCGGTGCGGGTAGAAGCGCCCTATGTGCGCTATATCCTGCAGTACCGCAGTGGCGGCTACCTGATCGACACGTCCACGACATTGCCGGAGATCCGCATTCCGGCCGACATGAGCGACCCCGATGCCCTGCGGGCTGCGCTCGGAAGGGTTGGCCCGGTGATCCGTCAAAGCCGGTTCCTGGCGGCGCAGCGCCCGCTGCAAGCCATCAATATGGCGCTGCTGATCGCGCTTTGCTTCGTACGGCAACCGGTGGCGCTTTGGGCCATCGCCGCCTGGTTTACGCTGGTGACGCTGGTGAGCGTTCTCGACAACCGCCGCCTCTCCGCGGTGGTGCCCGTGCCGCGCCTGGCCAACGTGGTCAACCTGCTGACGCTGGCTGTCGTATGGGGCGTTGTGCTCTACAAGCTGCTGTAGGTATTCGTACCTTTTAAGGGTCTATGCGTACCGCACTCCTGCTTTGCTGCCTTCTCTGCGGAGGGCTCCTTGCCTGCCGCGAGGTGCCGCGCGTGCCGCCGCTCCCTGCCGTGCCGCCGCCGGCCGACAGCCCGGTGCAGCAGCCCTATCCGGGCCTGGCAGACGAGTATGTAACCGACACGATCGCGGAGCAGCTGGCGGATAGCAGCACGGTAGGACGGCCGGGGCGCAGCAAGATCGGGTTCACGCACTTCCTGCTGCCCGACAGTCATTTCGTGGTGCTCCGCTACTTCCGCAGGGAGGGACGCCGGTGGCGCCTCGTGAACGAGTACGTGTTTCCGAAAGACGATGTGCTGCCGGCGGCGGTCCGGCTTGAAGACCTGACCGGCGACGGTCATAAAGACCTTAGCTACGTGTCGGCCGTGGCGGCGCGGGGCGGCAACGAGGTACGCCGGCTCTTCGTGTACCATCCCGGCCGCGATACGCTGACCTATGTAAAGAATTCGGACGACTATCCCAACCTGCGCTACAACCGCGACCTCCGCTGCCTCGACGCCTTTGCGCTGCACGGCGCCAGCACGACCTTCTTTCTCCGCCTGCGCCGCGACAGCCTGCAGCGGTTTGCGAGCGTGGACCTGGGCGGTGGGCTTACCGTGAGCGAGTACGACGCGCGGGGCAACGAAACCGTGATCTTCCGCGATCCGAAGGAGGAAGCGCAGTATGTGCGGTACAAGAACTACAAGCCGCTGGTGGTGAACCGGGATCGGGACGAAGAGTAAAAGGCCGAGGCGCTCCATGCCGAGCGGAACCGGTTCCTCCGCGGCATCCTAGGCGCCGTTACTAAGAGTCGGAGTTTATCAGGCGGCGTGTATGCCAAGAACCCGTAGAAGCTCCGCGACTTCGGGCTGATAGTGGATCATACGCCGAGAAAGAAGGCGGTGACGGAAGGATGAACAGGAAAGCCGGGCTACACGCCCGGCTTTCTTTATTTTTAATACGAAGAGATCGAATCAATCGCTTCAGGCATTTCCCGCCGCAGTGAATCAGCTCAAGACCGAAATGGACGGTTTGCCTGCTGTGTGTGAAAACAGGATCGAGCCCAAAAACAAAGTGCAGCCCTGATCGTATCATGACGAAAGTAGTATTAGGCTTTGGCAACAGCAGCAAGGCTCCGCTGAAGGCATGGGAGCCGCTTCATTCCGACTGGAAATTTTGTGTGCTGGATTGCTGGTCGGTAGTTCAAAAGCTGGAAATACCCGAAGAGAAAGTGGATGAAGACGCACCCACATTCTTCACCGACCACAGCTTTTTTATTGAGGAGCCGGCCGTAGCGGTGCGCTTTGGCGCCGACAAATACCAGTACACTGAAACGGCGGACATCATTCGATTCCGCCCGGATTACCAACGCTTGTTGCATACCGAGCGGGAAGCGCACCTGACCTCCGTGCTGTCTGAACTCCAAGGGGTGGATCAATTGATTGTGTTGGCCGACCTCTCCGCTCCCCTCACCCGCAGCTGGGGACCCGGCGTGCTCCCCGCCATTGCTGGTGCCGGCGCATCGGTAACCCTTGTTTCGCTTTACCCGGGAGCGCTGCACGGTGCACTCGCCACACGGGAGGCGCAAGCCTTTTCAACAGCCCTGATGGAGCCGGGGATCTTGCATTACACGTTGTTTTGGGACGAAGTGGCACAGGACTGCGGCCACATGTCGATCGCTTCGTTTTTCAGCGTTTGTGAAGGCCTGCTGGCTGATGCCCTCGGTAACGTACTGCGGAACGAGGTGCCGGACCCACAGTGGTTCCACATCGTCTGACCGCTTTGCGGCGACTCCGTTGTTGGGTGATGTTCACAATCGGCTGCCATACTTCCCTTCTTTACGCCGGAGTGCTTACCTTGACGCGGGCATCGAAACAGGTGCTCTCCTCCATGACCCACTCCAACTACATCATCGCCGGCGGCGCCGAAGGCAAAGAGCGCCTCGCGGTGCTCGGCAACGTGCTCAATCCCGGAACGCTGAGCCTCCTGCAGCGCCTGCACCCGGAGCCGATCGGGCACTTCCTCGACCTCGGCTGCGGCGGCGGCACCGTGGCGATTGCCGTAGCGCAAAGTGAATTGGCCCGCAACGTTACCGGCGCCGACTTCGACGCCACCGTGCTCGAGCTCGCCAGGCAGGATGCAGCGGAGGCAGGGCTCACGAACATCCGCTTTGAAACCGCCGACGCCACGGCACTGGACCTCCACCAACAGTTCGATGTCGTGTACGCGCGCTTCCTGCTCTCGCACCTCACCGATCCGCCCGACACGCTGAAACGCATGGCCCGTGCCGCCCGCCCCGGCGGGCTCGTGCTCGTGGAGGACATCGATTTCTCCGGCCACTACTGCGCGCCCGCCAGCAGCGCGTTTACCCGTTACCTCGAGCTGTTTGTAAGGGCCGCCCGCAACAACGGGCAGGACCCCGACATCGGGCTGCGGCTGTTCCGGTTATTCCACGACGCCGGTCTCGAGGACATCGGCTTTTCGGTAACGCAGCCGGCCTTTCACGAAGGTCCCGGCAAGTGGATGGGCTATTATACGCTCGACAAGATCTCCGGCGCCGTGCTCCGCCAGGGCCTCGCCACGCAAAGCGAACTCCAGGCCACCCTCGACGAGCTGAAGGCCTTCACCGCCGACCCCAACAGCATCATCAGCCTGCCACGCGTGTTCCAGGTTTGGGGGAGGAAGAGGAAGGTTTAGGGGGTTTAGGGGGTTTAGAAGGTTTAGGAGGGTTCAGGAAGGTTTAGGAGGTTCAGGAAGGTTGCTGGCGCCAGCCATTAGCACATTAACCCATCAGCACATTACCACATTATTTCATCGCAGCGCTTTGAAGCCGGTGGCGATATAGATGCCGATAGCGGTGCCGGAGAGAAAGAACCAGAAAGCCGTGGCGGCCAGCGATACGAAGGCGGCCTTACAGGCGGCGCCGGCGCCGCGCCGGTTGATAAAGTAGTAGTAGAAAACGGCGCCGTAGGCCACCTGCAGGCACAGGTGCAGCGACACCAGGGGCAGCGACCCGCTGCCGCCCAGCCGCACGCCCAGCAGCGCCGCTACCGGCACCATCAGCAAGGCATACACGAGGTTGGTGAAGCCGACCATGAAGAGCCCTGCCACGAGGTGCTCGGCGTAATTGTAGCGGCCCTTCCGGTAAAACAGCCAGAACAGCAGCGTCGTGAGCGGCACCGCCACCATGCTCACCACGTTGGAGTACTTGCTCATGAACGTGATCACGCGGTGCTGCCGCTCGTAGACCATGATGTACTTCGCCTGCTTCACCGAGTCGGTGATGGCGGCTACCTCCGGGTGCGCCTTCAGCACGTCGAAGCTGGGCTTCGGGGCGATGGTAGAAGCCACGAGCACGAAAAGGGTACCCACGATCAGGAAGAAGTTGAGGGGCGGAAAGGTTGCCTTGCGCCGGCCGTCGACGTACCTGCGGGCCACGGCGCCGGTGCGGGTGGCGAGGTTGCGTACCAGGGAGAGGATGCTCCGGTCGGCATGGGTGAAGTAGTGCCAGGCCTCATGGGCGATCTCGTGCAGCGACAGCCGGTGCAGGCGCGTGCGCTGGCTGCAGGCCGGGCAATACGTGTAATCGGGCGACAGCGGGGCAGCGCAATTGAGGCAGGTGGCAGGCGATTCGTGCACGTCAGTTGGTTTAGCAGCCGGCAAGGTAGGAGTTTTGGGAGGTTCAGAAAGGTTTAGAAGGGTTCAGGAAGGTTGCCGGCGCCAGCCAACCTCACTGAACCTTCCTGAACTCTCCTGAACCTTGTTCGTATTCCCCCATTACCTTGCACCCAATGACCCTTTACCTGATTCCCGGCCTTGGCGCCGACCACCGCGTGTTCGGGCGGCTCCGTTTCCCCGAAGGCGCCCGCATCGTGTACCTCGACTGGATCCCGCAGGAGCAGGGCGAAGACCTCCGGCAGTATGCGCTGCGGATGGCCGAGCGCATCGACCGCAGCGCGCCCTTTGCGCTGGTGGGGCTTTCGATGGGCGGCATGGTGGCCACCGAGATCGCGCAGGTGCTGCCGGCAGCGCGCACCATCCTCATCTCGAGCGCCACGGCCCGCCGTCAGCTTGCGGCCTATGAGCGCGCCCTCGGGCGCCTGCATGCCGACGCGCTCTTCCCGGGCATCCTCCTGAAGCAGCCGACACCCATCCACTTCTGGCTGCTCGGCGCTTACGATGATACTGCCCGCGACCTCGTTCGGGCCATGCAGGGCGACGCCGACCCCGGTCACTTCAAGTGGTCGCTCCGCGCCATCCTCGACTGGACCAACGAGGCGGAGCCGCCCGGCCTCGTACGCATCCACGGCTCCAACGACCACCTCATCCCGATCCGCAACCTGCCGGAGGTACACCACCGCATCGAGGGAGCCGGCCACTTGTGCCTCGTTACCCACGCGGCGGAAGTTTCCGCCGCGCTCGAAAAGGTTCTGGGAGGTTTTTAAGGTTCTTAGGGTTTTGGAAGGTTGATGGTTCAGAGGAGTTCAGATAGGTTGCGTGCGCCAGCCAACCCCTAAAACCCGAGAACCCCTAAAACCCGAGAACCCCCAAAACCTTTTCCCTCCATTACCCCATTACCCCATCAGCACATTAGCACATTGCTCAGGCGCGCTCTTTGCATGGGTGGATGAAAAGCCATCTATGAGTCTCATCAACATCGTTATCGTACTGGTCGTGGTCGGCGTCGTGCTCTGGCTCATCAACCGCTTCATCCCGATGCAGGGTACCATCAAGACCATCCTCAACGTGGTGGTGATCATCTGCGTCATCCTCTGGCTGCTCAAGGCCTTTGGCATCTGGGGCGGCGCCACACCCGGCCTCTAGCGCATAGGCCTTGCCGGTAGGTACGTCTCCTCCTGCGAGGGGGCGGCTGTTCCGCGTGCGTCCCTGACCCCCGGGCTGAAGCCCGGGGTTAC
Source organism: Flaviaestuariibacter amylovorans (assembly GCF_039541815.1). NCBI lineage: Bacteria > Pseudomonadati > Bacteroidota > Chitinophagia > Chitinophagales > Chitinophagaceae > Flaviaestuariibacter > Flaviaestuariibacter amylovorans. Next base: position 77,742 of record NZ_BAABGY010000019.1, read on the forward strand.
CGGCATATTGCCCCTCCGGGGCAAGGGCTCCCGGATCAGTATCCGGCGCGCACGCATCCTCGTTCCACCTCACCAGCCAAGGGAATGCCGGTGGTATCAAGGGCGGCTTTTCCGGTGGATACGGTTCGGCAGGCGTATCTTTAAAAGACCAACCGCCCCTGACGATGGCCCGCTTTGTTTTCCTGATCCTTGTGCTGTGTGCTTCTGCTGGCCTTGCCGAAGCCCAGCGCAGCCTGATCGCCGGTACGTACGTGGCGCTCATTCGCGACGATATCGGATACGACAACTGCTGTACCCTCAATGAGGTGCTGCAACTGGATACTGCCGGCCGCTTCCGGTATTACCGACTCAACGACCAGGGCGATTACTCCACCGAGCACCTGACTACAGGCCGGTACGTTGCCGGCGCTCACGAGCTGCGGTTCGAGCCGGACAGTACGAAGCGTCCGAAACCCTGGTTCCCGAATGATCCTATGGATGCACCTTTCCACGACACGCTGCTGCGCACCGGCACGCCGCACCTGCGCTCCAAAGGCCCGGTGCAGTTCATTGGCGGCGGAAGTAACGAAGTGGTGACCTGGTACCGCATCAACTGGCAGCAGCTGGATTCCCTTCACCTTCATTATATGATCGCAGGCGATTCGACGGGCGGCAGCAAGCTGCTCTTTTTCACGCGCGGCAAGCCGCTTGTTTTTTCCTACAGCCTGAGCCGCTACTATATACGCGACAGTGCCGGGCACGCGGCCACCGTCCAGGGCACAGACGAGATCCGCATGACGCCGGCCCGGGAGCAGGAGCTGATTCGCCGCCTGGAAGCCGGTCCGGTGTTCGAAACCCCGCTGGATCCAGAAAGCCTGTATAACCCCGCCTTCTCCCTATCGATCTACGCCGGTGGCCAGGTCATCAAGGCACATGGAAGCTACCTGTCGCCAGCGCTGGCTGCATGGCTGCTCGGGCCTTTGTTAGCGGGGGAGCGTATCGCCCACCGGGAGGCTGCCTGGTGGGGTTATCCCCGGGTACCACACGCAAAGCGATGACCGCACACGAAAAAGCCGCCGGAACTCCGGGCGGCTTTGCGCTGATCTGCCTATCAGCTAATTAACTCATGAACATCAGCACAACCTGTACCGCAGCATGCAGGATTACCCCATTAGCACATTACCCCATTAGCACATTGCTATTTCACTTTCATGCTTTCCAGTTGCTTCTGCATCGAGAACATCTCGTCGCGGAGGCGGGCGGCTTCCATGAAGTCCATGTCGCGGGCGGCCTTCTCCATGTCCTTCTTCGTTTTGTTGATGGCCTTTTCGAGCTGGGGGATCGTCTGGTATTCGGAGCCGTCGTCGGCGGCCTTCGACACCGGGATCTCGGGCACGGCCAGCGGGGAGTTTTCGTCGTAGCCCTTGATGTCGAGCACCGAGGTCTGCGCCATCACCTGCTCGATCGACTTGCGCACCGTGGTGGGCGTGATGCCGTGCTTCAGGTTGTAGGCCACCTGCTTCTCGCGGCGGCGGCTCGTTTCGTCGATCGTACGCTGCATCGACTCGGTGATCGTGTCGGCATAGAAGATGACGAGGCCCTCGGAGTTCCGCGCCGCGCGGCCGGCGGTCTGCGTGAGCGAGCGCTCGTTGCGGAGAAAGCCTTCCTTGTCGGCGTCCAGGATCGCGACCAGCGACACTTCGGGGAGGTCGAGGCCTTCGCGGAGCAGGTTCACGCCCACGAGCACGTCGATGGTGCCGAGGCGCAGCTGCCGCAGGATCTCGATACGCTCGAGCGTGTCCACGTCGGAGTGGATGTAGCGCGACTTGATGTCGATCTTAGCGAGGTACTTATCCATCTCCTCGGCCATGCGCTTCGTGAGGGTGGTCACGAGCACGCGGTCGCCCTTCTTCACGCGCTTGTCGATCTCCTCGAGCAGGTCGTCGATCTGGTTTACGGAGGGGCGGATCTCGATGGGCGGCTCCAGCAGGCCCGTGGGGCGTACCACCTGCTCCACCACCACGCCGCCGGTCTGCTCCAGTTCATAATCACCCGGCGTAGCGCTCACGTAGATCACCTGGTGCGCGAGCTTCTCGAACTCGTGGAAGTTGAGCGGGCGGTTGTCGAGGGCGGAGGGGAGGCGGAAGCCGAAGTCGACGAGGGTGAGCTTGCGGCTGCGGTCGCCGCCGTACATGCCGGAGATCTGCGGCACCGTCTGGTGGCTCTCGTCGAGGAGGCAGAGAAAGTCTTTCGGGAAGTAATCTAATAAACAGAAGGGACGCGTACCCGGCTTGCGGCGGTCGAAGAAGCGCGAGTAGTTCTCGATGCCGTTGCAGAAGCCGAGCTCGCGGATCATCTCGAGGTCGTATTCCACGCGCTCCTTAATGCGCTGCGCCTCGATGAACTTGCCGACGCTCTTGAAGTATTCCACCTGCGCCGCGAGCTCGTCCTGGATCTCGTAGATGACGTCGCGCATAATGTCTTTCGGGGCCACGTAGAGGTTGGCGGGGAAGATGGCGCAGTTGTCGAAGGAGCCGATGCGCTTGGAGGTCTGCACGTCGATGCTTTCGATGGACTCGATCTCATCGCCGAAGAAGGTGACGCGGTAGCCGACGTCGAGGTAGGGGAGGTTGATGTCGACGGTATCGCCCTTGACGCGGAAGGTGCCGCGGTTGAACTCGATGGTGGTGCGGGTATAAAGCGAGGAGACGAGGTCGTGGAGGAAGCTTTGCCGCGACTTGCGCTCGCCCTTTTGGATCCGGATGATGCCGCTCTCGTAGTCGGTGGGGTTACCCATACCGTAGATACACGATACGGAAGCAACCACGATGATGTCGCGGCGCCCCGAGAGGAGGGAGGTGGTGGCGCGGAGGCGCAGCTTGTCGAGCTCCTCGTTGATGTTGAGGTCCTTCTCGATATAGGTATCCGTAGTGGGCAGGTAGGCCTCGGGCTGGTAGTAGTCGTAATACGACACGAAATATTCCACCGCGTTATCCGGGAAGAACTGCCGGAACTCGCCATAGAGCTGGGCCACGAGGGTCTTGTTGTGCGTGAGTACGAGGGTCGGCTTCTGCACGTTCTGGATGACGTTGGCCATGGTGAAGGTCTTGCCGGAGCCGGTGACGCCGAGGAGCACCTGGTGCGTGTCGCCGGCCAGCACGCCTTCCGTTAGTTGTTTGATGGCCGTTGGCTGGTCGCCGGCGGGCTGGTAGGGAGCCTGAAGTTGAAAGGGCATGCCGTAAAGATACTAAAGGAATTAGCGTTGCGGAGGGAGGAGGAGCGAGTTTAACAAGGGGAGAGGAGGAGTACTTGAATAATTGAGTACATGAGCATTTGAATACCTGAGGACGCTGACGCCTGCAGGGGGGAGGAGGGGTGAGGGTAGGAGGTGGAATACTTGAATAATTGAGTACATGAGCAATTGAGGAACAGAGGGAGGCTGACGCCGGATGAGGAGGGGTGATGGTAGGAGGTGGAATACTTGAGCAATTGAGTACATGAGCAATTGAATACTTGAGGGGGCTGTCGCCTGCAGGGGGGAGGGAGGAGGGGAAGGGGAGGAGGGGGAATACTTGAGTACTTGAGTACATGAGTACGCGAATAACAGAGGGGGCTGACGCCGGACAGGAAGGAAGGAGAGCTGTAATAGTTAGGAGTTGATCTGACAGTTCGGGTTGTTTGGAGGGTTATTCAAAAGGATTTGGATTTTAGGATAAGGGTTGATTGAACTGCGTGTCGGG
>NZ_BAABGY010000020.1:0-76944 GCF_039541815.1 Flaviaestuariibacter amylovorans
CATGAAAACACCTGAGCAGGTGCACAAAACAAAAATCCCGGCCACCTGAGGCAGCCGGGATCTCTTCTAAAAACTGTCAACCTATTCTAGGACTATTCAGTCTATTTGTCTATTGGTTTATTTGTAAGGGTCGTTCACGGTGGAAATTACTCTTGCTTAAAGTCCCATCTTTGCTCGGATAGCCCGGCGCAAGCGCCTGGCATTTCCGAAAGCAGGACGCGGGTTTCACGCAAAGCCGCCAAGACGCAGTTTCACGATCCTTATTAAGCCAACTATCTTACAGCAAGCCTTCAATCGAGTTGCGCCCGATGCTTTTTCTAGAGTAGCCCATCTTTGACCCGGCAAGTAATGGCGCGCGTCAGGCTAAATCTGAAATATGAGATCACACATCTGAAATCCGAGATCAGAGATCTGAGATCCCCCGCGTGCGCCAGCCTAGATCTGAAATCTGAAATCACAGATCTGAGATCTGAGATCAGAGATCTGAGATTCCCTTTCGGTACCTTTGCCCCTTAAACGACCCGGATTGGAGAAGAGCAACTTTGTAGACCAGATACGCATTTTCGCGCGCAGCGGCCACGGCGGTGCCGGCAACAAGCACTTCCGGCGCGATAAGCTGACCGCGCTCGGCGGCCCCGACGGCGGCGACGGCGGCCGCGGCGGCCACATCATCCTGCGGGGCAACAGCAACCTCTGGACCCTCCTGCACCTGCGCTACTACAAGAACGTGCTGGCCGAGAACGGCGAAAAGGGCGGCGACAACAACCGCACGGGCCGCGACGGGGAAGACATCATCATCGAAGTACCGCTCGGCACCGTGGCCCGCGACGAGGAAACGGGCGAGCAGGAGGTCGAGATCCTCGAAGATGGCCAGGAGATCATCTGGCTCCCCGGCGGCAAAGGCGGGCTAGGCAATACTGCTTTTAAAACGCCGACCAACCAGGCGCCCGAACACGCCCAGCCCGGCCTGCCCGGCATCGAGGGCTGGAAGGTGCTGGAGCTGAAGGTGCTGGCCGACGTGGGGCTTGTAGGCTTTCCCAACGCCGGCAAGTCGACCCTCCTTTCGGTGATCACGGCCGCCAAGCCCAAGATCGCCGACTACGCCTTTACCACGCTGACACCCAACCTGGGCATTGTGCCCTACCGCGACGGCAAGAGCTTCTGCATCGCCGACCTGCCCGGCATCATCGAGGGCGCGGCCGAAGGCAAGGGCCTCGGACACCGCTTCCTCCGCCACATCGAGCGCAACTCCATCCTCCTCTTCCTGATCCCCGCCGACAGCAAAGACCACCGCGGCGAGTTCGAGATCCTCAAGAAGGAGCTGGAAGAATATAACCCCGAGCTGCTGCACAAGTCCTTCATCATCGCCATTTCCAAGAGCGACATGCTCGACGACGAGCTGAAGGCCGCCATCGCCGCCGAGCTGCCCGAAGGCGTGCCGCATCTATTCTTCTCCTCCGTAACGCAGACCGGCCTGCAGGAGTTGAAGGATCTCTTGTGGAGCGAGCTGAACGCCAAATAAAAAAGGTGACGCAAACGCGTCACCTTTTTTATTCAGGGATGGAAGGCATCCAGGCTTTTGAATGGCGCCAGGGTATAGGTAAGGTCCCGGCTTCGCCTGCACTGTTTGGAGCACCTACCTGTTTTGGGGAAGAAGCCGTCGGCCGGCCCCGGGAGCCTAAAAGCTAACCCATTGATTAGCTGAGCTTTCTGAGCTACGCTTTCCAGGCGAGCTTAAAAAATACCCTTCGCAGGGTAGTAGAATAGCCACAACAGCGCTTACTTTTGCGGCACACACCCTGAAACCAATGGTCAAATACGTACAACAAGTCTTCGAAACCCACATCGCGCTGCGCGACCGCACGCCCCGTTTCCGCGTTTTCGTTTCCGTGCTTTTCCTGGCCAACCTGGCCATCCTGCTGAGCTGCCTCGTCGGCGCGCTTTCCGGGGCCTTCCGGTGACCTCACCCCCGGCCCCTCTCCAGGGGGAGAGGGGTGACTCAAGTTGAAGTGAACTTATTCTAGTGAAATTTTTTCAGGTCGAACAGTCCTATGCACGCTGTTTTTGAACGTTCAAGTGAGGATTGGATCACCTACTTAATTGTAACCAAGCCCCGCAGCTCCGCTGCGGGGCTTTTCGATAATGGATCTCCGATTTTAGTAAAGTAACCAGTTGTGGTACCGCGCCACAGAGTCACCCCTCTCCGTTGGAGAAGGGCCGGGGGTGAGGTCGGGGTGGGGTCTTTTCCGTACGTTTGCCGTCCCTAAATGTTTACCTATATGAATCTGAAGAAAACGCTCCTGGTCGCGCTCTTTGCGGTAGGCAGCCTCCTGAAGGCCGCCGCCGACGAAGGGATGTGGCTCCCCCTGCTGCTCGGACAGCAGGTGTACAACGACATGGTCAAGAAAGGACTGAAGCTCTCCAAGGAGCAGCTGTACTCGCTCAACAAAGCCTCCATGAAAGACGCCATCGTCATCTTCGGCGGCGGCTGCACCGGCGAGATCGTGTCCACCAAAGGCCTCCTCTTCACCAACCACCACTGCGGCTACGGCACCATCGCCGGCGCCTCCACCGTGGAGCACAACTACCTCAAAGACGGCTTCTATGCCAAGACCACCGGCGAGGAGATCCCCTCCGCCGGCCTCTCCGTACAGTTCCTCCTCCGCATCGAGGACGTGACCAAGGAGGTACTCGACTCGCTCAAGGGCCTCACCGGCATCGAGCGCGCCAACCGCCAGGCCGCCGTGCTGTCCGCTATCAACCGCCGCATGAGCGACACCGCCAACTTCGTGGAGACGCGCATCTCGCCGCTCTTCAAGAACAACCAGTTCCTCGCCTTCGTGTATGAGCGCTACAACGACGTGCGCCTCGTGGGCACGCCACCCGAAGCCCTCGGCAAGTTCGGCGGCGACACCGACAACTGGGAATGGCCCCGCCACACTTCCGACTACTCCATCTTCCGCGTATACGCGTCGCGCTCCAACAAGCCCGCGCGCTACAGCACCGACAACGTGCCGCTGAAGCCGAAGTGGCACCTGCCGGTATCGCTCAAGGGCGTGAAGGAAGGCGACTTCGCCATGACCTGGGGCTACCCCGGCTCCACTAACCGCTACGAGTCGTCGCTCGGCGTGCAGCTGGCCACCGATATCAACAACCCCACCCTCGTGAAGCTCCGCGACATGCGCCTCAAGTACATGTTCGAGGAGATGAAGAAGGACCCGGCGGTAAAACTGAACCTTGCTTCCGACTACGCCTCCATCGCCAACTACTGGAAATTCTACGAGGGCGAGTCGAAGCAGCTGATCAAGTACGACATCTACGGGCAAAAGCGTAAGAACGAAGCCACGTTCACGCAATGGGCCAGCACGAAGCCGGAGTACGGGAATATCTTCCGCGACCTCGAGGCCGCATACGGCGCCTGGCGCCCCTACGCCCTGCACCGCCAGTACATCAACGAGGGCATCACGGGCTCCCCGCTGCTCGCCTTCGCCGCTTCGCTGCAGGGTGTGGAGAACGCGCTCGTGAAGCCCGGCACCTCCACAGCCGACATCCAGAAGCTCGTAGCCGCCGCCGACCGCGCGCGGAAGAACTTCCTGGCCGCGCACAACCGCCCCTCCGACCAGAACATCGTGGCCGCCGTGCTCCAGATGTATTACAACGACGTTCCGAAAGAGCAGCAGCCCCAGGGCTTCTACGAGGCGATCCGCAACGAGTACGGAAAGCTCGACAACGCCGGCACCTATCAGAAATACGCCGAGGCCATCTTCCGCAATACGATGCTGCTCGACGACAGCAAGTGGGCCGCCTTCCTGCGCAATCCCGATGCCACCGGCCTGCAGCAGGACCTCGCCTACAACCTCGCCAACACCTTCCTCCGCAACTGGCAGGGCAAATACCTGCCCCTCTACCAGCAGTTCGTGACGAAGAACAACGAGTGGGGCCGCCTCTACCTGAAGGGCCTCATGGAACAGAATCCGGCCAAGGCGAAGATGATGTACCCCGACGCGACCTTCACGATGCGCGTCTCCTACGGCAAGGTGGCCGCCTACGCCCCACGCGACGCCGTGAAGTATGATTATGTGACCACCGCCCAGGGGCTCCTGGATAAATACAAGCCGGGCGACTACGAGTTCGACCTGCCGAAGAACGTGCTCGACCGCCTGCGTGCCAAAGACTGGGGCCAATACAAGGACGCGCAGCGCAACACGCTCGTGACCTGCTTCATCACCACCAACGACATCACCGGCGGCAACTCGGGCTCGCCCGTCATCAACGGCAACGGCGAGCTCATCGGCCTTGCCTTCGACGGCAACTACGAGGCCCTCAGCCACAAGCTCGCCTTCGACAAGGACCTGAACCGCACCATCTGTGTCGACATCCGCTACGTGCTGTGGTGTGTCGACAAAGTAGGCGGCGCCCAGCACCTCGTGAACGAGCTGACGCTGCGCAAATGACCCCCCGCCCCCCTGTCCCCCGAAGGGGGAACTTAGGTGGAACCTGCTTTTCTTAGCTGAACCGTTCTTAAAGTTGTTTTATACGAAAGACCCGCCACCGGCGGGTCTTTCTACGTCAGGAGCAAATGAACAATAGAGTACATGTGCAATAGAATTTTGGAGGGCAAGGAAGAGGGAGGATGGAATAGATGAATTCCTCTCCCTCAATTCATCCCTCCCCTCAAGTACTCATTTACTCATGTACTCAACTGCTCAAGTATTCTTCTTCAACCAGGGAAGGGGCCGAACAGGTATTGCAAGGTCCAGCCTGAGTTCCCCCTTCGGGGGACAGGGAGCCGGGCCGGGGCCGTAAAAAGCCTACATTTAACACGTTCCGCGACGGCAAATGACCCTTAAAACGAACCCATGACCACAGACGTAGACAGCACCTTCCAGGTAGGACAAGAAACCGCGTTCGACTCCATTGCCCCCGGCGGCCAGTATGGCGTGCTCTTCGAAGACGACGGCATCGAGGGCCTCTTTCATGCCATCGACGTGGGCAGCGGGCAGCAACTGCTCGACACACTGCACCTCTACGACGCAGACCGCGGGCCCGATCGCACACGCCCCTGCCGGGTACGGATCATGTGGTCGGCCAACGGGCTGGCAGCAGCCATCGCCCTCAACGAGAATTACTACGCCCTCTTCGACTTCGTGGCGCGCGGCGGCTACTGCCACAGCGGCAAGCCCGACAACGGCACCGGCTGGGCCCGCGTGCGACAGCGCTCGCTCACACCGGAGATCGTGCGGATGTTCTTTTAGCAGTTGCTGCGGAGTGGCTCACGTATTCATACGGGGAGACGCAGCCCTTCGCCCGGACGGGATCGATAGAACCGCGATTGCCGGCACCACCTGCAGGAGATGACCGAAGCGGCATTCCTTTCTTTGCCTGTTCCGACGGGCAGAGGCGCAGCAAGTAGGATTGCCGTAAGTTTGAATGCCCCTTAAAGAAACCAGCAGTATGCCCGACACCGACTTCGACGACCAATTCGGTCTCCTTGCCCAAAGCCTTGTGGCCATCGCGTTTGAATACGTGAACTTCAACGAGGACGAATTAGACGCGATCTACGTCTTCGGCTCGCCAACGAACGACAATTGCTTCAACAACTTCTTCTACAAGATCAACGGCGAGATCGTATCGGGCCGGAGGCTCAATACCGTGCTCAAAGAGCCCGTTGACCTCTCCACGGAGCGGGCCACCGCCTTCTTTGCGCAGGCGGCACTGCAGCTGGCGGCGGTGGCGGCCCTGTTCAAAAAACAAAAAGAGGAAGTGCCGCGCATCATCCGACTCGTCTACAACGCCCGCGAAGAAGCACTCGGCCTGCAGCTCGATCACAAACTACCCAGCGGTTACCATGGTAAGGAAGGCGATATGGCCGGCATCTTCATGGACTGGCTCGATGCCGTGAAAGAAGACGAGGCGGCCGCCCTGGCGCCGTTCTAAGAAACTGCTTGAATATTCGATCACTTCTCATCTGACCGCGCAAGCGCGGAGAGCGGGGCTGACGCCCCTGTCACGACAGCACGATGGCGCTCCCGAAGCTTTGGGGGGCACGACGAAAAAGTGGAAAGACCAGATCGATTTTCTACGTCGCGCCGTAGTGCCGTTGTGCCGTCGTGCATCGAGGCCGCTTGCGGCCGACCTTTTCACTCTTTGCAGATGATCATTTAACTCAAGCAGCCGCTAATAGGCGCCGGGAGAAGCACCTTACCTACCTTCGCACGGTGCCGGCAGACGCACGCAATACACCCTCATGGAGCAACCCGCACTCAACATCCTCTTCGAGATCCCGCACGTCCGCTTCGTGTCGCTGGGCGCCGACGGCTACTGCCTTATCGTGGAAGACACCGCAGTGAACGACTTCGTGGAGGATCACCTCTGGGATGATTACGAATACTCCGCCACCTCGGTGTCGATGGATACCGAAGAAAGCATCCCGCTCTACTACAACTACCTGCCCCCTGAGCTGCCGGCGGATGAATTCATCGAAGCCCTGCGCCGGCTCGACCCTGCAGACGTGGAAAAAGTGTTTCAAAGCAATCAATAACCCGCAGGCCGATGCGCCCGCAGCTACCGCTTCACAAGAATATGACGCAGCCCAAACAAGTACTGACCACAGCGCTCCTGCAGTTTGCGGATGCATACCTGCAAAGCCAAGGCTTTCGCTTCAGCGAGTCGCAATTGAGATACACGCGCAGCGAGGGTGGCTTCCGACAGGAGATCAGCTTTCGCGGGTCGAAGAATAATATGGCCGGTGCCATTATCGACTTCCAGCCCAACTTCCTCATCTACAGCACGGCCTACAAAAAATGGCATACCACTCATTTCCCGGAGCTTCCGGTCCTCGGTGGCGGGTATATCGGCGGCGACCGGTCGGCATGGACGAACTTCGATCGATCGTTCCAGCCTAGATTCGGCTACGATTTCATCCGGCAAGATCACGAAGGGATCATGCTCGATTTGCTCAAAAACGTCAGGAACGTGGCCCTGCCTTATTTCGACCAGAACAACAGCTGGGAGAAGATTGCCGCGGGCGCCAACGTGCAGGAGCGGGAGCGGGTGGACGCACTCATCCTCACGCAGCGACCCAAGGACGCGCTGGCGCTCTGCAGCCATGCGCTCGCCCGTATGGAGCAGGTGTACCAGGATACCGCGAACGCAAATTACCTGCAACCTATTCAGTTTATGAAAGCCCGAAAAGCCTTCCTGGTAGCCGGTGGCAGCTAAGTCAGCCCCGTTCCGCCAGCGCCAATCGTTTCCTTAAATATTCGCCCGATAGCCTGCCACCAGACCCAACTTCATCGGAATGGGGTAACTTCCGGATCAACACCAGGCTTATGATTCGTCTTGCCGCCAGCACCGCAGCGCTCCTGCTCGCATCCTTTCAGCACCCGCCTACCGAAGGCCTCAGCTGCAGTATCACCTCCGACAAGAGTTGCTACCGCGTGGGCGAAGTGCCGCGGCTAAAGGTCACGATCCGCAACAACGGCAGGGAAGCCGTGCTGCTGCCCGGCTCGCTCGATGGCTCCGCCGCCGGCGACCGCTTGCCGCATGCGTATTTTACCATCGATAAGCCAAGGCCCGACACGGTCCGCATCGCACAGTGCAAGACCCACAACCCGCTCGCCCCCGACGACTTCCGCCTCCTGCCTCCCGGCGGGAATTTCGACCCGCAGGGAAGCGGCTTCTTCGACGACCACCTGGCCCGCCAAAAAGAAAGCTACCGCAACCCTGGCACCTACCGCATCCGCTTTTACTACAGCACTGATGGCACGAACGATGGCTTTCATACATCCCGCTGGTTGCCGCAGGGTTCCGCTGCGCAGGCACAACTCGATGTCCTGCTCCGGCAGGTGCCGCGCATCACGCTGCGCAGCAACGAGCTCGTGCTGCGCTTCGAAGAGTAAGGCGATCCGGATCCTGTGCCAGGCGAACCGGTATGGAAATGGCTGAATGCAACATAAAGCAAGGAGGATGGACGCACACGACATTGAATTTATACGGGACGTATACGCACTGGCGAGCAACAAGTACAAGCCGGTCCCGATCCGCGTGCTGCTGCTGGCCGAAGCCCCGCCCGAGGCGCTCGACCGCCATTTCTATTTCGAAGACGTACGGCGGCAAGACGCGCTCTTCCTGGAGATCATGGGCGTGCTCTACCCGCGGCTGAAGCAGAAGTTCCTCGAATCGAAGCGTTCGCCGCTGCTCAAGGAGGAATTGCTCCGGCATTTCCAGTCCGACGGCTACTTCCTCACCGACCTCTGCGAGGTTCCCTGGAGCCTTGGCCACCAGGACGTGGCGCGCTACCTGGCTGATCTCGTTCCGCGCCTCGATAAACTCATCACCCGCAGTACGCCCATCCTGCTGATCAAAGCCTCTACCTACGACCTGTGCTACCGTCCGCTCACCGGGGCCGGCTTCAATGTACATCCCGCGCGCCTGCCTTTTCCCGGCAGCGGTATGCAACGCGTGTTCCGCGAGCGCTTCAGCGCAGCCGTTTCCGATGTCGCGTGAGCGAATATGCTAATGAGATAATATGCTAATGTGCTAAAAGGGTGATTTGGGAGTGTCAGTCATCCCCTCCTGACCCCAAAAGCGAACGACCTTCCGTTTCCGGAAGGCCGCTCTTATGGTTGAGGGTGAAGGGACAAAGCGATGTTTACTGTCGGCCGCAAAAGCGGGTACCACGGAAGCTGTATCGGCTACGTAAAGCAACTCACACCGAAACGACTTTACCAATAAACAAATAGACCAATAGACTAACAACCTCCTTACTGGATCTTCACATCGAAGCGGCCGTCGGTGACGCGGATCGGCGCGGCGCCGCCCGTCATATCCCTGGCGGTGAACTCGAAGGTGCCGGCAATAATGCGGTTCGGGATATCGAGCTTCGTGATGGTGACGCTGCCCGTGTGCGTAGCGTCGGTGATCCACTGGTGCTTCGGCGTGCTGCGGCGCTCCACGTAGTAGGCGTAGGAGTTGCTCTGGCTGGGCCGGATCTGTGTCGTCTTGTTGAAGTAGTACGTGCCTGCCCTCGTTACGTTCTCGATATAGATCTCGAATTCGGTTTCGGTGGGCGACCGGCTGAAGTTGCGCGCGTTGATATAGTACGAGTTGTTGCCGCCGAAGGAGGCCTCGATGAGCGGCGCCGTAGGCACGATGCCGAAGCCTTGCGGTGCCCAGAGGGAGCCGTCGATGCTGGCACCGAAGGTGTTGGCACCCGTTTGTGTGGGCGCGGGGAGCTCTTCGATCTTTTTACTGCAGCCCGCCAGTGCCAGCACCGTGGCGGCAAGCACGAAAAGGTGTTTCATAGCTGGATTGTTATAATTTTCACCCGGTTATCCAAAACCATGCTGCAAAGGCTGTTCCGCTTTTGCTTTAACCAAACGAATCGTTATGAACGACAGCCTCATCACCGACATACACCTTCATACGCTCCGCGTGCCCCTCACCGAGCCCTTTGTGATCTCCCTCGGTCCCATCGAAACCGTCCAGAACGTAGTGGTGCGGATCAGCACCGCCGACGGGCGTACCGGCTGGGGCGAATGCAGCCCGTATATGACCATCAATGGCGAAAGCATGGATACCTGCGTGGTGGTGGGTGGCTATTTCGCGCAGCTCCTCAGGGGACGCGACAGTGCCGACATCGCCGGCTGCATCGGCGCCATGGACGGCGTCATCTATGCCAACTCGAGCATCAAGAGTGCCTTCGACATGGCCCTGTACGACCTGGCCGCGCAGCGCGCGGAGCAGCCGCTCTATGCCTACCTCGGCGGGCACCGCAACAAGGTGCTGGCCACCGATATGACAGTGAGCATCGGTTCGCCGGAAAAGATGGCTGCCGACGCCGCGCGCTTCTGGAAGCAGGGCTTTGCGGCCATCAAGGTAAAGCTCGGCAAGGAGCTGGAAGCCGATACCGCACGCATCCGCGCCATCCGCGAAGCGATCGGTCCCGACGCACCGCTGCGCGTGGATGCCAACCAGGGCTGGCGCGACGCCAGCTATGCGCTCGCGGTGCTGCAGGCGCTGGCGCCCTTCAACATCGAACACTGCGAGGAGCCTATCCCGCGCTGGCAGTTCCTCGACCTTCCCGCGCTCTCGGCGCAAAGCCCGATCCCCATCATGGCCGACGAAAGCTGCGGCGACGCCCACGACGCGGAGCGCCTGATCCGCATCAAGGCCTGCCCGATGTTCAACATCAAGCTCGGTAAGACCGGCGGTTTCTACAAAGGCCTGAAGGTAGCGCAGATGGGCGAGGCAGCCGGCATGGAGCTGCAGGTGGGCGGCTTCATGGAAAGCAGGCTTGGCATGACCGCCGCGGCCCACCTCGCGCTCGCCAACGACGCCATTCACCACTGCGACTTCGATACGCCGCTGATGTTCACCGAAGACCCGATCCTCGGCGGCATCGGCTACGGCGAAGGCGGCGTTATCGACGTGCCCGAAGTACCCGGCCTCGGCGCCACCGTGGACCCGGCCTGGCTGGAGGCTTCCGTAACGAACGCTACCGCCCGTTTATGAACCTGACCCTCTCCGTATTTCTACTGGTGCTCGCTCCTGCCGCGCAGGCCCAGGTATGGGTTCAGGAAAAGAAGTACCCGAACCACCTGGAGGCTGCGGGCCTTAACGGGCCCGTTCAGGTCCTGTCGGAGGCACAGTACCAATGGATGCTGCCGCGCGGCGATAGCGGAAGGCCGAAGCTATCGTATACGAAGCTGAGTCGTTACAACGAGGCAGGCAACCTGCTCTCCGAGCGCATCATCCGCACCGACGGCAGCACCGGGCACCTCGACAGCTTTCTTTACGACACCCGCGGACGGCTGCAGCAACGCATAGGCCTTGAGCCCACCCGCCCCCGCAGCGAAGTGAGTACCCGGTATTTCTACGATGCGGACGGCAACCTGCTGCGCGAGGAGGCAACCATGCCCGGCAACGTTCCGCTTACCACCACCACGTATACCTACGATGCCAAGGGCCGCCGCACCGGCAAGACCCGTGAGACCTATGTGCGCAGGGAGTCGGAACGCACCGTGTATACCTACGACGCACAAGGGCGCAAGAAGCAGGAGGTGATGATCAGCCCCTGGGAAACCGTAACGCGGACGCTGCGCTATCCGGCAGCGGGGCGCACCGAAACGCACTACCGGTATGAAAAGGCGAAGGACCCGAAGTTCCGCAAGGAGGTGGACGGATTCGAGCAGCTGGACGCCGCCGGGCGGGTACGGGAGTCGCGGTATGACCCCACGCCCGGGGATCCGCATTACGTGTTCTCGTACCAGGAAGACGCCCGCGGCAACTGGACGCACCAATACGTGGCCGATGAGCGGCAGCCGAAGCAACGCTACCTCCTCGTGGAACGCCGGATCACCTACGCACCGAAATCCAAAATCTGAAATCCGAAATCCCTATGGCTACCTGGGTCGTCGGCGACATTCACGGGCAATACAAGGCGCTGCAACAGGTGCTGGAGCGGAGCGGCTTTACTGCGGCCCGCGATACCCTCATCTGCCTCGGCGACCTGGTCGACCGCGGCCCGCGTCCCTTTGAATGCATCTTCGCGCTCCACGAGCTGCCCAACCTCGTCTGCATACGCGGCAACCACGACGAGAACTTCCTGTACTTCATCCGCACCGGCACCGACCGCTTCATGGGCCGCAACGGCGTACGCGCCACCATCGACCTGTGGATGACGCTCGCACCTTCCGACAAGGTGCGCGTGGAATCCTTCTTCGGGCAACAGCAACCCTGGTACAAAAACGCCGGGGGGCAGGTATTCACGCACGGCGGCTTCGACCGCCACAAGCTGCTGGAGGACCAGGACGAGGACATCTTCGCGTGGGACCGCAAGCTGTGGGAACAGGCGGTGTCGTCGGGCTCCGCTCCGCTGCGCTTTGCCGAGCCCTGCACCCGCGTGTTCATCGGCCACACGCCCACGCTCAATTTCGAAGGCAATGCACCGATGCTCCGCGGCGGCATCTGGAATCTCGATACCGGCGCCGCCTACCGGGGCGGCAAGCTCACGATGATGAACATCGAAACGGAGGAATACGTGCAGAGCGATGAAATTTAATGTGCTAATGGGTTAATGTGCTGATGTGCTGATGAAGAGAAAGAACGCGGATCTTTTTTGATTGATACGATGAACGCGGATGCATTTCAGCTGGTGCCGCCCCTCCTGCCGGTTTAGCCGTTACATAGGATTGACCGTACGATAAGATAGTTAAAGATGCTGTATTGCACCTAATCCGAATATCTATTGGTGGTTGACAATAACCTGCCAGAAACGATTGCAGAAGCGTAAAGAATGCTGCCCGACATCTGCTCCAATCTTATAAATCCTATAGAATCTGCGTTCCCTCTCTTTCCATTAGCACATTAACCCATTAGCACATCAGCACATTACTCACCGTCTTTCCAATCCCAGAGGTGGCGGCAGGCATAGGTGCGGTAGGGCGCCCATTTGGTAGAGAGGGACAGCATCTGCTGCTTGAATTCTTTCTTGTTGGAGTCGTCGAGCTTATAGAGCTTTTTCATCGCCACCTGGATCCCGTAATCGTCGACCGCAAATACGTCTTCGCGGCCCAGGGTGAACATGAGCAGCATTTCTACGGTCCAGCGGCCGACGCCCTTGATCTGTGTGAGGAGGTCGATGACCTCTTCGTCCGCCATCTTCCGGATCTTCTTGTCGTCGAGCTTTTGGTCGATGAAGAACTGCGCCACATTGAGCACGTATTGCGCTTTGGCATTCGAGAGCCCGATGCCGCGCAAGGTTTCGAAGGGTGTATCTACGATCTGTTGCGACGTCGGCTCCTTGCCTTCATACAGCGCAAGAAAACGATGAAACAGCACCTGCGCCACCTTGGTCGATAGCTGCTGGCTCATGATGGACGCGCAAAGTCGCAGGCACAGGTTCTTGCGCGGCCTGATCTCGATGGGATCCTGCGCGCGCAGTATGGTGGCCAGCTTGCGGTCTTTGGAGAGGTGGGCGATGTAGTCCATGGCAGAAGGTTCTGGAGGTTTTTTGGTGGTTTTAGCGGGTTTGGAGGTTGGGCTTCGCTGGTGCGCTGTCACCCTTGGTCCCGCCTACGGTGCAGCATTGTCAGCCCGTAGCGAAGGGGTCAGGCGCCGTAGCGGAAGCGGTGGAGGTAGCGGAGCACGGCTTCCTCGGCGCGTGCCTGCACGATGAAGCCCGGACCGCTGAGCTCGTTGCGGAGCGTGCGATAGAGGCGGATGGCCACAAGCACGGCATCGACGAGGGCTGCGCGGTCGTGGGAGGCGATGGTGGCTTTCAGTGCATCGAGATCGTCGGGAGGAAGCAGCTGCTCCACCTTGCGCACGCCGCGCGGCAGGTTGCCGCGCCGGAGGTGCAGCAGGGGTCCAAACACCATCATCCGCAGGTAGCCGAGGAAGTCGAGCGCCTCCAGGTATTCGCCACGGCCGATCTTGAGCAGCCCGTAATGGATCCAGGTCCAGAAGCGGTCCTCGATCCATTGCAGGTCGGGCTGCGGAAAGCGGGCCTCGGTAGCATCCAGCGCAGCCTGCAACGCACCGTCGCGGTCGAAGAGCAGCGCCGGCGTTTCAACACGGCCGGCGCCGAACTCGGCGAGCGTCACGAACTTGATATCCACGTGCAGCAGGGGCTCGTCGTAGAGGCAGATGAGCAGGCGCGGCTCGCCCACGTGCTCGCCGGTGAATCCGCTCAGCAGGTTGCCGAAGCGGGCCGCCCAGGGCAGCATGGCCGCGCGGTCGCCGCCGATCTTGTGGCGCGTTACCAACACAAGGTCCAGGTCCGACCACTCGTCGAGCTCGCCGGAGATCCAGGAGCCCGCGGCGGCGACGCCCAGTATTTCCTCCTCGTTGCGGACGCGCTCAATGACTCCCTGTGCAAATGCCTGCTGGATCATAGTTCATCTTTGTATTGCAAGAAACGGAATTCACCGCATTACTGCGCGCGCGCATCCGAAAATCGACGAACGTCTTTACCCGAACTTCGCGGCATGGACCGCCGCATCATTGCCACCAAAGACGGCTCGCATACCCTGGAGCTGCCGGGGAGCAGCACTACCTACCATTCGCGCCATGGCGCGATGGAGGAGTCGCGGCATGTGTTCGTGCATACGGGCCTTGGGTTTGCGGCGGCAAGATTCCAGCAAACGCCGCTGCGCATTTTCGAGATGGGCTTCGGTACGGGCCTCAATGCCTTACTGACGGCCATTGAGGCGGAGCGCCGGAAACTGCCGGTGCGCTACACGACGATCGAGGCACATCCCGTGCCAGCGGGGCTGGCCACGCAGCTCAACTTCGGCGAAGCGGCCGGCGCGCCGGAGCTTTTTGCCGCGCTGCACGGCACCCACTGGGGCGGCGACGTGGCGCTGTCGCCTTTCTTTACCATCCGCAAGGAGCAAGCGGTGCTGGAGGAGTTCCGCAGCACGCAGCGCTTCCACGTCATCTACTACGATGCTTTCGCGCCTTCTGCGCAGCCCGAGCTCTGGACCACGGAGCGCTTTCGCCAGCTGCACGACCTGCTGCTGCCCGGCGGTGTGCTCACCACCTATTGCTCCAAGAGCGTTGTGCGCAAAGCTATGGAGGACGCGGGGCTCCTGGTTACTAAGCCGCCAGGCCCCTGGGGGAAGCGGGAGATGGTGCGGGCGGAACGAACACGGGAACAAGGAACAGGGAACAAGGAACCGTAGAACCGGAAGGCAGCAGGAGGATAGGAAGATTTTTACCGTCAACGGTTGTAGGACTAAACGTTAAGTCACTCGTTGGAATCATCAACCGCAACAGGCAAGGTGCAGAAAAATATAAGGGCCGCACAGAAGCGACCCTTACCAATAAACTAATAGACAAATAAACTAATAAACGCCTCACGCTACCGTCCAGCTCATCTCGCCGTCCTTCTCGTCCTTCAGCTGGATGCCGATGGCCGCGAGCTGGTTGCGGATGGCGTCGGAGGTCTTCCAGTCTTTGTTGGAGCGGGCTTCCTTACGCAGGCCGATGAGGATGTCGAGCACGCCTTTGAGCTTGCCGTCGTCGGCGCTGCTCTCGTTGCGCAGGCCGAGGATATCCTCCACGTACAGCTTCAACTTCGTTTGCATCCACTGCAGGGTCTCGAAGGAGAGCGACGCTATCGGCAGCACCTTGTCCTTAAACGAATTCAGCACCGGCACCAGCTCGAACAGGTTGGCAAGCACGCGCGCCGTATTGAAGTCGTCGTTCATGAAGTCGTCGAGCTCCACCAGCAGGCTACGCACCTTCTTATCCAGCTCGGGGTCGGAGCCGCCGTCGGTGACCGGGAGTTCCAGCGCCTTGAACCAGGCATAGGGCTCCATGAGGCGCTTCAGTCCTTTCTCTGCCGCCTGCAGGGCCTCGTTGGAGAAGTCGAGCGTGGAGCGGTAGTGCGTCTGTAATATGAAGAAGCGCACCGTCATCGGCGCATAGGCCTTCTCGAGCTCGGGAT
Source organism: Flaviaestuariibacter amylovorans (assembly GCF_039541815.1). Taxonomy (NCBI): domain Bacteria; kingdom Pseudomonadati; phylum Bacteroidota; class Chitinophagia; order Chitinophagales; family Chitinophagaceae; genus Flaviaestuariibacter; species Flaviaestuariibacter amylovorans. Next base: position 15,455 of record NZ_BAABGY010000020.1, read on the forward strand.
GGTCGCCGCTGAACAGCTCGGTGAGCTTGATCACGTTGTTGTAGCTCTTGCCCATCTTGCGCCCGTTGATGGTGATCATGTTGTTGTGCATCCAGTAGCGCACGGGCTCCACGCCGTTGCAGATATGGCTTTGCGCGATCTCGCTCTCGTGGTGCGGGAACTGCAGGTCCATGCCGCCGCCGTGGATGTCGAAGCGGGTGCCGAGGTACTTGGTGGCCATGGCGGAGCACTCGATGTGCCAGCCCGGGAAGCCTTCGCCCCAGGGACTTTGCCAGCGCATGATGTGCTCGGGCGGCGCCGACTTCCACAGCGCGAAATCCTCCTTGTTGCGCTTCTCCTCCTGTCCTTCGAGGTCGCGCGTGGTGGTGAGCAGCTCCTCGAGCACACGCCCGGAGAGCTTTCCGTAGTCGTGGCCCGCCGCATACTGCTGCACGTCGAAATACACCGACCCGTTCACTTCGTAGGCGTACCCTTTCGTGATGAGGTCCTTAATCATTTCGATCTGCTCCACGATGTGGCCGGTGGCCGTGGGCTCGATGGAGGGCGGGACCGTGTTGAAGCGCTCCATGGCCCAGTGAAAGAGGTTCGTGTATTTCTGCACGAGCTCCATCGGCTCCAGCTTTTCCAGCACAGCCTTCTTGGAGATCTTGTCTTCGGCTTCGCGGCCCTCTTCTTCGAAGTGGCCGGCGTCGGTGATGTTGCGCACATAGCGCACCTTGTAGCCCAGGTGGGTGAGGTAGCGGTACACCACGTCGAAGGTGATGTAGGGCCGCGCGTGGCCCAGGTGGCTCTCGCCGCTCACGGTGGGTCCGCAGACGTACATGCCTACGTGGCCCGGCGTACCGGATTGAAACTCTTCTTTCTCGCGCGTATACGAATTGTAAACCTTGAGTGTACTCATAGAAATGGAGGGAGGTGATGATCGTGGAAAAAATAAATACCGTTCACGGAGCAGGCGCTCAGCAACAACAACAGCGGAGGAAACGGTAGGCGATCATAGGGCCAAAGATAAGGTTTAGGGGGTTTAGAAGGTTCAGGGGTTTAGGTGGTTTAGGAGGTTTAGGGGGTTTAGAAGGTTGCGGGCGCCAGCCAACCCTCTAAACCCCCTAAACCTTCTAAACCTTGCTGCTATCTCTTCCACTCCAGGTCCGCCACGAGCATATAGTGGTCGGAGAGGGTGCGGGCGATGCGCTGGAAGCGGTGGATCTTGAACTGGTCGGTGGCAAAGATGTAGTCGATGCGGAGGGTGGGTGCGAGGCCGTTGAAGGTGCGGCCGATGCCGAAGCCCTTTTCGAGGAAGGCATCCTGGAGGTCGCCGCGCACGTGGTGGTAGGTGTAGGAGTTGGGCACGTCGTTGAGGTCGCCGGTCACGATCATGGGGTAGTTGCAACGATCGAGCTGCTGCCGCACGATGCGGGCCTGCTCCGCGCGGAGCACGGTGGCGCGCCGGAGCTTTTCCCACAGCGAAAGCGAGTGCGGGATCAGCGAGTCCTCGCGGTTCTTGATCTTCTCGATGCGCTCGTAGTCGTCTTTCTCGAGCTTGTAGGATTGCAGGTGCCCGGTGTAGACACGCAGGATGCTCCTGCCGATCACGACGTCGGCCCACACGAGCTTCTCGGGGGTGCCGGGCCGCGGGAAGGCCACGAAGCCGCTGTCGATGAGCGGATAGCGCGAGAAGATGGCCTGCCCGTACCAGTTCTTGAAGCCGGCGCCGCGCGGGAAGTAGAAATACTTATAGCCGAGCGTTTCGCGCACGTAGCCCAGGTTGTCGTAGTGGTCGGAGTCGGTAGCCTGGCTGAACTCCTGAAAGCAAAGGATGTCGGCGTTCTGTGCGCGGATCTGCTCGAGCATCTTCTGGCGGGTCTGGCTGCCCTGGTTGTTGTTGCGGCGCTGCTCGATAAAGCGGGCTACGTTCCACTGCACCACGCGCAGGTGGCGGGCGCCCGGCGCATGCGGGACCTTTCCCCCGCTGCCGGTGTTGAGCGCAAAGAAGACGGCGATGCTGGGAATGCCCAGTATGAGGGCGCCGAGGAGGATGAGGGCGTAGCGCGGCTTGATGACGAGCGCGAACACGAGCCCGAGCAGAAGGCTGAGGAGGGTGGCGGCAAAGCCGAGGCCGAGGAAGGAGACGAGCCACCAGCGCGCGGGATCGAGGTAGGGGGCAGCGCAGGACAGCAGAAATACGGCCGCGAGCGTCCAGATCAGGATCAGAAACGCGCGCCGGGCCAATCTTCTTGCCTTGCCTGCCATGTGTGCAAATTAGGGAGAATCCCCCATGTGGGATGTCAGATCTGTGATCTCGGATCTTGGATCTTGTTCGTGCGCAAGCAATCGATCTCTGGTCTGTGATCTCGGATCTTGGATCTTTGATCTAGGATCTTGAATCTAGTTCGTGCGCAAGCAATCGATCTCAGATCCGCGATCTCACATCTGAGATCCTATACGTTGCCGTCACTGCTCGCGCGGCGGAGGATCTCGCGCTCTTCTTCGGTGAGCGACTTGAAGCCTTTCTGGTTGATCTTGTCGAGGATCTCGTCCACGCGTTGCTGCGTGTAATTCGGCTTCTTCTGGTAAGGGGGCACCGAGGCCTTGTAAAAGAGCTCGTCTTTCGGGATGCGCTCCTTGCCATGGCGGTCGGGGTTGAACAGGTTGGTGACCCAATCCCAGAATCGATTCAACGGGGTAGCCCAGTCGCGGCCCCGCTGCTGTTGTGCCTGGAAGATGTAGCCGAGCACTGCGGCGCCAAGGTGGGCCAGGTGCTCGGGCGTGCGGTTGATGGGGATGGAGGCAAAGACGATGATGACGTAGATCACGGTGAGTACCCAGAGCGGGATGCCGCCGTTGAGCATCGGGAAGATGCGGAAGCGCGGCGCCTGCACGGTGGTGGCCACCGCGATGGCCATGACGCCCGGCGATGCGCCGAAGGCGATGGCCGTACCGGGTGTAAGGCCCGGCAACAGGTTATAGGCCGCTACAAAGCACAGCGCGCCGGCCAGGGAGCCATAGAGAAACAGCGGGATCAGCTTGCGGTAGCCGGTGAAGTCCTGGTAGATATAGCCGAAGGCCCAGAGCCAGAGCAGGTTCGACACCACGCGCCAGATGTCGTCGTGGATAAAGGGATGCGTGAGCAGCGTCCACGGGCGGGAGGCCAGGGTACCCAGATTAGCCGGCAGGGCGATCCAGGGGAAGACCTCGTCGTGGTAGCGGGTGCTGCCCTGCTTCGTATAGGTGAAGGTGTAGACCACCTGCACAAAGGCGAAGACCGCGAAGATCATCAGGAGAATGGCGATCAGGTTCATCAGGGCGTTCCCATCAGCCCCCACGGTCAACTTTCTTCGGTTCTGCTGCGGATAGTAAGCCATGGTGCAAAAGTACACCGCTGCGCGGGTCTATTGGTTTATTGGTCTATTGGTTTATTTGTAAACGGTCGTTCACAGCGCAGGATTCGCTTCAACATCGACCTTGGTTGAATGGCTGTCCGACATTGCGGGCGCTACAAACGTCATTGCAAGCCCCGCGAAGCAATCTCCACAACCCGCGGGGTGCTCCTGGAGGTGCGGTCTTGAGAATCATTCCGCGTAACGGAGGAGATTGCTTCTCCGCCAGCTGGCGGATCGCAATGACGGCGCGGCGTTGCCGCAGCTCCAGTTCCCCTTGACGCGCGCCAGCGAGATCACAGATCCGCGATCCGAGATCTGAGATCAATAGAACCTGCGCCGCCCGGTCTTGTTCCAATAGAACACCAGCAGGGCGCCGGTGGCGGCGCCGCCGAGGTGGGCCAGGTGGGCGATGTTGTCCTGCCCGGTGAAGTTGAGCCAGCCGAGCACGTCCATCAGGAGCACGCCCAGCACGTACCACTTCGCCTTGATCGGGAAGGGGATGAACAGCAGCGACATCTCGGTGTTGGGAAAGAGGAAGGCATAGCCCGCCAGCACGCCCATCACTGCGCCCGAGGCGCCGAGCATCGGCGAGATCGCATCCACGCCGCCGGCAACGGCCGCGGGGTTGCTCTGGATCGCATCCCAGAGCTCGAAGCAGCGGAGCGACTGGATGCCGAGGTGCAGCGCCGCAGCGCCCACACCGCAGGCGAGGTAGAAAAAGAGAAAGCGCTTCGGCCCCCACAGCGACTCGAGCTGCCGCCCGAAGCTCCAGAGCATGAACATGTTGAACACGAGGTGCAGGAAGTTGGCCTCCGAGTGCATGAACATGTGCGTGGCGATCTGGTAGGGCTGAAAGCCTACGTAATCGGTGCCGAGCTGCTCCTGCACGTAGGCCAGCAGTCCTTTCGGCATGATGGGATACAGGGTGCCGTGCTCGTTGAACCCGAACTTCTTGCCCACCGTTACCTGCACGAGGTACACGAGGGCGTTGATGATCATCAGGTTCTTGATCAGCGGGGGAAAGTTGTTGGGCCGGTAATACATGTTCATGACTGTCGCAGTTTCAATTGCACCACGTTCTCGATGTGGTGGGTGTGGGGGAACATATCGACGGGCCGCACGCGCGTGACGGCGTACTTCTCGTCGAGGAGGGCAAGGTCGCGGGCCTGTGTGGCCGGGTTGCAGCTTACGTATACCACGGTCGGCGCTTCCATGTCGAGGATCTTGCGCACAAGCTTCTCGTGCATGCCGGCGCGCGGCGGGTCGGTGATGAGTACGTCGGGACGGCCGTGCTCCGCGAAGAAGGCATCGTCGCACACGTCGATGACGTCGCCGGCGGTGAAGAAGGTATGATCGATGCCGTTGAGCGCGGCGTTCTCTTTCGCGTCGTCGATGGCGGCTTCGATGAGCTCTACCCCTACCACCTTTCTGGCGCCGCGGCTGCAGAAGATGCCGATGGAGCCGGTGCCGCAATAGAGGTCGTACAGCACCTGCGAGCCGTCGAGCTCCGCAAATTCCCGCGTCACCTGGTAGAGGCGCTCGGCCTGCTTCGAGTTGGTCTGGAAAAACGACTTCGGCCCGATCTTGAAGCGGAAGTCCTCAAGCGCCTCGATGGCGTAGCCGGAGCCGGTCGCCACCTGCGGGTCGAGGTCGAAGAGCGAGTCGTTCCATTTGAGGTTGACGGTATAGAGCAGCGTCGTGATCTCCGGGAAATTGCTTTTCACGTATTCGATCACGGGCGTGCGCTCGGCCGCGTTGTCGTTGCCGAACACGATGTTGACCATCAGCTCGCCGGTGGTGCAGAGGCGCACCTGCATGGTGCGGAGCGCGCCCACGTGGTTGCGGATATCGTAGAAGGAGATGCCGTTGGCGCGGGCGAAGTCGCGCACGCCGTTGCGGATCTTGTTCGTGATGTCATCCTGCAGCCAGCACTTGTCGATGGCCACCACCTTGTCGAAGAAGCCGCGGGCGTGGAAGCCGGCGGCGCCTGGCTGGGGGTCGATGTAGGACTCGCCCGCGGGCGGCAAACCTGCGCTTTTCTCCACGCGGAGGGGAGCGCCTCCCTCCCCTTCAGAAGTGGGCGCATCGCGGCGGGGAGGCTTGCCGGGCGTAAATTCTTTTGTCGAAAAGGTATATTCCAGCTTATTGCGGTAGAAGCGGTCCTCCGGGGCGCCGAGGATGGGCTCGAAGGGCGGGAGCTGCACCTTGCCGATGCGGGTCAGGTTGTCGACGACCTGCTGCTGCTTGTACTGGAGCTGCTTTTCGTAGGGCAGCATCTGCCACTGGCAGCCGCCGCACACGCCGAAGTGCTGGCAGAAGGGCGCCACGCGCTCGGCCGCATATTGGTGGAAGCGGACGGCATGGCCTTCGGCCCAGTCTTTCTTGTTCTTGCCGAGCTGCACGTCCACCACATCGCCGGGCACGGCGCCCTCGATGAAGATCACTTTTCCTTCCTGGCGGGCGAGCGACTTGCCCTCGGCGGCATAGGCCTCCACGGTGATGCCCTCCAGGATACGCGGTTTCTGCTTTTTTCTCACGGCTCAAAAGTACCCCTTTGTAGTTTGTAGTTGTTGGTTTGTCATTGGTCGGCTCCGGCCAGATTAACATTTTGCCTCTATTGGGTTCGGAAGAAACACTACTTTGGAAGCGAAACCGAAGCCGATGAGAATACTCTATCTTTTTCTGTTCCTGACGATAGTGGCGGCTGGGTGCCATACCAGCAATGAAGACCCCTACTCCGAAAGAAATTTTGACGAGCTAGAACGGAAACAGGATCATGAAACTCTCGTGATTACTTATCGGCATGTCGACGACAGGTCTGTTACAATGAAGAAGACCTCCAGCAAAAGCCCTTTCGATGACACGACGCTGTTGCACAGTGTTCAATTCTTTCAAAACAACATCCGGCAAGGCCCTTACAAGATGTATGTTGGGGATCGCCTTATGAGGGAAAGCTTTTATCAAAACGGTAAACGCCACGGAGAAGAAAGAGCTTTCGACACCTATAGCCGGATTGCCGAGCGAAACGTGTATCACATGGGAACGATCGTTGGGCCGCTGGAAGAGTTCGATAGCGGGCGACTGCGTAAGAAGACTACCTATGTAAACGGAGATGCGTTGATGACACAATATTTCGATCTCACTACCGGAAAAATGAGTGGTCAGGTTATACACCGCCATTAGCCCTGACCAACGACTGCCCTTTTTTCTTCGGGTGCGCTTTTATCTTTTCCGGCCTTTTGCCTGTCCTCTGTTCCCCCACGGCTGAAGCCGTGGGCTTGTGCATTTCGAAAACCCACGGTTAAAACCGTGGGCTGGTTGGGAACCCAACCTTCCTGAACCCTTCTGAACCCTTCTGAACCTTTCTCCTACCTTCGACCCGATGGACGCCCTCATTCAACACATCCGCCAGTTCACCACCCTTTCGCCCGAAGCATTGGCAGCCGTGCGCGACGCCTTCGCGGAGCAGGTGCTGCCCAAGGGAACGCTGCTGGTGTCGGAAGGCAAGACCTGCCGCCACCTCCACTTCCTGCAGCAGGGCGCCGTGCGCGGCTACTACACGCTCGAGGGCAAGGAGATCACGCACTGGTTCGCTTTCGAGAACGACTTCGTCACCTCCTTTCACTCTTTTATCACGCAGCGGCCGTCGGTGGAGTACGTACAACTACTGGAGGCCTCCGTGCTCTGGACCATCACCCGCGAGCGCCTGCACGAACTGATGGATCGCTTCCACGAGCTCGAGCGCACCGTGCGCATCGCCTACGGCCACTACTACATCCGCCTCGAGGAGCGCTTCGTGAACGCACAGTTCCGGACCGCCGCCGAACGCTATGCCGACCTCCTGCACCAGGCGCCGCACATCCTGGAGCGGGTGCCCCTCGGCGCCATCGCCTCCTACCTCGGCATCTCGCAGGAAACACTGTCGCGGGTGCGGGCACGCCTATAACAAGGCAGTGGAAGGGAAGAAGAGATTTCTACCGCTAAGAAAAGAAGGGGCTAAGGTATTCGCTAAGCAGAAGGCCTATTCCTCGAACGGGAACGTGGCCGAAGCCTTTGCGCGACGAATATGCATCATTCAAGTCGTTCCCCCTTTCCGGCGACAGTCGCACCGTCGCGTCTTTTTGCCCCGGGGCTTCGGGATGCAACGTGGGCGCTCGCCGCGTCACACAGATTCGGCACGGCAGACGCCGGGGATGCGCGACCGCTCCTCCTGAGAACGGGAGGTTTAATGCTGAAAACGCTACCTTCGAAAGACGTCGCCTCAAAGCGGCCTCCCCCATGCTGCGTCCCCTTTTGCTCCTGCTGCTCCTCCCCGCTTCTCTTCTGGCCCAGGATGCGCCCGTTGCCCTCCTTGATTCCTTTATGAAAGCCGAAGCAGCCCACAAGCGCTTCAACGGCAACGTGCTCGTGGCCCGCGGGTCGAAGGTGCTGTACGAAGGCTCATTCGGCTACCGCAACTTCGACACGAAAGAGCCGCTCGACGCGGAGTCGCTGTTCGACCTGGCCTCGGTGTCGAAGCAGTTCACGGCGATGGGCATCCTGATGCTGCGCGAGGAGGGCCGCCTGCAGCTTACCGATTCGCTGTACCGGTACTTCCCGGAGCTGCCCTACCGCAACGTCACGCTGCACCAGCTGCTCACTCATACCTCGGGGCTGCCCGACTACGAGTCATTGATGGCGCAGCACTGGGACCCGGACAAGATCGCCTTCAACGCCGACATGATCCGCTTCCTGGCCACCGAAAAGCCGAAACCCGAATTCGCCCCGGGCGCCAAATGGTCTTATTCCAACACCGGCTATGCCCTCCTCGCCTCCATCATTGAAAAAGTGTCCGGTCAGCCGCTGCAGGCCTTCCTCAAGAACCGCATCTTCTCTCCCCTCGGCATGAAGCGGTCGCGGGTGTACAACACGCGCCGCTCGGCGCCGGAGGCCATTCCCAACTATGCACTGGGCTATGTGTGGTCCGACAGCGCCGGGCGGTGGATGATTCCCGACAGCCTGCCCCGCTACCGCTACGTGCATACGCTCGACGGCATCGTGGGCGACGGCGTGGTGAACGCCACCACGCGCGACCTCCTGCGCTGGAACCGGGCACTGCAGGCGGCCACGCTGCTACCGGCCGGACGGCAGCTCGAGATGCTACGCGCGCACTTCCCGGTCGATACCACCGCCGGCACCGCCTATGGCTACGGCGTCTTCCTGGGGCCTGCGCCGTACGGCCCCCAACGGTACCACTCGGGCGGCTGGCCCGGCTACACCACCTACCTTTCGCACACGGCCGACAAGGACTTCAGCATCATCGTGCTGTCCAACAACGGCTCCAACGCACCGGCGGTGGCTACGGCGCTCGCCCACCTCCTGCACGGCCTCCCCGTGGAGTTTCCCTATGTCCATACCGAGATCCCGATGGAGACGGCGCTGCTCGAGCGCTACGTGGGCCGCTACACGGGCGTCGGGCTCCTGGAGCTCTATGTGCAGGACGGCAAGCTGTACCGCAAGGGCCGCGTGCCGGTGCAACTGAAGCCGGAGTCGGCCACCAAGTTCTTTTATGGCGACGGCTCCGACCGGCAGCTCGAATTTGCCACCGACCCCGACGGGCGGGTACACCGGGCCTGGTTCATCAACAACGGCATCCGCACCGAGCTGAAGAAGCTTCCCTGACGAACGCGCGCAGAAACACCGATGGCACGGATGGTACGGATAAATTCGGGATCAGCTACCCGTGCACATCCGTCGCATCCGCTTTATCCGTGTTCCTTTAGCTGCCTTTAACAAGGGCCCACCGCATTTTTGACGGATGTCAAAAAGAAGCGCAGTGGGAGCGGCTAGGTTTGTTGCCTAAACAAAACGCATCATGCAACAGCAAACCCAAAAGAGCCTTCACCCCCCCACCCCTGCCTTTATCGGCGCCTCCTGGCTGGCGCTGCTCACCGGCGCTATCGGCTATATCATCGGCCTCTGGAATGCCGACATGCTCCTGAACGAGAAGGGCTATTACTTTACGATCCTGCTCTTCGGGCTCTTTTCCGCCATCTCGGTGCAGAAGGCCGTCCGCGACCGCGACGAGGGCATCCCGGTGTCGGGACTGTACTACGGCATTGCCTGGTTCGCCACCATCGCTTCCATCGTGCTGCTCACCGTGGGACTGTGGAATGCGACGATCCTGCGCAGCGAGAAAGGGTTTTACGCGATGTCGTTCCTGCTGAGCCTGTTCTCCGCCATTGCGGTGCAAAAGAACACGCGCGACGCCGCAGCCTTCGGGCAGCCCGGCGAATAAAGGGAACCGGGGCCGGTATCAGCCAACGACAAACTATCATCGCTCCTTCCGTGGCCTCAATATTGTAGCAGTTACCCTGCTCCATGCTCCCTATTTTATGAAACAGTTGCTCCCCTTCCTCCTGCTCTTTGCACTCCCGGCCCTTGCCGGGGCCCAGAAGCATTTCTACGATACCAAGGAGAAGCATTATGCCCGCATCGATTTCTCGTACCGCGACGACCTCTCGAAGTGGCGCTACGCCATCGATACGGCGCGCCGGCACCGCAGCAACCCTTCGCTGGGCACCATCACGTTCTGGCGCACCGAGCCCATCAAGGATTCGACGTCGCGGCCCTATGCCGTGGTGCTGCAGCCGCGGATGGCCTTCGAGATCTATGCCCTGAAGGATTCGGCCCTGGCCCGCCGCCGGGCGAAGCATACCCGCGCTTATACCGACTGCCTTCCGCCCGAGGGCGGCGGCGATTACTTCACGCTCGGCGCCTTCGCCTTCGCCAACACGCAGGCCTGCCTGTCTACGTATTACAAGGCCACCCGGGTCGATTATGGCCGCTCGGCCGTGAACGTACTCTTCGGCGCCGTGGATCCGAAGGATGCGCAAAGTCTCTTCCGGCTCATCAAGCAGCTCAAAGCGCTCGAGGCGGCCCCGCCGGGGAAGTAGATTGGTTTATTGGTTTATTGGTTTATTGGTAATGGTCGTTTACAGCGGAAAAGTTATTGCGGGGATGGGAGGTCATTGCGAGCGCAGCGTCCCGAAGCTTTGGGACAATCTCCCCTGTTACGCGGAGTGTCTGGCTGGAGGCCCCGGCGCAGGCGCCTGACTTTTCCTAAAGCGGCGGCGGGTTTCAAGGGGAGACGCGGAGGCGCAAAGACGCAGTTTGGTATACATGATGTGCAGCAAATGAACGATGCGTACCTTCCTGAGTACATCCACTTTCCGAAATCCTTGTCGTGCGTCAGCCACAAATCTGAAATCCGAAATCTAAAATCTGAAATCCCTTGTCCGTCTCCATCCGCACGGCTACGGTCGCCGATCTCGACACGCTTTATGAGTTTGAGCAGGGCGTCATCGCCGCCGAGCGGCCCTTTGATCCGACCCTGCGGCCGGGACATATCTCTTATTACGACCTCGCCGCGATGCTCGACGACCCGCTGGTGGACCTCGTGGTGGCCGAGCACGAAGGCAGGGTGATCGGCTCCGGCTATGCGCGGGTGCAGGCGGCCAAGGCGTTCAATGCGCACCCGGAATACGCCTACCTGGGATTTATGTACGTGCGGCCGGAATACCGCGGCCAGGGTGTGAATGCACAGGTACTCGAGGCCTTGCGTACACGCGCCCGGGGCCGTGGACTCACCGAGCTGCGCCTCGAAGTGTATGCGGAGAACGCTGCCGCTATCCGCGCCTATGAGAAAGCAGGCTTCGCACCGCTGCTTGTAGAAATGCGGATGAAGGTGTGAGGCGGGTGTTGGTTTATTCGTTTATGGGTACGTATTGAACTTTGGCAGTCCCGCACTGACCACTTGCCGACCCTGGTAACGCGAAGGCGCAAAGAAAGACGGAGGAGGCAAAGGACGCAACGTAGTGAGCGAAAGTGGCAGATGCATGCGAACTCTTGTACTCTCCCGCCCTTCGTAAGCGGAGCGCACCGCGGTGCGGTGCATGCGCGGAGGCACTCCGACAGCTTGCCTCATTCCTGCAGTTGCCGGGTTGCGCCGGCGCCGGAAAGTCTGCAATCCTTTTTCCGCGTGCTGAAATCAGGTATAGATCCGGTGCTTTCGGAAGGCCCTCCGCGCATGCCTTGCGCAGCAAGGCGCTCTGCTTACGAAAAGCAAGCTGACTGCACACTGCAGGGAAGCTTACCGTTTAGAAATCCTTCTTTGTGTCCTTTGCCTCCTCCGCGTCCAAAAAATCCTTTGCGCCTTCGCGATATTGGCTGTAGCCACAAGCGCCTGCGTCGGCCAAGCTATCTTATCTTGCCCCCATCAAGCCCCCGCTATGGAAGCCCCGATCATCCGACAACTCGATGCCACGACCCTAGCCGGACTACGCGTCCGCATGTCGGCATCCGACAACCGGATCCCACAGTTGTGGCAGTCGTTCATGCCGCGCCGCCGCGCGCTGGCGGCCGCAAGCGGGGGCCTGTACTCGGTGGAGGTATACGACCCCGGCCACTTCGACGCCTACGACCCGCAGCGCCTCTTCGACAAATGGGCAGCGGTGGCCGTAGCACCGGATGCGCCCCTGCCCGAAGGCCTCGAGCGGCTCGCGATCCCGGCCGGCACCTATGCCGTGTTCACCCACCGCGGCCCGGCCGCCACGGCGCCCGCCACCTACGCCCATATCTTCACGCAGTGGCTGCCTGCGAGCAACTACCGGGTCGACGAGCGCCCGCATTTTGCGCTGATGCCGTACGGCTACCGCCCCGACGACCCTGACGCGGAAGAAACGATCTGGATACCGGTGCGGCCGCGCTAAGGCACAAAAAAGGCTGCCGCAGCAGCCGGAACAATCGCCCCAAACACCCGCGCACCTACGAAACGCCGAAGGCGATCGTCTGGGTAAACCGCGCCTTCACGGTACGGCCATACTGCACGCCGGGCGTCCAGCGAGGTCCGCGCCGGATCACGCGTACCGCTTCTTCCGCCATCCCATAACCGGGATCGTTGAGGGCTTTCACGTCGGATACATTGCCTTCCCGGTCCACGACGAACTGCACGCGCACCCGGTAGGTGCCCGACGGTGCGCCATTGTTTTCCGGCACGCTGGCTTTCAGGTTGCTGCGGAGGTAATTAGCCCAGGCCTCCATCCCACCCGGAAAGGCCGGCGGCACCTCCACTTCGTTCACGACCTGCTCGGGGTCACCGCCGGGCGCTGCCGGGCGATTGCCGGCTGCCGGCGGTTTGGCTTCCGGGTCAACGGTGCTGCCACCTTGTTTCGCATCACCCGGTACCGCCTCGGGGTCGGGCGCCGGGGTAGCACGCTTTACCGGGATGGCCTGCGGCGTGGGCACCTGTGGCCGCGCAGCTGGCTTCGGCTCCTGCTTTTTCCGGGCTCCCGACTGGGCGCTGCCGTCAAGGCCGGCGAGGATAAAGAAACCGAACAGCACCGGACGCAGGAAGGCAACGATTGAGGTCATGGCGAAGCGCATTTGTGATATTCCTAAAGGTATCGATTCCACCCGTCATCCGGAGCGGGTGCAATCCCACGTGTCTGCCGGCTCACCGGCCCACCACCCACAAAACCTTCAAAACCCTTAAAACCCCTCAAAACCTTCCGGTTCGGGGGCGTATCCAACCCTTTTGGGCTATTTTTACGACTTAACTGAAAGCCACCGAACGATATATGATGCGAATCGCTCCCTTCCTGGCCCTGCTGCTCTCCACGGCCGCCGTTGCCCAGAAAAAGCCCGTAGCTACCCCCACCCCGAAACCTGTTGAAAAGCGGGCTGCTTCCACCGGAGCCGCAGGCGCAGGCGGGTACGAGATCCAGGTCACGCTGAAGCCGTTCAGGAACCAGTGGATCTACCTCGGCCACTACTTTGGCAAGCAGCTGCCCATCATCGACTCCGTAAAGCTCAACGACCAGAGCACCGGCACCTTCCGGGGATCCAAGCCCCTCGGCGGCGGCATCTACCTCGTGGGCTTCCCCGACCGCGCCCGCCACTTCGAGATCCTCATCGACAAGCAGCAGAAATTCGCGATCCAGGCCGATACGGCCACGCTGCCCCGCGGCCTCTCCTTCACCGGCTCCGACGACAACACGCAATTCCATGCCTACCAGAACGCCATGGCCGCCGCCGGCCGCACCGCCGACTCCCTGGGCCGCCTGCGCAGCGCCAACCCGGCCGACTCCGCCCGCCTCACCGCAGAGATCAACGCCGTGACCGAGCGCGTGCAGCAGTACCGCAGCACGGTGATGACCGAAACGCCCAACAGCCTCCTCGCCACCTTGCTCAAAGCGATGAAGGAGCCCGAGTCGCCCATCAAGAACCCGAAGACGCGCGAAGACTCCCTCGCCGCCTACCGCTACTACAAGGACCACTACTTCGACGGCATCAACTTCTACGACGAGCGCCTCTCGCGCACGCCCTTCTTCGAGGCCCGCGTAGACCGCTACATCGACCAGCTCCTCTATCCCGCCGCCGACTCGGTGATCAAGGAGCTCGACTACATCCTGAGCTTCGCCTCCATCAACAAGGAGATGCAGAAGTTCTTCCTGCTCAAATTCGTGAACCGCTACCTCAACATGAAGTACATGTGGGAAGACCGCGTGTTCGTGCACCTGTACCAGAAGTACTTTGCCGACAAGCACTACGAGTGGCTCACCGACAAGGGCAAGAAGATCATCCAGGACCGCGCCTACTCGCTCATGATGAACATCACCGGCGAGCCTGCGGCCGACATCGACCTGCCCGACTCCACCGGCAAGGCACAGCGTCTCTACAACGTGAAGGCGCCCTACACCCTGCTCGTGATCTGGGATCCCACCTGCGGCCATTGCAAGGAGACCCTGCCCAAGCTCGACACGATGTACCAGCAGAAGTGGCGGAAGAACGGCGTCAAGATCTTCGCCCTCGCCAAGGAGACCGAAGGCACCCGCAAGGACTGGACAAGCTTCATCAGCAAGTTCAAGCTTAATGATTGGGTGCACGTGTACTACTCCAAGGAAGCCGAGAAGGCCCGCCTGGACAACAACATCCCGAGCTACTCGCAGCTCTTCGACGTGCAGTCGTTCCCGACCATGCTGCTCCTCGACAAGGACAAGAAGATCATCGCCAAGAAGCTCGCCGAGAAGCAGATCGACGAGATCCTGGCCGAATTCGAAAAGAAGAACAAAACCTCCGCATCCAAATAACACTTATGCTGAAACGCATCCTGTCCGGCGCCGCCTTCCTCTTCCTGGCGTCGGTCGCCTCCGCGCAGACCCTCTTCACGTATGGGCGCGACACCGTGACCGTGCCCGATTTCCTGGCCGCCTATAAGAAGAACAACGCCGGCAAGGGTACCACGTCGCTCAACGACTACCTCGACCTCTACATCACCTCGCGCCTCAAGGTGCGCGAGGCGCGCCGCCTCGGCTACGATACGCTGCCCAATATGGTGGCCGACCTGCAGAACCTGCGCGAGCAGCTGCTGCCCACTTACCTCAATGACCTCGCCGGGGTGGACGGCCTCGTGCAGGAAGCCTTTGAGCGCTCGAAGAAGAACATCCGCCTTGCCCACATCTTCATTGCCGAAAAGGGCGACGCAGCCGCCGCTGCCCTGAAGATGCAGCAAGCCGTTAGTGAGCTCGGGTCGGGCAAGCCCTTTGCCGACGTGGCCCGCCGCTACTCCGAAGATCCTTCGGTAAAGGACAACGGCGGCGAGCTGGGCTGGATCGCCGTATTTACCCTGCCCTACACGCTGGAGAACCTCGCTTATAATACCCGCCCCGGAGCGCTGTCGGCCGTGCAACGCAGCAAAGCCGGCTACCACCTGTTCAAGAACATCGCCGAGCGCCCCGATCCCGGCACGCTGAAGGCGGCGCAGATCCTCCTCGCCTTCCCGCCCGGCGCCACCGAGGCCGACAAGGCCGCCCTTAAAAAGCGCGCCGACTCGCTCCACGCCCGCCTGCTCAAAGGCGCCGACTTCGCCACGCTGGCCACCAAATTCTCGAACGACGTGGTATCGGCCAACAACAAGGGTGAGCTGCAGGACCTCACGGCCGGTCAATACGACCCGGTATTTGAGCGCCAGGTGTTCGCCCTTGCAAAGGATGGCGCGCTCACGGCACCCTTCCTCACCGAACACGGCTGGCACATCGTGAAGCGCCGCTCCCTCGTACCGCGCCCTGCCACCGCCACCCCCGAAGTGCTGCAGGCCCTCCGCGCCAGCGTGGAAGCCTCCGACCGTATTGCTACGGTACGCGGCGTACTGGCGCAAAAGATCGGCGCCCAGGTAGGCAGCACCCCGCACTCCTTCAACAACGAGCACCTGTTCCTGTACAGCGACTCCCTGCTCGAATACAAGAAGCCGGGCATCGCCCTCTCCATCACCGAAACTACGCCGCTGCTGCGTGTGGGCGACCAGGCCTTCACCACCGCCGACTGGCTGAAGTATATCGGCGCCAACCGCTTCAAGGCCGACGGCTCCGGCGCGAAACCCTACCCGCAGCTGTGGGACGAGTTCCGCGAGGCATCGGCGATCGAGTATTACAAGAACCACCTCGAGCAGTTCAACGCCACCTTCCGCGGGCAGATGGAGGAGTTCCGCGACGGCAACCTCTTCTTCGAGATCATGCAGCGCCAGGTATGGGGCCCCGCGCAGAACGATACGGCAGCCCTCGAAGCCTACTACAACGCACATAGGTCGTCGTACCAATGGACCGACCCGGTGGATGCTGTGATCTTCTATGCACCCGACCTCGCCACGGCCAGGGCCGCGCATACACAGATCGCGAAGAAGCCTGCGGCCTGGGCCACCGTGCTGGCCACCTACGACGACAAGATCGCTGTGGACTCCAACCGCTTCGACCGCGGCGCCATCCCGAACGGCGCGAAGACGGCCCTGAAAGCAGGCACGGTAACGGCGCCCCTCGTGAATGCGAGCGACAACTCCGCGGCGTTCGCGCTGATCCTCAAGGAGCACCCGGGCACAGCGCCCCGCAGCTTCGCCGAAGCCCGCGGCCTCGTGATCGCCGACTACCAGAAAGAGCTGGAGGCGAAGTGGATCAACGAGCTCCGCGCCCGCTACCCGGTCACCATCAACCAGCCCGTGTTGCTGGAGCTGATGAAGGGGAAGTAGTTTATTGGTTTATTGGTCTATTTGCTCCGCTCGCAGTAGCGGAGGCGGGTAAAGGGTCGCTTTAGGGCGACCTTTTCCTTTGTTTTCTGGAGCATCATGAAGGAAGCAATCTTCAGTGTAGCACCGCATCCGCTGCATTAAGTTGTACAAACACGGCGTCGCTGTCGACGGCGATGAAGGAGTGCCGGTTGAAGTCGGTGCGGAGATGACCGGGATAGTACTTGCCCAACCCGATGCCGGGGGCAATGCGGCCGGGCGGAAGCAGCAGGCGCAGGCGTGCCGTGGGCGCTACCGGCAGGTCCATTTCGATATAGTCTTTCCCAGGCTCTTTATAAAACCCCCTCGAATCCGCGGCGCGCAGAAAGGATTGCAACCGGTGCCGGAGCGGCTCGTCGAGGCGGATATCGGATCCGGCGCCATAGAGCCCGTGGCGGTTATCGACATACCGAAACTTAAGGATGCGTTCTCTTCCCCACAATTCGAGCGCAAAGCCGGTGTCGCGGAACTGCGCCAGGAAGCTTGCGGTGTTTCTGATCTCCGTCTTGCGGGCTTGGTAGGCCGCCAGGCAATCAGGCCCCCGCCCGCTGAAGGGAACGTCGTGGCTGCAGGACCATAAGGCACACAGGGCCGCCTCGATCGCCATTGCCGTCAACGAAATGCCCAGTTTTGTAAGCCGCATAGTATAGAAACGACCTTACCAATAGACCAATAAACTATTAAACCAGCTCCTTCACCACGTTCGACACCACGTGCGGCTTGCCGAGGGTGTAGTAGTGGAGCACGGGTACGCCGGCGGCCTTGAGCTCTTTGGATTGCTGGAGCATCCACTCGGTGCCCACCTGCTCTACGTCGGCGTCGGTCTTGCAGCGCAGCACGGCCTCCGAAAGGGCTTCGGGAATGTCGACGTGGAAGGTGCGCGGGATGATGGAGAGCTGCTTCTTCGTCGTGAGCGGCTTCAGGCCCGGGATAATGGGCACGTTGATGCCGGCGGCGCGGCAGGCATCTACGTAGGCGAAATACTTCTGGTTGTCGAAGAACATCTGCGTAGTGACGTAGCAGGCGCCTGCGTCCACCTTGGCCTTCAGGAACTGCAGGTCGGTCTTGAGGTTGGGTGCCTCGAAGTGCTTTTCGGGATAGCCCGCGACGCCGATACAGAAGTTGGTCTTGACAGGGCTTTTGAGGTCTTCCTCGAGGTAGAGCCCCGAGTTCATGCGCTGCACCTGGGCCAGCAGGTCGATGGCGTATTTGTGACCGCCCGGCTGGGGCTCGAAGATGGCTTCGTTCTTGGGCGCGTCGCCGCGGAGTACGAGTACGTTGTCGATGCCGAGGAAGTTGAGGTCGATGAGGGCGTCCTCGGTCTCCTGCTTGGAGAAGCCGCCGCAAATGAGGTGGGCTACCGCGTCCACCGCGTAGCGGTTCTGCACGGCGGCGCAGATACCGACGGTGCCGGGGCGCTTGCGCACTTCCACCTTATCGAAGGTGCCGTCGGACTTCCGCTTGAACATCGATTCGCTGCGGTGGTAGGTGACGTTGATGAAGGCGGGCTTGTACTCCATCAGGGGATCGAGGTGTTCCCAGAGGGCGTTGATGCCTTTGCCTTTCAGGGGCGGCAGGATCTCGAACGAGATGAGGGTACGGCCTTGCGCGGCGTCCAGGTGCTCGGTAACTTTCATACGGCCGCAAAGGTACGCCCGGAACGGCAAACGGAAGGGGTTGGGGTCCGGCAACGTTTGCGGGATCCGACATTATTAACACGGCCGCAGGCGGCCTGCTTTCCGAAAGCGGCAAGCGGGTTTCACGCAAAGACGCGGGGACGCGGGGACATTCGCTGCGCTCATGATGCGCCCTGCCTGCGGCAGGCTGTCTCACAACGGCACGACGACACGACGGCACAACGACAGGATATCCGATTAAAAAGCCTAAGCGAGTATGATAACTGGTCGCCACGCAACGAATATGCCGCTGCGTGCTCCGCGTCTTTGCGTCACCGCGCGAAGTCCCCGTTGTGCTTTAGAAAATACCAGCCGCTTGCGGCGGCTAAACGGGAATCGTAGCCAGAATTTGAGGTGCTTTGGCCGCCGCGCCACAAGGCTTCGGCCGATAGTGCGTGAAACCCTCGTCCTACTATAGGAAAAGCCAGGCGCTTGCGCCGGCAAAACAGGAAGTTAATTGTCCCTGCCACGTGCCCCTCCTGCCGTATTTTTACCGCAAACATTCCCGTTTTGTCCATCCGCATCCATACCAGCGAGCTCGTCAAGCGCTACCGCACCCGCACCGTGGTGAACCATGTGTCCATCGAAGTGAAGCAGGGAGAGATCGTGGGCCTGCTGGGCCCCAACGGCGCCGGCAAGACGACCACCTTCTACATGACCGTCGGCCTCATCAAGCCCGACGAGGGCCGCGTGTTTCTCAACGATACCGACATTACGCAGCTGCCCATGTATAAGCGCGCGCAGCTCGGTATCGGCTACCTCCCGCAGGAAGCGTCCATCTTCCGCAAGCTCACCGTGGAGGAGAACATCACGTCCGTGCTCGAGATGACCGGCCGGCCCAAAAAGGAGCGCCAGGAAAAGCTCGAAACGCTGCTCGACGAGTTCCGCCTGCAGCATGTGCGCAAGAGCAACGGCGACGTGCTCTCCGGTGGCGAGCGCCGCCGTACCGAGATCGCCCGCGCGCTCGCGGTGGACCCGAAATTCATCCTGCTCGACGAGCCCTTCGCTGGGATCGACCCCATCGCGGTGGAAGACATCCAGGCCATCGTGGCCAAGCTGAAGTTCAAGAACATCGGCATCCTCATCACCGACCACAACGTAACCGAAACGCTCTCCATCTGCGACCGCGCCTACCTCCTCATCGAGGGCAAGATCTTCCGCCACGGCTCCGCCGAGGAGCTCGCCGAAGACGACCAGGTGAAGCGCCTCTACCTCGGCCGCAACTTCGAGCTGAAGCGCAAGGACTACCTGCTGCAGGAGATCAATCCCGACAGCCTGCCGGACAGTTTGTGAGGATGTCAGATTTGTGATTTCAGATTTCAGATTTATTCCGGGTGCTGCATGCGTCACAGAACAGCACAACCGCCCAACCCAGGAACGAGGAGCAAGGCGTACTTTCCGAAATGGCCTTTGCGCTGACGATGGGCAGAGAAAGAGAAAGAACGCAGATTATACGGATTTGATACGATGAACGCGGATACGTACCTATAGCACTTTCGGCGCTGCTTTGGCAAGCCACGCTTCCAGGTAAGATATCTTCCAGTACGATCAGGAAGGTCGCACATCGACGAACTCTTCACAAATAAACCAATAGACAAATAGACCGTACTCTTAGCGAGTACCTTAGCCCCTTCTTTTCTTAGCGGTTAAAAAACTCTTTTTTTCCTTCGCCTGCCTTACTCCAACAGGAACACCGCCATCACCAGCACCACGGTGTTGAGGTGGGCCTCGTGGCCCTGCGCCGAGGCGATCAGCGAATCGACCCCGAATACCTGCTCCCCGTATTCATACTGCTTCTGCCCGCGGCGCACGAACTCGTTGGGCTCGGTCTCCAGCCCCCAATGCGCCAGCAGCTCCCCGGCCGCGCGCTCCTCCGCCTCCTGCTGCACATCATGCGCATCGCGCCCCGTACCGTCGAGCGCTGCGAAGTAGCCGGTCTGCGACCCGTCGTTGGGACAGGCAACCGCGATCCCGGCCGTTGCGAGCGTGCCCGCACCCTGCGCAACGGATTGGGCCTGGAGCACGAAGGCGATCATACCCGGTGTAAGCGCCGCCAGCCCCTCGTCGCGGCTCATGCGCGTACAGCCCGGCGGCAGCACGCCCGACACACGCACCAGGTTACAACGTTCCATGCCGGCGTCGCGCAGGGCCTCGGCTACCGCCCGTTGCGGCTGGGCATGAATGCCGATGCCTTTGGTGAGGAAGAAGCGTTTCGGAAGAAGGAGCATGCCGCTGGTTGCAAAAAAGCTGTGCCACCGAAGATGCTTTTTATGAACGGCCTCCCGCACCGCGCCGCTGCCTGCCGGGGCAACCCCTCTGTGCACTAACTTGCGGCATGACCTATACCCTGCGGACCGCCACGGCTGCAGATGCGGCGCTGGTAGCCGACATCAGCCGGCAGACCTTTTACGACACCTTCGCCAACGACAACAAGCCGGAAGACATGGCGCTTTTCCTCGACGAGCAATTCACCAAGGGCCGCCTCATGCTGGAGGTAGGACGCCCCGAGCACCACTTCGTACTGGCCTACGACGGCCCCGAGGTAGCGGGCTATGTGAAGCTGCGCGAGGGCAGAACGCCGGCCACGCTCGGCAGCACGAGCGCCCTCGAGATCGCACGCCTCTACGCCTGCGCTTCCTATATCGGGAAAGGCGCCGGCAAGGTCCTTATGGCCGAAAGCCTGCGGGTGGCCGCGGAGCGCGGTAAAGAGTGGGTGTGGCTCGGCGTCTGGGCGCAGAACCAGCGGGCGATCGACTTCTACACCGCCTGGGGTTTCGAAAAGTTTGACGAATGCGACTTCCTGCTGGGTACCGACGTCCAGCGCGACTGGCTGATGCGGAGGAAGGTTTAGTTTATTGGTCTATTGGTTTATTGGTCTATTAGTCTATTAGTAAGCGTGCAGGCGATGCTGGTACGAAGCAGGCTTGTCGGTGGCATTCCGTTGCAGGAGCACCCGGTTCCTTGCCTGTTGCATTGGTTCAAATCTGAAATCAAAAATCTGAAATCCGTTTCCAGTCTTCCGCCGTCATTTCGAAGCGGCGCTCGATGGCATTGTGGGCGCCCTTGTCGGTCCAGCCGCGGAGGCGGTAAAAGGCTTCGGCGCGCGTGTGGAAAGCCGTGCTGAGCCATACGGTTTCCTTCGTTTGCCCGAAATATCCACTCATCATGAGGCGGTGCAGCTCCTTGCCGATGCCCCGGCCTTCGTACTCGGGGAAGAGAAAAAGCGCCCAGATATTCCGGCCCGGCACGTCGGCGATCGAGAAGCCTACGATGCGGTCGCCGTCGAGGGCGATCCAGGCGGTGCCCTCGGTGCCAAGGAAGGGAACGTAGTCGGCATCGCGCACGAGGTCGGGGTTGGAGAGCGCATTCTCCGTTACCGATCGGCGCACGACCTGCATGCCGGGAATGTCGGGAACGGTGGCGGGGCGGTAATGGATCATACAGCGATGGTTTGAGGTAATAGAGGTCAGGAGCCGAAGAAACGCTGCAGCAGGGCGGCCAGCAGCTTCGGATCCGCTTTTTCCAGCGGGTGGGGCGTTGCGGGCAGCACACCGAGTTGCGCACCCGGGATCGTACGCCGGGCGTTGACCGTCTCTTCAAGCGTCACCATGTTGTCGCGGTCGCCGAGCAGTAATAATACGGGAAGCGTGAGGGAAGCGAGTACCCCATCGGTCAGCAGGGGAGCACGGCCGAGCTCCTGCATGAGCGATGCGGTGTTGGCCAGCACTTCCTTCCAGTTGAGCGGGTAGTGCCGCTCGCGGAGCGCCGCCGCGAAGGCCGGCACCTTCTGCTCGATGACGTCGGGCTGCAGCCCGGCCGCCTCGCGGGCGGCGCCTTCGGGCGTCCAGTCGAGCTTGGTGGCCAGCGTGGCAACGGCCCCGATCAACTCCGGGCGGGTAGCAGCGAGGTGCAGGGCCACGTAGCCGCCCATGCTGTACCCGAATACGGACGGCCGGTCGAGGCCTTTCTCCTGGATGTATCGCTCCACGAAACCGGCGAAGGCAGGCACCGAAAAGCCGCCGTCGCCGGCCGGTACGCCGCCATGCCCCGGCAGTTGCAGGGAGTGCAGGTCGTAGTGACCGGGCAGGGCTTCGGCAAGGGGCCGGAGCTGATCGGCGCTGCCGAGCGCGCCATGGAGGAGCAGGAGGGACTTCATAAGCGGTGTGGCTGAGGTGGTTGGCGGCAAAGTTATTGTAAGAAGAGAGGGTGGATAAAACAAACGCTATGAAACGGATCCTCTTCAGCGCCCTCATCGGGCTGGCACTGGCAGGCTGCAGCAATGCAACCGACGGCAACGCGAATACCGACACTACGAATTTCTCCCCCGACACCGGCGCTGCCAGCGCAGTCAACGATACGGCCAAACATATCAACACCGCCTCCGGCGAGTACCCGAACGATACCATCCCGCAGCACAACGTGAAGGGCGACGTGCGCTCTTCCTCGCCCAGCCCCACGCAGGACCGTTCCACTACCCCAGGCAACGATTCGGCGCGGCAGCGGCAGTACTGAGACGGGAATCGGCAATCGGCAATCGCGAATGGAGCGATGTGGCGATGAGACGCTCGTAGAAATGCGGGCGACCGTGTCGGGAAAGGCCAGGAACCGGAAATCCTGTGGCAGGTATTTCACAACGAGCCGGATTCTAACGATCGCAGGACGTGTCGAAAGTTGTATAACTGTTGATCTTTACAGGGAAACAGAGTATGGATCGGCGTTCCGGATTGCTGCGTTAACCACGGGTGGCCACTACATACCCGGAGGCCTGGGTTTCCGTTGAAACCCTGGGTCGGGAGCAACTGTCACGCGATATCTGGATCGATCACCAGCTAAAGGAACGATGCGCCTTATACGCATCTGCCCCATGCACCTCCCACCCCTGCCCCATTCACGATTGCCAATTCACGATTCACGCTCCCGATTCCCGTCCTAATCCCCTGACCCTGCGCCCTTTCGGCCGGTGGCACGATTATTTTACCCACCCCGGAAACCGCCCGTTCATGGTCAAGTTATTCTGCTCCGAGGTGCAGGTCGCCGATACGACCTTCGAGACAATGATCTCCGTGTTCACCCGCTACGAAGGCACCTCCTTTGTCATCAACGTAAAGGAAATGCGCCTCGCCCCCTCCGTATCCGACGATGAAGCCCAGCGCCTGCTCGCCGAAGAGCTCCAGGAAGCGATCTCCCGTTTCTACCAGAAAAGCAACAACGGCACCCAGCTCCGTGCCGTGTAAGTGTCCGGCGTACACATTGGGGGCTTTGGCTTACTTTAGCACAAAGTCTTGCTTATGCGCCCCCTGCTTTCCCTCCTGCTCCTGTGCAGCCTCTCGCTGAGTGCCCTTGCCCAGTCGCCTGTAGCTCCGCCCTCCTGGATCCTGTCCGGCAACATCTACGAGGTCAACGTACGCCAGTATACGCCCGAAGGCACCTTCCGCGCCTTTGAAGCCCACCTGCCCCGCCTCAAGAACATGGGCGTGCAGACGCTCTGGTTCATGCCCATCCACCCCATCTCCAAGAAAGACCGCAAAGGCGGTCTCGGCTCCTACTATGCCATCGCCAACTACCGCGGCATCAACCCCGAGTTCGGCACCCTCGCCGACTGGAAGCGCCTCGTGAACAAGGCCCATAGCCTCGGGATGAAGGTCATCATCGACTGGGTACCCAACCATACCGGTGGCGACCACTACTGGCTCACCAAGCACCCCGATTTCTACGTAAAGGACCCGAAAACCGGCGAGGCCGTGTCGCCCTTCGACTGGACCGACGTGCGCAAGCTCAATTACAGCAACCCGCGCATGGTGGACTCCATGATCGCCACGCTCAAATACTGGATCCGCGAGACCGGCATCGACGGCTACCGCTGCGACGTGGCCGGCGAAGTCCCCAAAGCCTTCTGGAGCCGCTGCATCCGTGAGCTGCGCACCGTGAAGCCCGTATTTATGCTGGCCGAAAGCAACGAGCCCTGGATGCACGAGGTGGGCTTCAACGCCACCTATGCCTGGGAGCCCTTCTCGATCATGAAAGACATCGCCGCCGGCAAGCGCTCCGCCTCCGCGCTCGACTCGCTGCTGACGCGCGAGGACACGGCCTTCGCGCGCAACGCGATGCGCCTGTACTTCACCTCCAACCACGACGAGAACACCTGGAACAAGGCCGACTACGGCACGATGCCCGGCTCCGTGCATGCACCCTTTGCCGTGCTGACGTTTACCATGAAGAAGACGCTGCCGCTCGTATACAGCGGGCAGGAAGAGCCGGTGATGGACTCGCTCTCCTTCTTCTGGAAAGACACCATCGGGTTCCGCAAATATGCCCGCGCGCCCTTTTACAAGCAGCTGCTGACGCTGCGCCGCACGAACCCCGCCATGGCCTCCGATGCTACGTTCACGCGCCTCGCCACGGGCAACGACAACGCCCTGTTCGCCTTCGAGCGCCGCAAGGGCACGGGCAAGGTGCTCGTGATCCTGAACCTCTCGGGCAAGCCGCAGCAGCTCACCTGGAAGCAGCAGCCTTCGCAGAACGTGTGGATGAACGTCTTCGGCGGACTGCCCGAGCCCGTGAAGAACGGCTTCGGCATTGAGCCCTGGGGCTACGCGGTGTATGAAAGCCGGTGAACCGCAGAACAAGGAATATCGAATAACGAAGGGAAGGAGGGACAGACGTTCCTCCTTTTTTATACAAGCACTGTGGTGATGATGGGCCCGAGAGAGAAGGAACGCAGATGATACGGATTTTATACGATGAGCGCGGATGGATACTACCATGCTGCTCGACTCCTGGCTGCGATGTCTTTGCCGGTATGATTTACTGGTACGATTCGGAATATCCCGGCAGCGGCCTATTGATCCTGATGAAAAGATGCAGCATAAGCGGCTGAACCGATGAGCGGTCCCGGTAAATGGATTGGCGCTAATCGTATCAATCATAAAAAATCCGCGTTCTTTCTCTACCTCCTTCGTCATTCAACATTCCTTGTTCCTTATTCCCTGTTCCTTGTTCCTTGTTCTTCTGTTCCCTACCTTGTAGCCATGGAAGCAGCCCTGAAGCATTCCCTCGAAAAAATGCGCGCGCACTTCGACAGCGGCGCCACCCGCCCCTACGCCGCACGGGTAGCGGCGCTTGAGGCCCTGCGCGCCGCGGTGCTCCGGCACGAGGGCGCCATCAACGAGGCGCTGATGACCGACCTCGGCAAGAGCGTGGAGGAGACCTGGGTCACGGAGACCGGCTTCCTGCTTGGTGAGATCCGGCACACGTTGAAGCACCTCAAAGCCTGGATGCGCCCCGAAAAAGTGCCGACCAACCTGCTGAACCTACCCTCCCGCTCCCGCATCCACCGCGAGCCGCTGGGGGTCGTGTTCCTCATCGCCCCCTGGAACTACCCGCTGCAACTGCTGCTGGCGCCGCTCGTGGGTGCGCTCGCGGCCGGCAACTGCGCTGTGCTGAAGCCCTCCGAGTTCGCGCCCGCCACGGCCGCCCTGCTGCGCCGTATTATTACGGATGCCTTCCCGCCGGAGCAGGTGCTGATCGTGGAAGGCGACGGCGCCGAAGTGATCCCGCCGCTGATGCGGGGCTTCCGCTTCGACCATGTGTTCTATACCGGCTCCACCGCCGTGGGGCAAAAGATCTATGCGCTGGCGGCGGAGCGGCTCGTTCCCGTCACCCTTGAGCTCGGGGGCAAGAGTCCCTGCGTGGTGGCTGCCGACGCCAACCTGCGCGTGGCGGCCCGCCGCATTGCCGTTACCAAGTTCTCCAACGCCGGGCAGATGTGCGTGGCGCCCGATTATGTGCTGGTGCACGCATCCGTAAAAGACGCCTTCGTAGACCAGCTCAAGGCCACGATCCTGCAGTTCTTCACCGACGACCCGGCGCGCAGCGGTCACTATGGCAAGATCGTCAACGACCGCGCCTTCGCGCGCCTCACGGGCTACCTGCAGCAGGGCACGGTGCTGTTCGGCGGGCAGCACGACGCCGCTACCCGTTACATCGCGCCCACGCTGCTGGAAGGCGTCTCCCCGGAGTCCGCGCTGATGGGCGAAGAGATCTTTGGTCCGCTGCTGCCCATCCTCACCTATACGAGCGACGAGGAAGCACGTGCGCTCATCCGCCGCCACCCCGACCCGCTGGCCTTTTACCTGTTCACGGAAAGCGCGGCTGCCGAGCGCGCGTGGATCGAAAGCGTGCCCTTCGGCGGCGGCTGCATCAACAACGCCTCCTGGCACCTCACCAACCCGGCACTGCCCTTCGGGGGCCGGGGCCCCTCGGGCATCGGCGCCTACCATGGCCGCTTTTCCTTCGAAACCTTCAGTCACCGGAAGGCCCTCCTGAAAACACCCACCTGGTTCGACCCGGACCTCAAGTACCCGCCCTTTGCCGGCAAGCTCAAATGGTTCAAGAAGGTGATCCGGTAGAAGCCGCTGCGCGGCTGTCTATTGGTTTATTAGTTTATTGGTAAGGGGTCGTTCACAGCGGCAAAGTAGTTGCGAGTGGATCGGCCGTCATTGCGAGCGTAGCGTCCCGAAGCCTCGGGACAATCTCCTGCGTTACGCGCAGTGTCCGCTCGGGCAGTCCGGCGCAGGCGCCTGACATTTCCTAAAGTCGAACGCGGGTTTCACGTAAAGCCGCAAAGGTGCAAAGACCCGATAATGACATTCGAACCGCTCGCCAATCGGCGAATACAGATATAACTAAAGTCGCCTTCTCTCAGAACCTTGTCGCGCGTCAGCCAGATCCTAGATCACACATCCGAGATCTGAGATCAAACATCCGGGATCCTTATCGGGCGCCAGCCGAAATCTGAAATCTGAGATCACACATCTGAGATCCCCCACCCTACCTTCGCTCCCATGATGACCTTCCGGCAACGACTGCTCCGCTCCCTCTATCCCGTTTACCAGGCGGTAGCGCGCCTGACCGGCCGCCACCGCAAGGTCCTGCACCGCGAGCCCGCGGTAACGCCGCCGGCATCCCTGTACGATCTCGAGCTCACGCTCAGCAACGGGGAGCGGCTGCCGCTTTCGCGCTTCCGCGGCCGCAAGCTACTGCTGGTGAATACGGCGAGCAACTGTATTTATACAAGCCATTACGAAACGCTCCGCGAGCTGGAAGCACGCTCCATCGGGCTGGCCATCATCGCCTTTCCGGCCAATGATTTTAAGGAGCAGGAGCAAGGCTCGGATGCGGAGATCGGCGCCTTCTGCCGCACCGCCTTCAGCATCTCCTTCCCGGTGGCGCGCAAAGCGCCCGTGTTGCCCGGCGCGGACCAGCAAGCCGTGTACCGCTGGCTCACCGACCCGGCGCAGAACGGCTGGAACAGCCAGGCCCCGACCTGGAACTTCGCCAAGTACCTCGTCGACGAACAGGGACGCCTCACGCACTACTTCGACCCCGCCATCACGCCCGATTCCGACGCGGTCATCCAGGCTATGGAGCGCAGGTAGCCGAAGTCACGGCAAATCCGGCAAGGCACGGGCCCTGGTGTTCGAAGCAACCACCGCAAAAAACCAACCTCACAAAACCTTTCAAAACCTCACAAAACCCTTCGCCTCCTCCCAAACCTCCGGAACAAAACCGCTCCTCCCCGGTAAAATATCGTAGAAACACCATTGTCCGGCTTTGATGATTGGCCCATCTTGCAGGCAAACCAACGGATATGCTGCTTCCCCCGGTATTATCGCTGAAAGTGGAGGCCATCGGCAGGATCTTTTACTTTCTCTATGCCGACGGCGCGCCGCTATCGCCCGCACGCCTGCTTCCCGGCAAACCGGTAGCCGAGGAGTATGAGCTCACCCGCAATGCCGACGGCAGCTGGCCCCGCCTGGAGGCAAAGGCCCGCGTCGGGCGCGGCGGCTACCTCCGGATCGGGTGGACCGACCCCGCCACCCGGCGCCCCTGCGACCAGAAGCTCTGGCATCATCCCGATTGGCAGGAAGAAACGATCAGCATCGGCGCCCCGGTGGTACCCGCCGGACTAAAAACACCCTGTTAACCGCTACTTACGCCGTGCACGAGCCTGGCGCCCCGTGTTAAAAGCAACCTAAAACCACCCGCACCCGCTGCTTATCGTTTGTGCAATCGCGCGAAAGGTTACATCTTTCTGGAAACCTTCCGACATGAGCAACCGATACCTGGCCCTTGGCCTGCTGCTGGCCGCCGTCACTCCGCTCGTTTTCTCTTTCCGCGGCCCGCGCTCCGAAGCACCACCCGCCCCGGCACCCAAAAATCCACGGGTGCAGGTAGCTCTCCTCCTCGACGTCAGCAACAGCATGGACGGACTCATCGACCAGGCGAAGGCCCAGCTCTGGAGCACGGTACAATTGCTCGGCCGCGCCCAATGCCCGGAAGGAGCGCCGAAGATCGAGATCGCCCTGTATGAATACGGGCGCACATCCAACAACCCCGCTGCCGGCTACGTGAAGCGCATCACCCCGTTCACCAGCAACCTCGACTCGCTCTCGCTGCTGCTCTTCGCGCTCAAGACCAACGGCGGTGAAGAGTATTGCGGACAGGCCATCAGCACCTCCGTGAAAGAGCTCGACTGGGACACCGCCGCGGGCACCTACAAGGTCGCCTTCATCGCCGGCAACGAAAGCTTCCGCCAGGGCTCCGTACAGTATACGCAGGCCTGCCTCGAAGCGCGGCAGCGCGGCATCATCCTCAATACCATTTACTGCGGCGACCGCATGAGCGGCATCCGCGATTTCTGGGACCTCGGCGCCGAGTGCGGTACCGGTAACTTCACCAGCATCAACTCCAACTCGAAGCTCGAAGACATCCCGACGCCCTACGACAGCACCCTCATCACGCTCAACAGCCGCTTCAACGGCACGCACATCGCCTACGGCCGCGTCGGCGCCAGCGGCTTCATGAGCATGGAAACGGCCGATGTGGCCAACGTTGCCCATTCGCGCAAAACGGCGGCCGCACGCATCGCGGTAAAGGGTAAGAAATCGCTGTACAAAAATGTGCAGTGGGACCTCATCGACGCTGCCACCGACGATAAGCAGGGCGACAGCATCTACGTGGCGAAGATGAACCGCAGCGAGCTACCCGACAGCCTGAAGAAGAAGTCGAACGCCGAGCTGCTGCGCCTTGTGCGCGCGAAAAACGCGGAGCGCGAGGCCGTGCGGCAGGCGATCGAAAAAACAAGCGCCGAGCGCGAGCAGTGGCTTGCCGCCGAGCGCCGCAAGCGCGCACAGCAAACCAACGAAGCCACGCTCGAAACCGAAATGGAAAAGATCCTGAAAGAGCAGGCAGGACGTTTCGGCTACCGCATCCAATAAACCGGCAACAGGCAGCGTTTCGTACTCATACTAAACCAACCTACCTATGCGCTCCTTCTCCCGTATAGCCGGCGCCTGCCTGCTCGCCTTACTCCTGTCTCACCCTGCCCAGGCACAGAAAAAAGCGGTACCCAAGTTGCAGGTAGCCCTGCTGCTCGACGTGAGCTTCACCATGGAAGGCCTGATCGAGCAGGCGAAGACGCAGCTCTGGAGCACCGCGCGGATGCTCGCGCGCAGTGAGTGCGAAGCCGGGCGCCCGACCGTGGAGATCGCCCTGTATGAATACGGGAGACCGTCCAACGGCGCCGCTGCCGGCTACGTGCGGCAGCTGAGCCCGTTTACCAGCAACCTCGACGCCCTTTCGGACCAGCTGTTCCGGCTGCGTACCGACGGGGGCGAGGAATACTGCGCCGAGGCGATCCATGCTGCCGTAACGGAGCTGCAGTGGGATCCCTCGCCGGCCTCCTACAAAGCGATCTTCATCGCGGGCAACGAGAACTTCCGCCAGGGACGCTACCCCTATGCGACCGCCTGCGCCGAAGCCGTAGCCAAAGGGATCGTGGTGAACACGATCTATTGCGGCTACCGGGCACAGGCCTACAATGAGTTCTGGGACCTTGGCGCGGAATGCGGCGGCGGCAGCTTTACCAGCATCAACGCCGATGAGGCCGAGGAGCTTCCCGAAACGCCCTTCGACCGCCAGCTCATTACCCTGAATGAGAAGGTGAACGCCGGTGCCAGGAGGAGCGGCGCCTTCGCGATGAACGCGCCCACTACAATCAGAGGCTATAGTCCGGGCATCCAGGCCGAGCGCATTACAACGCGCAGCGCTATGGGCACGCTGGCACCGCCCGATACGGTGGAAGTACGGGACATCAATAACCCGGATGCACTTCGCGAGTACGTAGTCACCGAAAGAAGTCCCGAATACGATCCGCACGACCTGGAAGTGCAGGTCAATACCCATAGGCGCCGTCAGTCGGGCACGCCAGGCAGTGCGGCCGCCGCCCCAAAGGTGCGGTACCGGTACAGCGATAAAGAGCGGGCGCAGCTGCAGCGCCAGATTGCCGCGCTGGGTGTGCGCCGCGATGCCTGGCTCCAGGCCGAGCGGAAAAAACGCGCCACGACGGGAACGGCCACGCTCGGCAGCGAGATGGCGCGCCTCCTGAAGCAGCAGGCTGGCGCCCGGGGCTTCCGCTTCCGCTGAGCGCGGCATCTCGTTTGCACGGGTACCGGCAGCAAACGCAGGCATATGAAAGAAGAGCAGAAACATCCCGCCCCTCCGGAGCAAACCCAGCAAGGCACCACTCCCGACGCCAATGCGCAGGGGGCCGCCGCGCCCCATGCGGAAGAGCCGCACTTCGGCCATGGCGACCGCTCCGATACCGACGAGATGGACGCCCTCAACAGCAACGACGGCAACCGCGCCAACGGCTTCCGCGACCAATAACGTTGCCCCGGATCAAGACCGGCCGCACAGCCCCTCCCGCCGTGCGGCCGGGTCGTTGTATGCGGGCCGGAAGCCGTACTTTTAGGCGAACGAAACACCCATGATGGACCTCGACGCCTATTACGAACGGCTGGACCGCCAGGAAGCCGAAATGGTGGAGCTTGCCCGCAGCATTCCCGAACACCGCGCACCGGAAGGAGCCGAAGGAAGGTGGTCGCCCGTGCAGGAGCTGGAGCATGTGTGCCTGCTCGAAGGCCTCGTGTGGCACCTGCTGCAGCGGGGCACCGAAACGCGCGCGGGCGTGCCCGAGCTGTTTGGCGACGCCAAGCTGGAAAAACTGCTGGTGCAGGGCCGGCAATACAAGATCGTGGCGCCGGAGATCGTGCAGCCGAAGGGCAGCCTCACTACCGTCGACGCATTCATCGACCGCTTTCAACAGCAACGCACGCAACTGAAGGAAGACCTCAGCAGCGGCCGCATCCGGCCCGACGACCGCACCTACCGGCACCCGATACTGGGCGAGCTCACGATGATCGACTGGCTTCACTTCATGGTGCAGCACACGCAGCGGCACCTGTTAGCGCTCCGCGAATCCCTTCACCTCAGCACACCCATCGCATGAGTACCGTCGCCAACACTACCGCGGCGCCGCTGACCGTGCTCCTCGACACGGAGCGCCTCCACCTGCGCAAGGCCGACGCGGCCGCGCTCTCGTATTTATACAATGAGTGCACGGCAGCAGAAGGAGCGCGCCTGCTCGGGTTGCCGGCCGATGCCTACCAGCGCGAGAAAGCGAAGTTCGCCGGCGGCTTCACCACCTTCAACAAGACCTTCCTCTTCGTTCACCTGCTTCCCAAGGGAAGTGACGTCGCCATCGGGTGGTGCGGCTTCCACACGTGGTATACCGACCATGCCCGCGCCGAGATCGGCTACGTACTCACCGACGAAACGCAGCGGGGCAAGGGCTATATGAGCGAAGCCCTCGGCGCCGTGCTCGCGTACGGCTTCCGGGAGCTCGGGCTGCACCGCATTGAAGCGTTTGTGGGCCCCGGCAACACGCCTTCGCTCCGGCTGATGGAACGACACGGCTTTGTGCGCGAGGGGCTCTTGCGCGAGCACTACTTCACCAACGGCCGCCATGAGCACTCGGTGGTGTTCGGGCTGCTGCGCGCGGAATGGCTGCAACGCACCCAGGGCGAAACCCCAAACCAACAGCGATGACCGGACCAGGCCCCGACAAGATCAACCTTGCCGAAAAGCTCGCGCGCTTCGGCGACCACTGGCATCCACGCCTCGTAGGCGCGCTCAACGGGCAGCACGTGAAGCTCGTAAAGCTCAAAGGCGAATTCGTATGGCACCAGCATGAGCACGAAGACGAGCTGTTCCTCGTGATCGCGGGAAGCTTCCGCATGGAGTTCCGCGACCGCAGCGTGGAGCTGAACGCCGGCGAGCTGCTCATCGTGCCGCGTGGCGTGGAGCACCGGCCCGTTGCCGACAACGAGTGCTCGGTGCTGCTCTTCGAGCCGGCGGGCACGCTCAACACCGGCGATGCGGAAAGCGTGCTGACGCGAAACGAGCTCGAATGGATCTGAGTCCGGCCCTCGCTCCCTGCAAGACCTACACGTTCAAGCGCCGCCCCACCTACAGCGTGTACTTCAGCGACATCGGCAAACGCCTTGACGGTTCGGATAAGTTCGAGCTCTATGAGGAGGAGCGCCTGATCGCCGCCATCGCCACCAGCGAATCCGAGGCGGTGGCAAAAGTGATTGGCGAGGAGCACACGTACTCCCTTGACCAGTACCGCTTCAGGCACCACTTCCGCACGCTCAAGTTCCGCGACGAAACCGGCCGCGAGGTCGGCTATACGGAGCGGCGCACGCACTTCCTCGGGCCAGATTCCTACCATGTGCATTCCTGCTGGCGGGCACATCCTTTCGACCTGCTGCGCCTGAAACGCGATGAGCGCCGTGCACTCGGTGCGGGAGTTGCCTATGCCTGGACGATGAATGGCGAGCTGCAATGCCGCCTCCGGTCGGGCCCCTATTCCTTCTGGGAAGCATCCGATGCGGATAAGGAAATGACCGGCATCCTCGAATGCTTCGCAGCCCTGCGGCCGATCGAGCTCCTGCTCCTGCTGCGCTCCTTTCAATTGCACATCACCCCGCGCTGATGGGACCGGACGCCGCGCCTGTGCATAAGTGCCCATAACCCGTGCAAGCCCTTTTTCGTACCTTGCCCTTTCAACGCCTGATGGAGCAACCGTATTTCATACCAAAGCCGGCCACCACCTTCCTCGACCTCGAGCGGCCCATCGTGTTCTTCGACCTGGAGACCACGGGCACCAACGCGGGGCAGGACCGTATCATCGAGCTGTGCGCCATCAAGCTCCTCCCCAATGGCACGCAGGAGGAGCGCTACCACCTCATCGACCCCGTTGTTCCCATTCCGGCCGAAGCCACCGCCATCCACGGCATCTCCGACGCCGATGTTGCCGGGCAGCCCACGTTCGAAAGCCTTGCCCCCGAGCTCGAGACCTGGTTTGCCGGCTGCGACCTCGGCGGCTACAACATCAAACGCTTCGACGTACCCTTCCTCATCGAGGAATTCGCGCGCTACAAGCGCTACCCGATCAAGGTAAGCGAAACGAAGCTGGTGGACGTGATGGCCATCTACCACCACAAGGAAAAGCGCGACCTCGCGGCGGCCGTGCGCTTCTACTGCAACCGCGAGCACGAGGGCGCCCACGGCGCGCGCGCCGACGTACTGGCCACCATCGATGTGCTGAAGCACCAGCTGCTTCGCTACGAAGACCTCAAAGGCAACACCTCTTTCCTGCACGACTACCTCGGCGACAACCACTACCTCGACCTCGGGCGCAAGTTCCAGCGGGCAGGCGGCGGACACATCGTGTACACCTTCGGCAAGAACAAAGGCAAGCGGGTGGAGGAAGACGTCGACTACCTCAAGTGGATCTACGAGAAGAGCGACTTCGGCGCCGAAACGAAGCTTGCCGCGCAACGTATCTTTTACAACCTGCTCTGGAAGAACAAGATCGTGGCCTGGCTCGAGGCCAACGGCATCCCCAACAACGTGGCGCTTGCCGGCGCGCTCTACACGAAGCTAAAGTTCGGCACCGGCGACTTCCCCTTCACCACGCACCAGGAAGGCGCGCACCTCGTGGTGACCTACGCCACCGAGCCGCCCTCATCGTACAGGTTCCCGCACAAAGACGCCCGCGACATCATGCTGCAGCTGCTCGAAGAAGAGATCAAGGGCACCGGCCACGGTTCCGGCCCCCTGTCCCCCGTAGGGGGAACTTAGGTCGAACATACTTTTCTAGTTGCGACCGTTTTTTAAAGTCGTGTAGTCGTAAATCTTTCACTGCCGCATTTTCTCTAGGTCATCTCGAGTTCCATTATTTCGGGCTTCCCTATATTAGCACATTAGCATATTCGCTCATTAGCACATTAACCAATGACCTCCAACGCCGCCACCCCCGAGCAATACCTCGCCGAAATTCCTGAAGAGCGCAGAGCCGCCATGGAGCGCCTGCGCTCGATCCTGAAAGCGCACCTGCCGCCCGGCTTCGAGGAGCGCATGGCCGGCGGCATGCTGAATTACGTGGTGCCGCACAGCCTGTATCCCAACGGCTATCACTGCAACCCGAAGCAGGCGCTTCCCTTTATTTCCGTTGCGTCGCAGAAGAACTTCATCGCCCTGTATCATATGGGCATGTACAGCGACCCGGAGCTGCTCGACTGGTTCGTATCCGAATACCCGAAACACAGCAAGACGAAGCTCGACATGGGCAAGTCCTGCATTCGCTTCAAGAAGCCCGACGCCATCCCCTTTGCCCTCCTCGAGCAGCTGGCCGGCAAGATGTCCCCGCAGCGCTGGATCGAGGTATACGAATCGCAGCTCGCCGCTTCGCGGAAGTGATCGCCCCGCAGCGCGCAACTACATTGAAAAAGACGCAGGGATGCGTCTTTTTTGGCCTTGTCCGTTGCCGTACTTCTACGGATTCCTGTTCCTTGTTCCTTGTTCCTTGTTCCTTGTTCCTTGTTCCCTGTTCCCTGTTCCTTGTTTCTTCTTCCCCACGACTAAAGTCGTGGGCTGGTTATAAATCGAAAACCCATGGCTGAAGCCATGGGCTGGTTGAGAAATCCCGGGATACGGCACCCGACACGGAACACGAAAGGCCGCCCGGAGGCGGCCTCTCTATAGGTAAAACACGAGTCCGGTTAGAAGCGGAAGCCGACGCCCACCTTGAAGGCACGGTTATAGGCATCGAGGCTGCGGTCCGCGTCGATCTTGCCCAGGCCATGGTCGTAAGCCGCATTGATGTGGAAGCCATTATTGAACTGGTAGCCAATACCGCCGGTGAGGCCGAAGTCGACCTTATTGAACTGGTCGGCCACGTCGTAGCGCTTGTTGAATACGTTGAATCCTAATGCGCCGGCAGTAGCATGGAGCTGCGCCTGCGCGAGGTAGGACACCTGCGGGCCGGCAAAGGCCTGGAAGCCGCCGAAAGTACCCTTAACCAGCACGGGCAGCGAAATATAATTGAGGTTGAGGCGGGCCTTGCCATTGAGCGAGAGGAACTCCGCGTCCTTGAGTCCATAGGAGCCCTGAAGCACATAGCCCTTCTGATCGTAGAGGATGCCGGGCTCGATGGAGAAGCCACCACCGACCGGGATATTGACGGTACCGCCGGCATAGAAGCCCGTGCGGCTCTCTGTATTGAAGATGCCATCGGTGTAGTCGACCATGCCATTGAGGCTCTCGCTCGCCTCGCCTTTTATCGAAGCGGAGTTAAGACCGGCCTTGATGCCGAAGGATACTTTTTCGGGGCCTGCGGATTTCTGTTGGGCAGCAGCGGAAAGCACAGCCGCAAGGCCGGCAAGGAGTAGAAACTGTTTTTTCATAAGTTAGGGAAGGCGGTTGTTGGTGCGCTTCGGAGGTAAGAAGGCCACGGCTCCCGATGGATTAACCGGCACGCCCAAAGCTTTTGTTAAACACCCGTTGCTGCCCGATGCCATACGTCACCCAGTGAACCGGCACCTCGTTACATTCGTTGATCTGTAAAGCAATACCCATGAACTGGAATGACGTCCTTGACCATAGCCGCAACCCTGCTACCCCTGACACCCGTGTCGAAAAGACCGACGCCGAATGGAAAGCCCTGCTCACACCCGAGCAATACCGCGTAACGCGGCAACACGGCACCGAGCGTGCGTTTACCGGCGAATACTGCGAAGCCCACGCACCCGGCATCTATGCCTGCGTGTGCTGCGGCACACCGCTCTTCGATTCCACCACCAAGTTCGAGTCGGGCACCGGGTGGCCCTCCTTTACGGAGCCGGTGCAGGACAACGTCATCCGCTACAAGCGCGACACCTCGTATGGCATGGACCGTGTGGAAGTACTGTGCAACATATGCGACGCGCACTTGGGCCATGTGTTTCCCGACGGACCGCGCCCCTCGGGCCTCCGCTTCTGCATCAACTCGGCCTCGCTGCGCAAAACGGAGAGCGGAGACGGCGATACCGAGACAAAAGAAAAAGTGCTGGAAACGGCCACCGTGGGCGGCGGCTGCTTCTGGTGCATCGAAGCCTACCTCGAGCAGCTGCGCGGCGTGGAAAGCGTGGTCTCCGGGTATGCGGGCGGCAGCACCGAACGCCCTACCTACGAGCAGGTGTGCGGCGGCGGCACCGGGCATGCCGAAGTGGTCCAGGTACGCTTCGACCCGCGCGCCCTTTCCTATGCCGACCTGCTGAAGGTCTTCTTCATCATGCACAACCCAACCACACTCAACCGGCAGGGCGCCGACGTGGGCACGCAGTACCGCTCCGTTGTACTCACCGAAAACGAGGAGCAGGCGGCCACCGCGCAGGCGGTGATGCAGGAGCTGCAGCCTTATTTCGAAAAGCCGATCGTAACCGAGGTGCAGCCGCTGCAAGCCTTCTATCCCGCTGAAGCCCACCACCAGGGCTACTACCGTACCAACCCGCAGCGCGCCTACTGCCAGTCGGTGATCAACCCGAAGCTGGCGAAGATGCGCGAGTACTTCAAGGGGCACCTGAAAACGCAGGGGGCCTGACGGGACACGCACTGTTTAGGTGGTACGATCTTAAAAGCTAGTAGAGGGCCTGGCAAGGCCGCAAGCGGCCTGTTTTGCGCTGCGCCGCAGCGAAGGGCGACGCAGCGAAGCCTATAAGCTGAACAACACCACGCGTTTCCTCGTCGCGCCGTTGCGTTCAAAGGCCGCTTGCGGCCGACCTTTTCAAAGTCTCGGAGATCTTGATCAATTGAAACAGCCTTTAAGGGAGCCTACTGCCTTGGCGCCGGAGCAGGGCTAGGTATTACTGCTTAACCCTCCAAAATCGCCTAGGAGATGTGCGGGGATCCGCAGCCGGGATTGTAACTTCAATACAGACCTGACTGCATGGAACACGCCCAACCCCATACTACTTCACGCGTTCCCCTGCGCCCTGTGCCGCCCCCGCCGGTACCGGACTTCTACGGGGACCTGAGCGAGAAAACGCGCCTCATCATCGAGGCCGCCCTCGACGCCATCATCGGCATCGATACCAGTGGCCGGATCATTCTCTGGAATCCACAGGCCGAACTCCTTTTCGGATGGAAGCGACCGGAGATCCTGGGCGCTCCGCTCACCACCACGCTCATTCCGGAGCGCTTCCGCGCCCGCCATCAGCAAGGCTTCGACCGCTACCTCCAGACCGGCGACGGCAGCACCCTCAACCAGCGCATGGAGATCACCACCATCGACCGGCAAGGCCGCGAGTTCCCGGTGGAGCTCATCATCACCCCCATCCGGGAAGATGGCCAGTCGTTCTTCTGCGCGTTTATCCGCGACCTCACCGAGCGTAAGGAAGCGGAGCGCCGCCTGCGCGAAGGCGAGCAGAAATTCACGTCGCTGGTGCAGAACTCCTCCGACATGATCGCCATCCTCGACGACAGCGGCAACTACCTCTATGCGAGTCCTTCGGTAACGGCCATCCTGGGGTACACCACGGAACACTTCCGCCAGCGCGACTTCTCCGGCTTTATCCACCCCGACGACCTGGGCCGGGTGCAGCGGGCCTTCGGGCAACTGCTGGCACACGAACGGGCGACCATCGCACCCTACCGCTTCCGTGCCGCCGACGGCTCCTGGCGCTGGATCGAATCCTACGGCTCCAACCTGCTGCAGGATGATGCCATCCGCGGACTCGTGATCAACAGCCACGACGTAACCGACCGGGTGCTGCTGGAAGTAGAGCTCGAGCAGAAGACCCGGTCGCTGCAGCGGGAGATGACCGCCGCCGTGATCCAGGCCCAGGAAAGCGAGCGCGCCCAGCTCGGGCAGGAGCTGCACGACAACGTAAGCCAGGTGCTCACCACCGTGAAGCTCTATATGGAAATGCTGCGCGACGGTATCGGCAGCCCGGCAGGCCTGGCCGACCGCGCGATGGGCCACCTGCAAGACAGCATCGACGAGATCCGCAACATCTCGAAGCGCCTCTCCGCGCCTACCCTGGGCTCCATCTCCCTTACCGACTCACTGCGCGAGCTGGTGGAATCCATCAACCTCACCGGCCGCATCGCGGTGCGGCATTGTATCGAAGGCATCAACGACGCGGAGATCTCGCGCGACATGCACCTGGCGCTCTACCGCATCGTGCAGGAAGCGCTCAACAACAGCATCAAGTATGCCGATGCCGACAGCGCCGCCATCCTGCTGAGCCGCCGGCAGGAACACCTCAACCTGCAGATCTACGACAACGGCCGCGGCTTCGACATCAACACCCGGCACACGGGCATCGGCATCACCAACATGCGCTCGCGCGCCGAGCACCTCAACGGCACCTTCCGCATCGAAAGCACGCCGGGCAAGGGCACGATGATCAAGGTGAGCATCCCGCTGCGATAAGGGTTCATGTAGAAAATCATCGCTTATATTGTCCGACGCAAGCGGCTGGCATTTCTTAAAGCGGTACGCGGGTTTCTCGCAAAGACGCTAAGACGCGGAGCACGCAAGGGTCATTGCGAGTGCAACGAGGCAATCTCCTATGTTACGCGGAGTGATCCTCAAAGCCACGGCCTTAGGAACACTCCGCAAGTTGTGGAGATTGCTTCGTGCCTCGCAATAACGATAAGGCCCCGCCGTTGGCGGGGCCTTATCGTAAAATCATGTCGTCCTGATTCTTTTGCGTGCACCTAGCCGCGGCAGGTACCGGCGTAGAAATATTCCTCCGGGCGGGGCAGCTCGATGCTGCCGTAGTAGCGTACCACCTCGTCGAGCACGGCGTCGATCTCCTCCACCACCGGCAGCGTCACCAGCTTTGCGCGGAACTCCTTGATGTTGGGCAGGCCTTTCAGGTAATTGGTGTAGTGCCGGCGCATCTCGTTGATGCCGACGATGGGGCCTTTCCACTCCACGGAGCGGTGGAGGTGCTGGCGGATCACATCCACGCGCTGCTGCACGGTGGGCGGGGGCAGCATTTCGCCGGTAGCCACGAAGTGCTTGATCTCGCGGAAGATCCAGGGATAGCCGATGGCCGCGCGGCCGATCATGAGGCCGTCGACGCCGAAGCGGTTCTTGTAGTCGAGCGCCTTCTGCGGCGAGTCGATGTCGCCGTTGCCGAAGATGGGGATGTGGATGCGGGGGTTGTTCTTGACGCGGGCGATGGGCTCCCAGTCGGCCACGCCCTTATAGAGCTGGCAACGCGTGCGGCCGTGGATGGCGAGGGCCTTGATGCCCACATCCTGCAGGCGCTCGGCCACTTCGTCGATGTTGATGCTGTTATCGTCCCAGCCGAGGCGCGTCTTCACGGTCACGGGCAGGGAGGTGGAGTTGACCACCGCCTTTGTAAGGCGCACCATGAGGTCGATGTCGCGCAGCACGCCGGCTCCGGCGCCCTTGCTCACCACCTTTTTCACCGGGCAACCGAAGTTGATGTCGAGCAGGTCGGGGCTCACGGTCTCCACGATCTGTGCCGACAGCGACATGGCTTCCTCGTCGCCGCCGAAGATCTGGATACCTACGGGACGCTCCTCTTCAAAGATGTCGAGCTTCTTGCGGCTTTTGATGGCATCGCGGATGAGGCCTTCGGAGGAAATGAATTCCGTGTACATGAGGTCGGCGCCATTCACCTTGCACACCGAGCGAAAGGGAGGATCGGAAACGTCCTCCATCGGAGCGAGGAGGAGCGGGAAGTCGGGGAGTTGTATCTTGTCGATGGTGACCACAGCAGCTGAATAATCCGGCTTATCTTGCAGCCGGAGCGCAAAGGTACAATCCCTTGCCGGAGCTTTATGCAAACATATCTTAAAACGCGGCCGATCGGGGTACAGCTGCTGTTCTTCGTAGGCATGGCGGTGGGGATTTTCATGATCGTGTTCTTTTTCGGCGGGATGATCCTGGCCCAGATCACCGGCATCAAGCTGCTCGACATGGGTAATTACAAGGCCTGGAACCCGAACGATCCGGCCGTGCTCTCGATGCTCCGCGGCACCTTCCTCCTGCAGTTCCTCGGG
The DNA here is from genome assembly GCF_039541815.1 of Flaviaestuariibacter amylovorans. NCBI lineage: Bacteria > Pseudomonadati > Bacteroidota > Chitinophagia > Chitinophagales > Chitinophagaceae > Flaviaestuariibacter > Flaviaestuariibacter amylovorans. The sequence goes on from NZ_BAABGY010000020.1 coordinate 55,873, forward strand.
CTCTTCCTGATCCCCTCCTTCCTGTTCGCCAAAGCTTCCGACCCGCGCCCCGGGCAATACCTCGGCCTCCGCGCCCCGTCGCACGCCGGCTACTGGCTCCTTGCCGTGGTGGCCCTGCTGGTGGCGATCCCGCTCGTGGAATACACCGGGTTGCTCAACAAGGAGCTCATTCAGCACAGCCCTTTTCAAAAGAAGGCCGGCGAGATGGAGGAAAGCGCGGCACGCGCACTGGGCGTGGTACTGAAGATGCGCACGATCGGGGACCTGCTGCTCAACCTCGTCTTCATCGCGGTGTTTGCCGGCGTGGGCGAGGAGCTATTCTTCCGCGGCATCGTGCAGCGCCTCTTCATCAAGGGCACGCGCAGCCCCTGGGCCGGCATCCTGATCGCGGCCTTCCTCTTCTCCTTCTTCCACATGCAGTTCTACGGGTTCCTCCCCCGCTTCCTGCTCGGCATCCTGCTCGGCGCCGCCTACTGGTACAGCGGCTCGCTCTGGCCCTCCATCTTCGCCCATTTCTTCTACGATGCGCTGTTCATCACGATCGCCTACTTCAAGCCGGAAACGGTGACGAGCGATGCGCCGGTGCTGCAAAACAGCGGGCTGATGCTCCCGGTGGCCCTCATCAGCGCCGCGCTCACCGGCCTCCTCGTGTGGCTGATGCGCCGGCAGAGCGATACGCGCTTCGAAGCCGTGTATGCCGACGAGCTGCGACCCCAACCCGCAAAAGACCTAAGATTTTAAGCATGGCGTTCAACTGGTCCACCTTTCGCACCCGCGCCCTAACGGCCGTCGTTTTTGTAGCCATCATGGCCGCGGGCCTCTTCTGGAACGAGCACTCGTTCCTGGTGTTGTTCTCCCTCGTACACTTCGGGGGCTGGCGCGAATACCGGAAGCTCGTAACCGCCTTTCAGCCGGCGTTCCCGAAAGACCATCCCGCCATACGCTTTGGCATCCCGCTCGGCGGCTGGTGCGTGCTGCTGTACTTCACGCACGGGGGCCTCGACACCGGGTCGCTCAACCTGCAGGTAAGCGCCCTCTGGGCAGGAGCGGCACTGCTGTTGCTGAGCCCCCTGCTCCTGCTGAAGCGCCCCGTCGCGCTCGGCTACGCGCTGGCAGGCCTCCTGTACCTCTCGTTGCCGCTCGGCCTGCTCGTTGACCTGCGCTTCCGCCCGCTGACCCTGACGCCCGCAAGCACGTACACATCGCTCAACCTCGTGCTGCCGCTGCTCGTGATCTTCAGCATCTGGATCAACGATACCATGGCGTATATCGTGGGCTCGCTCATCGGCAAAACGCCGCTCTCGCCCATCTCGCCCAAGAAGACCTGGGAAGGCACCATCGGCGGCGCCCTGCTGGCCGTGGCCGCCATGAGCGCCATCGCCCATTTCAGCGGCCTCCTCCCCGTGGTTCATACCGCCGCCATCAGCGCCATTGCGGCGGTGACGGGCACCTACGGCGACCTGTTCGAGAGCAAGCTGAAGCGGATGGCCGGCGTCAAAGACAGTGGCTCCTTCATGCCGGGCCACGGCGGCTTTCTCGACCGCTTCGACTCGCTCCTCTTCGCTGCTACAGCCGTGTGGGTCTACGTTGTTCTGATGTTTTGAGTCCTGGGCTCTTGTTGCCCCGGAGCTCAGCCATAGAAGGCGAAACCCGGAACCGTAAACCCTAAAAACCTTAAGAACCTTAAGAACCTTAATTTAGCGGCCATAAAACCAACGGATGCGCATACATAAAGAAGGCTACCCTACCATTTTCCTATCCATCATCGTGGTGGCCGTCATCAACCTCCTGACCCTCTTCCTCCTTGCCCCCCGCTACCCGGTGCTTACGTGGATCATCCTCATCGCCACGGTGGGCCTGCTCATTTTCATCTTTTCCTTCTTCCGGATCCCGAAGCGCACCCACAGCTCCGGCTCCGACCTGATCGTAGCGCCTTGCGACGGCACCGTGGTGGTGATCGAGGAAGTAGAGGCCGACGAGTTCTTCAAGGACCGCCGCATCCAGCTTTCGATCTTCATGAGCCCGCTCAATGTGCACGTGAACCGCAACCCCATCGACGGCGAGGTGCTCTACAGCGAGTACCATCCCGGCAAGTTCCTCGTGGCCTGGCACCCGAAGTCGTCCACCGAAAACGAGCGTCACAGCGTGGTGTACCGCAGCCTCTCCGGCCGCGAGGTGCTGGTGAAGCAGATCGCGGGCGCCCTGGCGAAGCGGATCGTCAACTACCTGAAGCCCGGCGACCGGGTGCACCAGGGCGGCGAGATGGGCTTTATCAAGTTCGGCTCCCGCGTAGACCTGCTGCTGCCCGTGGGCACGCAGATCGACGTCAAGATCAACCAGAAGGTGCAGGGCGGCGTGACCGTGCTGGGCAAATGGTAATTCCCCTAACTTTAAGACACAAACCCTCCGCATGAAAAAGTATACGCTCATCGCACTGGCCGCCATCTTCGCCGTAGGCACGGTAACCGCCACGGCCCTCAACGCCGACAAGGGCAAGAAAAAGAAGCATGGCTGCTGCGCCAAGATGGAGAAAGCCGCGTGCAAGAAAGAGATGAAGAAGTGCGCGAAGATGTAAGCGCGTACTTTCAAAAAGATTGAAGCCTCCCGGATGGGGGGCTTTTTTTATGCGTGCGACCTCCGAGTTTTTCCCGCCGCAAGCGGCTGACACCCTTTAAAGCGGCACGCGGGTTTCGCGCGGAGACGCCAAGGCGCAAAGACGCGGAGCATATTGCGCTAGGCGAAGCAACCGTCATTGCAAGGCAGATGGACGCCAGAGGCGGTCAGCAACAAAACAATCTGATAAAAGGCGACACTGCGGCCATTAGCGCGTACTTCGCCAGGAGCCGTTGTGCCAGCCATCGGTGGATTGCTTCGTCGGGCCCTTGCCTTCCGCAGGCCACTCCGCGCAATGACGGGTCAAAGGTGGCTTTGCGTGCTCCGCGTCTTGGCGTCTCCGCGCGAAACCCGCGTTGATCTTTAAGAACAGCCAGGCGCCTGCGCCGGGATATATGCATTTACAAGACCTTACACCGATTACAGGAACTCCTCCAGCTGCCGTAAGGCAGTAATGGTGTAGGTCGGCTTCACATCCACCTGCGGCTTGCCGTTGTAATTCACGTGCACCGCATCCATCCCTACGTTCAGCGCACCGGCCACGTCCACGTCGAGGGCGTCGCCGATCATGAGGCTTTCGGCAACGGTGGCACCCGCCTTATCCAAGGCATAATGAAAGATCTCGGGTTGCGGCTTCAGGCTGTTGCTGCCCTCGGAGGTCACCACGTGCCGGAAGAATTTATCGAGGCCCGACACGCGCAGCTTCATGTGCTGGATATCTTCGAAGCCGTTGGTAATGAGGTGCAGGCCATATCCTTTTTCCTGCAGGTACGTAAGCACCTCGATCGTATCCGGAAAAATACGGGTCCGCGTCGGCATCAGCTGCAGGAACTGGTTAGCGAGCTCTTCGCACAGCTCCTCGTCGGCCACCTGGAAGTCGAGCAGCGTCAGCCACATCCGCTTGATCCGGAGCTCGTCCTGCTTGATATGCCCCTGCCGGTAGCGGGCCCAGAGCTTGTCGTTATGGGCCACGTAGCACTCGTAAAAGCGGTCGAAGTCGCGGATGCCCTTGTCGGGCAGGCGCAGGTCGAGGTGCAGCTGCTCGAGGGTAGCGCGCGCATTGGCATCGAAGTCCCAGAGGGTATGGTCGAGGTCGAAGAAGAGGTGACGGTATTTTCCGGACGGCATTGGGTGACGGGCTTTAGCTTTGCGATGAACCAACAAAAGTACACATGAACGTGGTGATCACCGGCGCCTCGCGCGGCATCGGCAAGGCTATCGCAGAGCAATTCGCGCGCCATGGGGCGGCCCTCTTCCTCAACGCCCGGAACGAAGAAACCTTAACGGGCACCGTCGAAGACCTCCGGGCACGCTTTCCCGAAGTGCGCGTCGAGGCCTTCGCCGCCGATCTGTCGGACAAGGAAGGTGCCCGTCGTTTCGGAGAATGGGTCAACAACAGCGTCGATGGCGTGGACGTGCTCGTGAACAACACGGGCACCTTCGTGCCCGGCTCCATCTCCTCCGAGCCCGACGGCGCCCTCGAGGCGATGCTGACCACCAACCTCTACAGCGCGTACCACGTAACGCGCACCGTGCTCCCGAAGATGATCGCCGCGCGCAGCGGCCACATCTTCACCATCTGCTCCATCGCGAGCCTGCAGGCCTACCCCAACGGCGGCGCCTACAGCATCTCCAAGTTCGCCCTGCTGGGCTTCAGCAAGAACCTGCGCGAAGAATTGAAGCCCCACAACATCAAGGTCACCGCGGTGCTCCCCGGCGCCGTGTACACCGATTCCTGGAACGGCTCCGGCGTGCCCGCCGAGCGCATCATGAAGCCCGAGGACATCGCCACGCTGATCCACGCCATGACCGGGCTTTCGTATGCTGCGACCGTAGAAGAACTGGTGATCCGCCCGCAACTGGGAGATCTGTAGAACAATGGAACAGGGAATAAGGAACAGGGAACAGTTGAAGTAAGTACAAAATGGCCAAGGCCCGTAGCATGGAGCGCTACGGGCCGTTTTATTAATTCCTTGTTCCCTGTTCCTTATTCCTTGTTCACCTGTTCTTTCTCTTCGGCATACTTGTAACCGACTCCCCTCACCGAATGAAAATACTTCGGGTTGCGCGAGTCTTCTTCGAAGTACTTGCGGAAGTTGAGGATGAAATTGTCGATGGTGCGGGTGGTGGGATACACGTTGTAGCCCCATACCGACTGCAGGATCTTCTCGCGCGGCACCACGTCGTTGCGGTTTTCGATGAGAAGCTTCAGCAGCATCGTCTCCTTCTTCGAGAGCTCGATGCGCTCCCCTGCCTTTGTACGGGCCTCCTGCGCCTTGAAATTGACCGTGTGGCCGCCGAAGGTGTAGGTGTCGCCGAGGGTCGTCTTTTCCTTGATGCGCTTACTTTTCGAGATGAGCTTCTGCACGCGCAGGATCAGCTCCTCCAGGTTAAAGGGCTTTGTAAGGTAGTCGTCGGCGCCCTTCTTGAGACCCCGCACGCGGTCTTCGCTGCTGTTGCGCGCACTCAGGATCAGGATGGGCACCTCGTCGTTCGTAAGGCGGATGTTCTGGATCACTGACAGGCCATCGATCTCGGGGATCATGACGTCCATGATCACGAGGTCGAAGTATTCCTCCTGGAAGGCCTTCAGCGCCGCGATGCCGTCGTACGACGAGGTCACCTCGTAGCCTTCGAGCTCCAGGTTGAGGCGGAGCGCCTCGTGCAGGTTCTCTTCATCTTCCACCAGCAGGATGGAAGGTTTCTTTGTAGGGTTCATGCGATGGTTACGCTTTGAAGCGCACCGTAAAGGTAGCGCCCGTTGGGGCATTATCGGTGAGGCTGATGGCCGCATCGTGTGCCCGCGCGATGCGGCTGCAGATAAAGAGGCCGAGGCCGGTGCCCTTGGTGCGGCGCGTCTGCTCGTTGCCGACGCGGTAGAACTTTTCGAACACCCGCTTCTTCTCTTCGTCGGGCACGCCCGGTCCTTCGTCGCGCACTTCGAGCACGGGACCGCGCTCGCCCCGCTTCAGCGAGCACCACACGGGCGTGCCCTTCGGCGCGTACTTGTTGGCGTTCTCCACCAGGTTGCTCACCAGGAGGCCCAGGAGCAGGGGGTCGCCCTGAAGGTCCATTTCGGGACTGATGTCGGGGTGTAGCGGCCGGTCGGGGTAGCGGGCGCTGAAAGCCTGCAGCACGTCGTGCACGAGGCCGCTGAAGTCGACCTCCTCGCGGGTGAGGCGGTAGGCGTCGTCGTCGAGCTGCGAGGAAAGCAGGATGTTGTTGATGAGGGTGTCGAGGCGGAGCGTTTCCTGGAGGGTGGCGCTCATCAGCCGCTGGCGCTGCTCTTCCTGCAGCTGCCGGCGCTGGAGTGTTTCGAGGTTGAGGCGGGCCACCGACAGCGGCGTCTTGAGCTCGTGGGTGATGGCCATCATGAAGTTCTGCTGCTGCTGCTGGAGGCGGAACTGCCGGCGCACGAGTCGGTAGATATACACGGCGCCGAAGAGGATCAGCACGAAGAAGGTGGCGCCCTCATAGATATACTTACGGAAGTTGCGCTGGTACTGAAAGCTGATGAAGGAGCGGACCGACGCGTCGCCGGGTCGCAGGTGCTCGTAGCGCTCGTAATAAAGGTCGCGGATGGCGGCGTTCTGCCGCTCGAGCGAGATGAGCCACCACACGAGGGCCGCGATGATGTAGCAGAGCAGCACCCAGAATACGACGGTGGCGAGGCGGATGGGGCCCTTGCCGCCGCTGGGCGTCATCCGCCGCGTTTTTTCTCCACGCGGAGCCCGACGTTGTGCACGCCGAGCAGCGGGTTCTCGCGCATGATGTGCTCGAGGGTGAAGGTATAGGTGCCCGCCTGGCGGAAGTAGAACTCCTTGCCCACCGGCGTGAGCGCGATACGGTGCTCGAAGACGTCGCTCATGCCCGTGCCGAGCCAGCCCTTTTCGTTCGTGGCCAGCGGCAGCTCGTATTGCACACGGGCCGTCTTGCCGTCGGGGAAGGTCGTGGCGAGGCTGACCCATACATTGTTGAAGCCGTACTCTGCCGAGTGCCGGAACAGTACGTACAGCTGGTAGGGCGCCGTCGTGTCTTTGATGTCGAAGCGGAAGGTGGGCTTTACGTTGCTGCGCCACTCATGTCCCTTCAGCGCAGCCGTGCGCTCATAGAGGTCGATGGTATCGCAGCCGCCCAGGAAGAGCGCCGATAAAATCAAAAGGGAGAGGGAGCGGGTCATGGTACAAAACTAAAGTTGAAATCGCAGATCTGGGATCGCAGATCTGAGATCTAAAGGAGACGAAACCGAGATCACAGATCCGAGATCACCGATCTGAGATCTACAATACATTGAGTACTTGCTCCTTCGCCTTCTCGAGCTCGTCCTTCATTTGCACCACGCATTTCTGGATGCTGTGGTCGTAGGCCTTGGAGCCGGTGGTGTTGATCTCGCGGCCGATCTCCTGGAGGATGAAGGAAAGCTTCTTGCCCTTGTTCGGATCTTCTTCGTTGAGCACCGTGGTGAAGTAGTCGCAGTGGTTGGTGAGGCGCACCTGCTCTTCGGAGATGTCGATCTTCTCGATGTAATAGATCAGCTCCTGCTCGAGGCGGTTGGCATCGTAGTTCTCCTTGCCCACCTGCTCCTCTAGGATCTTCGTGATGTTCTCGCGGATCTTGCCCTGGCGCAGCGGCGCGAGCTCGTTCACGGCAGCCTGCTGCTCCATGATGTTGCGGATGCGGAGCTCGAGGTCGGCGCGCAGCGAGCGGCCCTCATCGGCGCGGTGCTCGTTGAGGGCGTCGATGGCGGCATTGAGCGCCGCCTCGAACTGCTGCCACTCGGCATCGGTGAGCGTTTCGCTCGAGGGCGTGATCACCTCGGGGAGCTTGATGATGGTATTGAGCAGGTCGCCGGTCTCCAGGCCCAGCTCCTCGGAGAGCGCGCGGAGCGAGTGGTGATAGGCCTTTACGAGGTCGGTGTTGATGGTGATGGGCTTGGCCGATCCGGTTTCCTTGAGCGAGATATTGCAATCGACGGTGCCGCGGCCGAGGCCTTCGGAAAGCACCTTGCGGATCTGGAATTCGAAGGGCTTCAGAAAGGCCGGCATCTTCAGCTGGAGCTCGAACTGCTTTCCGTTGAGTGACTTGATGTCGATGAGAAAGGTCTTGTCGCCTACAGCGCGCTCCGCTCTGCCGAAGCCCGTCATTGATTTGAGCATGAAGGATCTTTTAGTGCGGGTAAAGTTAGTTGAATGAGCACCGAAACGAAGGTGCTAAAAAGAAAAGCCCCGCAGAAATCTGCAGGGCCGTTATGTGAATGGGTTAGTAAGAACAGGAAACATAAATTTCCTATCACAATATTAAAAAGTTTTTTCGCTAATCAGAAAATTTTATGCACAAATTTATTCACATTTTTTTCTTGCGTGTTGTCGTGCGCGCATCAACAACGATCATCCGCAATCGATCCATCTACAGATGTTGCAACAGCGGCACGCGTTGTTGATGCACCACCTGCTTTCGTCCTCGGCGCAACACAACTGCTGCGTCGCCTACCTTTGCCGCATAATCGTTCTTATGCGTTTCGATCAACCTGTTCCGCTCACCGAGATCGCGCGTCTTATCGGCGCCGAGATCATCGGTAATAACGAAGGTGCCGCTACCGGCATCAACGAGATCCATAAAGTAGAAGAAGGCGACCTCGTGTTCGTAGATCATCCGAAATATTACCGCAAGTGCATCGAGTCGGCCGCCACCTTCATCATCATCAACCAACGCACGGAGTTCCCGCCCCATAAGGCTTTGCTGCTGGTAGACCAACCCTTCGAAGCCTACCAGACGATCGTGCGCCACTTCCGTCCGTTTGTTCCCTCGTCGAAAACGATCAGCGACAGCGCGGTGATCGGCGAAGGCTCGGTGGTGCTTCCCGGCGCCGTGGTGGGCAACCATGTAACGATCGGCCGCAACTGCATCATTCATTCCAATGTCGTGATCGGCGACCACTGCATCATCGGCGACGACTGCATCATCCAGGCAGGCACCGTCATCGGCTCCGATGCGTTTTACTACAACAAGAAAACGGACCGCCCGATCCACTTCCGCAAAATGCTGAGCTGCGGCCGCGTGCTGTTGGAAGAGGGCGTGGAGATCGGCGCCAACTGCACCATCGATCGCGGCGTGAGCGGCGACACGGTGATCGGCGCCGGCACCAAGATGGACAACCTCGTGCACATCGGTCACGACACCGTGGTCGGGAAGAATTGTCTCTTCGCCGCGCAGGTCGGCATTGCCGGCGCCACCACCATCGAAGACGGGGTGATCCTCTGGGGCCAGGTGGGTGTGAGCAAGACGCTGACGGTGGGCAAGGGCGCCGAGGTGTATGCGCAAAGCGGCGTGCCGGCGAGCATCGAGGGCGGCAAGAAATACTTCGGCTCTCCCGTGCAGGAAGCTTCGGTGAAGATGAAGGAACTCGTCTGGATCAAGCGCATCCCCGAGCTGTGGCAGCGGATGATGGGGAAGGAATAACTTCCTCCGGCGGTTGCGCTCTGTTGAAGTCAAAATTAAAAAGTCAAAAGCGCAAAGCGCGGAGCCCGGTTCCTGCGTGAGGCGACGGCAAATCCTTTTGACTTTTGAATTTTGACTTTTTACTTTAGCATCCGGGATGCCCGGGAAATCACTACGCCATGAACCTGATACCATTATATAGAAGAGGTGACGCCAAACGCCTCTTTTTTTCATGTACGGCACCAAACTGGCAACGGAATTGCACGCATCCGGGCATGCATCCTATGCGCCTCCTCCTTTTCCTGTTGTGTTTTGCGGCAGCCGGCTGCAGCGACGGCGCCACCGAGGCCGACCGCACGGCGGCGCCCGGCTCCACGGTCGACACAGCGGTGCTGAGTAACCCCGCCGACCTCGGCAGCCCCACCGATACCGACGACCACAACCTTCCCGGCGATACGGTGATCCTGGATGCACCCGTTGGCCCCACGCGGGTGATGGACAGTGCGCGATAACGAGCGGCAATCGGGAATCGGGAATCGGCAATGGGTTCGAGCTGCCGGAAGGTCGAGGGGCGCATGAAGATTTGTCGTGAGGCATGAATCGTCTCCCGAAGTTTCGGGACGTGAAGGGGGCGGCGTGGCCGGATGATCGTTGTTTCGTGAGCCGTGAGCGCATCCGATCGTCACTTGTTGTTTGTGATCGCATCGCACTTCTTAGGTGCACGTTCGGCGACCCGGCAGGCAATGCCGGGCGATCGCGAAGAATAAGCAATCAACACCCACGTCCCGGGCGTCTGCGCCAAAGGCTTCGCCGCCGGCGCAAGGGATGCGCGATACCGAAGATTGTTACATCAGCGGTATGATCCAACAAAGGAAGAATATTGGTTCGTTCAATGGAACCATTGAATAGGAACACCAATCATTTGCCTGTATGAACCCCTCCGCGCCGCCTTTAACGAGCACCCCTACGGGGTGCGGCTCCTTCTGATCGAACGTCTTTCTACCGAGCCCGCACCCCGATAGGGTGCAGGGAGGCTTGCGACTGTCTTTGGGTTGCAGCGTTTCTGGTAAGGCCCGTTTCTTGCGCCGGCGGCAAAGCCTTTGGCTTAGACGCCCGGGATGCATTTCTAGCAACGTGGTTGCGTGGATAAATAGGTATCCTTTAAAAAACAGCTCCGCAGGGCTCAACGCTCACCCAGTCACCCGCTCACTCCCAATTGCCGATTCCCGATTGCCGCTTCCCGCCCCCGGCCTACATTTATCCCACAATCGCCTGCATGCCTACAAAACAAGAACACGACCCGATCATCCCGCCCAAGGAACACGTGTACCTCGACGGTCCCAAGAGCCGGGGCTACGAGCTGCGCTTTGCCTGGAAGGTGTTCACCGAGCTTGTCACCGCTATCCGTACCCTGCACTTCGTGGGGCCCTGCATCACCGTCTTCGGCTCGGCCCGCTTCAAGGAAGACCACATCTACTACGAAGCAGCGCGCGAATTCGGAAAGCGCATCGCGCAGATGGGCTTCACCACCATGACCGGCGGCGGGCCCGGCATCATGGAAGCCGCCAACCGTGGCGCCTTCGAGGCCGGCGGCATGTCGGTGGGCTGCAACATCAAGCTGCCCTTCGAGCAGATCGAGAACAAGTGGATCCACCGCTCCATGACCTTCGAGCACTTCTTCACCCGCAAGACGATGCTCATCAAGTACTCCTACGCCTTCATCATCATGCCCGGCGGCTTCGGCACGATGGACGAGTTCTTCGAGACGCTGACCCTCATCCAGACCAAGACCATCACCGGCTTCCCTGTGGTGGTGTTCGGAAAGGAGTTCTACAAGGAGCTCATGGAGGCGATGCACGACATGGCGAAGCGCGGCACGATACATGAATCCGATATGGACCTCGTGCTGCTCACCGACGACTACGACGAGGCCATGGAGCACATCCGCAAATACATACAGGCCAACTACAAGATCAAACCGCGCCGCCGCCGCTGGTGGCTCTTCGAAAAAAAATGAACATGAAACGATACCTCCTGCTCCTCCTCTCCTGCGGCTCCCTTGGCGCGGCCGCGCAATCGTTGGCCCTGCACTCGCCCGATGGCCGCCTGCGGCTTGCGGTGACCCTCGCCGCAGATGGCCGCCCCGATTACGCCCTGAGCTTCGCCGGCCGCCCGGTGCTGCAACCCTCGGCGCTGGGCTTCCGCCTCGCGGCGCCCGCCGCGTCGCTGCAGCGCTTCCGCCTCCTCGGCGCCGACTCTTCGTCGCACGATGCCAGCTGGAAGCCCGTGTGGGGCGAATACGCTTCGATCCGCGACCAACACAAGGAGCTCCGCCTCCGCCTCGAGGGGCGCGAGCGCAACATCAGGGTGAACGTGGTGTTCCGCCTCTTCAACGAGGGCCTCGGCTTCCGGTATGAGTTCCCCGAGCAGGAAGGCCTGAACCATTTCATAGTGGCCGAGGAAAGCACGCAGTTCCGCCTCACCGGCGACCATACGGCCTTCTGGATCCCGGGCGACTACGACTCGAACGAATACCCCTACCACCGCAGCACGCTCAGCGCCGTCGATGCCGGCAAGGGTGAGCTGGCCACCGAGATCGGGCTGCGCCGCATCATCGCGCCCAACGCAGTGCAGACACCGCTGATGCTGAAGACGGGCGACGGGCTGTACGTAAACATCCATGAAGCGGCACTCGTCAACTAACCCGCCATGAACCTGCTGGTGGACCGCTCCAGCTACACGCTGTCGGCGGCCCTCGTACCCGACGCGACGGGCAACAAGGCGTACCTGCAGGCGCCCGCCCGCACGCCTTGGCGCACCGTGATCGTGAGCGACAAAGCCACCGAGATACTCGCCGCCAACCGGATGATCCTGAACCTCAACGAGCCTTCGAAGCTGCCCAACACGGCCTGGATCAAGCCGCAAAAATTCATCGGCGTGTGGTGGGAGATGCACCTCAATAAAAGCAGCTGGGACTATGGCCGAATGACCGGCGGCACCCTTGTGCCCCACGGCCGCCACGGCGCCAACACGGCCAACGTAAAGCGGCATATCGACTTCGCCGCGCAGCACGGGATCCCCGGCGTGCTGGTAGAAGGCTGGAACGTGGGCTGGGAAGACTGGTACGGTAACTGGAAGGAGAACGTGTTCGACTTCGTGACCCCATATCCCGACTACGATATAAAAGAACTGCAGCGCTACGCCAAAAGCAAGGGCGTGAAGATCATCATGCACCACGAGACCTCCGGCTCCGTCACCAATTACGAGCGACAGATGGACACGGCCTATCGCTGTATGCTGAAACACGGCATGAACGCCGTGAAGACCGGCTACGTAGGCCGCATCATCCCGCGTGGCGAGCACCACGACGGTCAGTGGATGGTGAACCACTACCTGCGGGTGGCCGAAAAGACAGGCCGCTACGGCATCATGGTCGATATGCACGAGCCTGTGCGCCCCACGGGCCTGCACCGCACCTATCCCAACTGGCTCGCGTCCGAGGCGGCGCGCGGCAACGAGTTCAACGCCTGGAGCGCGGGCAACCCGCCGGCGCACGAAACGATCCTGCCCTTCACGCGCCTCATGGGCGGCCCGATGGATTATACACCCGGCATCTTCGAAACGAAGATGGACACTTACGATACGTCGCGGCACTTCGTGGTGCATACGACGCTCGCCAAGCAGCTGGCGCTCTACGTCACGATCTACAGCCCGCTGCAGATGGCCGCCGACCTGCCCGAGCATTATGCGAAATACCCGGACGCATTCAGGTTCATCAAGGACGTGGCGGTGGACTGGGACGATACACGCTACCTCGCGGCGGAGCCCGGTGAGTACGTGTTCACAGCCCGCAAGGCGAAGGGTTCACCCAACTGGTTCCTGGGCGCCATTACCAACGAAAGCGCCCGTAGCGTCACCGGAAAACTCGACTTCCTGGAAAAGGGCCGCAACTACGTGGCCACGCTTTACCGCGATGGCGACGGCGCGCATTGGAAAGACGCGCCGAAGGACTACCTCATCGAGCGCTTCCTGGTGAACAGCTATACGGAACTCGAGCTGCACCTGGCACCCGGCGGCGGCACGGCCATCAGCATCAAGCCCGCCACGCCCGCGGATATGCTGCGCGTGCCGATGTATAGTGCGCGGTGAGGCAAGTCAAAAGTCAAAATTAAAAAGTCAAAAGCGCCAGCGATATCCGTGGTGGACCGTGTAGCCCTTTCCGGCGTCAGCCTTTTTGACTTTTGACTTTTGAATTTTGAGTTTCTGACCAAGGAAAACCGCCACCACCAAAACAGCAACGTACTTTCACCAGCACAAACGATCCCCATGGAATTCATTGAAATACTCGGCATGGTAGCGGGCTCGATCTCGGCCATCACGTTCCTGCCCCAGGTGATCAAGACCTGGCGCAGCAAGTCGGCTGCCGACATCTCGCTGCTCATGTTCACCTTCGCCACCATCAGCGTGATCCTGTGGCTGGTGTACGGGATCGCCAAGAAGAGCGTGCCCATCATCTATACCAACAGCCTCGTGCTTGTGTTCTCCGTGATCATGCTGTACTTCAAGTTCCGCTACGGCAAAAAGCACACCCCCGTTGCCGCATGAAGCCCGACACCATCATCTGGGACCTGGGCAACGTACTCGTAGACTGGAACCCGCGCTACCTGTTCAACAAGCTCTTCACCAATAAGGAAGAGCAGGATCATTTCCTCGCGCACGTGTGCACCGACGAGTGGCACCGCCGGCAGGATGGCGGCCGCCCCGTTGCCGAGGCCACCGGAGAGCTCGCGCAGCAGCACCCGGGCCTGGCCCATTACATCCGCGCCTTCTATGCCCGCTGGAAAGAGATGTTCGGGGGACCCATCACCGGGTCGGTAGCGCTTCTCGCGGAACTGAAAGACCGCGGCTACCGTCAGTATGCGCTGACGAACTGGAGTGCCGAGCTCTTCGACGAGACGCGTCCCGACTATCCGTTTCTCGAATGGTTCGACGGCATCGTGGTGAGTGGCGCCGAGCGGATGACGAAGCCGGATGCCGACATCTACCACGTGCTGCTGGAGCGCTATTCGGTAGATCCTGCGCGGGCCGTATTCATCGACGACCGCGAAGCCAACGTGCGTACGGCGCTACAGCTTGGCCTGCACGGCATCGTGTTCTCCACGCCTGACGCACTGCGGAACGAACTGAGGAAACTGGACATACTGTAACTTTCCACGCTCAAAAATTACCTGTGATCACAACCATCATTTTCGACCTCGGCGGCGTGCTCGTCGACTGGAACCCCGACTACGTGTTCGACAAGGTATTCGAAGGCCGCCCCGACGACAAGCAGTATTTCTACGGGCAGATCTGTACCTCCGACTGGAACGAGGAGCAGGACGCCGGCCGCTCCATCAGCGAAGCCACGCAATTGCTGGTAGACCGTCACCCCGAATGGAAGGAGCACATCGAGGCCTATTACGGGCGCTGGGAGGAGATGCTCGGCGGGCCGATCGAGGGCACCGTGGACCTCTTCCGCCAACTGAAGGAGTCGGGCCGCTATAAGATCTATGCGCTCAGCAACTGGAGCGCGGAAACCTTTCCCATTGCCCTGCAGCGCTACGACTTCCTGCACTGGTTCGACGGGCGCGTGGTGAGCGGCGAGGAGCGGATGCGCAAGCCCTTCCCGGATTTCTACCAGCTGCTGCTCGATCGCTACGGCGTGCGGGCGGAGGAATGCTTCTTTATCGACGACAACGAGCGCAATGTAAAGGCCGCTGAGGCGATGGGCATCCGCAGCCACCGGTTCACATCACCCGAAGGATTACAGACGGCGCTGCAGCAGGAGGGATTGCTCTGATCATTCTGGAAAAACAAAAGCTATGGTACACGATCCGCAGTCGCCGGCGGAAAAGGAACCCGCTCCGATACTCGCCAATCTTGTTGACCTGAAGCCTTACGAGCAGGCCCTGCGCGGCGGGCGCATCTGGCTATTGGTCATGGCCGTCGCCTGCATGGGGGCGGGCGTCTACAGCTGGTATACGTCCGAAGACCGCGCAACGGCCCTTCCCTTGCTGCTGATCGATACCGGCGCGGCAGCCCCCTTCGTAGCCTTTGCGTACTGGAGCCGGAAGCAGCCGGTGCCGGCATTCGGCACCGCACTCCTGACCTATATCGGCCTCCTGGGACTCATGTTCCTGAACGGAACACTCTTCTCCGGCTTCCTCCTCAAAATGATCTTCCTGAGTGCCCTCATCCGGGCCGTCCGCGATGCACGTGCCTACGCCCGCGTGCGCAGCTCCGTGGCAGCACCGGAAGCGTAACAACAAAAAGCCCCGACGGTTCTGTCGGGGCTTTCTTTTTAATGCCGCTTTGGAAGCTCGATATAGACCGAGTGGTCGGGCTGTACCCGCATGAAGACTTTCAGGTAGGTATGCACACCGCGGCCGCACTCTTCCGATGGACTCCAGGGACCGCTCCGGTCCAGTACCCCCCGCAGGGCGCTTCCTGCTGCCGTTGTATCTCCTGCCAGCTGCCTGTAAGTCTGCACTGAGCTGTCTTTTTTTATCAACAACTGGAACAGGAATACTGAGTCGCCGAGCGCACCAGGGGCAGGCAGCGCGGACAGGGCGGCAGCGGCTTCCCTTCCCAGCACCGGGAGCCCGCGCACCGGCAGCACGGGCTTTTCAACCTTCGTGAATACCTGGTCGTAATCCACTTCATCATCGCCCTTCCGCACCGGCTTCTTCTTTTGCGGGAACACCTCCGTCAGCTCAACGAAGACCGAGTCCTGCCGTACCGTTACCTCCACGTAATGCTCCACGGCCTTTGGGTTTCGCTTCATCCGGAGCAGGGAGTCGGGGAGCGTCCAGGCGCCGTGCTGCCTTTCGAACAGGTAGCGGTCGCCGGAGAAGTCGAGGTTGTGGCTGTAGAGGCTTCCCTTCTGCACATCGGTGACGAGGCGGAGCACCGGCAGGCGTCCCGGCCGCACCGTATAGCGAACGCTGTGCACGCCGGGGTTCCGCGTGAAGAAGGCGCGCAGCGGCGGGTACACGAACTGCCGCGTGCGCGTCTGTGTCTTCTGCGCGCCTGCGGGCAGTGCCAGCAACAGCGCGGCGATCGCTATGAGGATGCAGCGTTTCATTTATTCCAATACGGGGCGGAGCCAGCGCTCGGCCTCGTCGAGCGACATGCCTTTCCGCTTTGCATAGTCCTCGAGCTGGTCGCGGCCGATCTTGCCGAGGCCGAAATAGTGGCTTTGCGGGTGGGCGATGTACCAGCCGCATACCGAGGCGGGCGGGTTCATGGCGAGGCTTTCCGTAAGCTCGATGCCGATGTTCTCCGTGACGTTGAGCAGCGCGAAGAGCTTCAGCTTCTCGGTGTGGTCGGGGCAGGCCGGGTAGCCGGGCGCCGGACGGATGCCCTCGTAGGCCTCGCGGATAAGCTCGTTGTTGCTGTAGCTTTCGTTGGCGGCATAGCCCCAGTGCTCCTTGCGTACCGCCTCGTGGAGGCATTCGGCAAAGGCTTCCACGAAGCGGTCGGCCAGTATTTGCACCAGGATCTTGTTGTACTCGTCGTGGTCGGCGGCATAGCGATCGATATGACCGCGGGCGCCGTCGATGGTCACCGCGAACGCACCCATAAAGTCCGTAGCCGCACGCGGCTCTGCTCCCTCCCCCCCGGGGAGGGCCGGGGTGGGGTCTGGCATGATGAAGTCGGCGAGCGAATAGCTTGGTTGTCCGATGGCCTTCTTCATCTGCTGACGGAGGCTTTCAAGACGTACTTCTCCCTGCTCTGTCTGCAGCACGATGGTATCCCGATTGTTCGTGAGGGCGGGCCAGAAGCCGATGACGCCGTTGGCGGTGAACCACTTTTCCTCCACGATGCGCTGCACCATTTTCTGGGCATCGTTGTAGAGGCGCGTGGCCTCGGTACCGAAGATGGGATCGCTCAGGACCTCGGGGAAGCGGCCGGGCATTTCCCAGCCGATGAAGAAGGGTCCCCAGTCGATATAGCGGGCGATGGTGCCGAGATCATACTCCCGGAACACTTTCACGCCGTCTACTTTCGGCTTCGTGGGAGTGTATTTGCGCCAATCGAGATATTCTTTAGTGACGGTGGCCTCTTCGTAGGGAATCAGCACCTTCTGGCGCTGCTTGCCGAGGAACTGCTCACGCAGGGCCTCGTATTCTTTTTTGGTTTGCCAGAGGAAGTCGGCGCGGCCTTCTTTGTTCAGCAGGTTGCTCACTACTGTCACCGAGCGCGAGGCGTCGAGCACGTGGAGCACGCCGCCCTCGTATTCGGGTGCGATCTTCACCGCCGTGTGTGTGCGCGAGGTGGTAGCGCCTCCGATGAGCAGGGGCTGCTTCATGCCGCGGCGCTGCATCTCGCGGGCGATGTGCACCATTTCGTCGAGCGAGGGCGTGATGAGCCCGGAAAGCCCGATCACATCCACCTTCTCTTTCTCCGCGGCGTCGAGGATCTTATCGGCCGGCACCATCACGCCGAGGTCGATTACCTCGTAGCCGTTGCAGCCGAGAACGACGCCGACGATGTTCTTGCCGATGTCGTGCACGTCGCCCTTCACGGTGGCCATCAGCACCTTGGTGGCGCCGGCGGTTTCTTCGGAGGTAGTGCCCGCAGCGGCATGTGCGGCGAGGCGCTCTTCCTTTTCTTTTTCGATATAGGGCGTGAGCACGGCCACGGCTTTCTTCATCACGCGGGCGCTCTTCACTACCTGGGGCAGGAACATCTTGCCCGACCCGAAGAGGTCGCCCACCACGTCCATGCCGGCCATCAGCGGTCCTTCGATCACGTCGAGCGGCTTCGGGTATTTCTGGCGGGCTTCTTCCGTATCTGCGTCGATGTGCTCGGTGATGCCGTTGACGAGGGCGTGCTTGAGGCGCTCTTCCACGGTGCCGGCACGCCAGGCCTCGCTCTTCACTTCCTCCTTGCCTTTCGCCTTTACCGTTTCGGCAAACGACACCAGGCGCTCGGTGGCGTCGGGGCGGCGGTTGAGGATCACGTCTTCGCACAGCTCCCGCAGCTCCGGCTCGATCTCGTCGTATACCACCAGCTGGCCGGCGTTGACGATGCCCATGTCCATACCGGCCGAGATGGCGTGGTACAGGAACACAGAATGGATCGCCTCGCGTACCGGGTCGTTGCCCCGGAACGAGAAGGATACGTTGGACACGCCGCCGCTCACCTTCGTTAGCGGCATCTGCTGCTTGATGATGCGGGTGGCCTCGATGAAGTCGACCGCGTAGTTGTTGTGCTCCTCGATGCCCGTAGCCACGGCGAAGATGTTGGGGTCGAAGATGATGTCCTGCGGATCGAAGCCCACCACCTCCGTAAGAATACGGTAGGCGCGGGTGCAGATCGTGATGCGGCGCTCGAGCGTATCGGCCTGGCCCTGCTCGTCGAAGGCCATCACCACCACGGCGGCGCCGTAGTCGAGGCAGATGTGGGCATGGTGGATAAAGGCTTCCTCGCCTTCCTTCAGCGAGATGGAGTTGACGATGCACTTGCCCTGCACGCACTTGAGGCCTGCCTCGATGATCTCGAACTTGGAGGAGTCGATCATGATGGGCACACGGGCGATATCGGGCTCGGCCTGCAGCAGGTTGAGGTAGGTGGTCATGGCGTGCACGCCGTCGAGGAGGGCGTCGTCCATATTGACGTCGATCACCTGCGCGCCGCTTTCCACCTGCTGGCGGGCCACGGAGAGGGCCTCTTCGTATTTGTTCTCGCGGATGAGGCGGGCAAACTTTTTGGAGCCCGTTACGTTGGTGCGCTCACCCACGTTAATGAAGTTCGTTTCCGGACGCACCACCAGCGGCTCGAGGCCGGAGAGGCGGAGATAAGGATGGAGGATATTCGCTTCGCTCATATGTTGTTTTGCACCACAGAGGCACGGAGGCGCGGAGTGGTACGAAGGGTTAACTGGTTTGTATTTATACGGCCGCCGGGTAAAACAGCAGCCTTTCTCTTTTTGATCGGTCTTATGCGGGCTCCACTACCGGCAGCGGGCGCGGCTTCAGCTTGCGCACGTGCTCCGCGATGTGGCGGATGTGGTCGGGCGTGGTGCCGCAACAGCCGCCCACGATATTGAGAAAGCCGTTTTTCGCCCACTCCTCGATGAAACCGGCAGTGTCAGCGGGGTGCTCGTCGTATTCACCCATCGCGTTGGGGAGACCGGCGTTGGGATAGGCTGATGTATAGCATTCGGCGATCGTGCTGAGCTCCTCGATGTGGGGGCGCATCTCCTTCGCGCCGAGGGCGCAATTGAGGCCGATGCTCAGCGGGCGCGCGTGGCGCACGGAGGCATAGAAGGCCTCGAGCGTCTGGCCACTGAGGGTGCGGCCGGAAGCGTCGGTGATGGTACCGGAGATGAGGATGGGCAGCTCCCTCCCGGTTTCGCGGAAGTAGCGCCGGATGGCGAAGATGGCGGCCTTTGCATTCAGCGTATCGAAGATGGTCTCGATGAGCAGCAGGTCGGCGCCGCCGTCCACGAGGCCTTTGATCTGTTCGCCATAGGCATCGGCGGCATCGTCGAACGAAAGCGCGCGATAGCCCGGGTTATTGACGTCGGGCGACAGCGACAGCGTTTTGTTGAGGGGCCCGATGGCGCCGGCTACCCAAGGCGTGTTGTTGATGGCGTCGGGATGGGCGGCCACATAGGCGGCTACGGCCTCTTTGGCTACGCGGGCGGCGGCCACGTTGAGCTCGTAGGCGAGGGCCTGCATGCCGTAGTCTTCGAGCGACACACGCTGGGCGTTGAAGGTATTGGTCTCGATGATGTCGGCGCCGGCCTCGAGGTACTCGAGGTGGATGCCCTTGATGATGTCGGGCTGCGTGAGGCAGAGGAGGTCGTTGTTGCCTTTGAGGTCGGAGGGCCAGTCGGCGAAGCGGGCGCCGCGGTAATCGGCTTCCTGGAGGCCATGACGCTGGATCATGGTGCCCATGGCGCCGTCGATGATGAGGATGCGCTGGCCGAGCGCCGCACGGATGTCTTGCATAAAATCAATTTTGCAGCGGCGTTCGGGTACGGCCTTAAAAACGAGGGGAATCCGGGGAGGAGGGACGATCCTGCGTTTATTAGTTCCGTGGAGCCGAACAATAAACAAATCCGCTGTGGGCGCAAAGATAAGTCGGGAAAAGGTAGCAACGGCCCCCTGTCCCCCGGAGGGGGCACTTCGGTTGGAATTTTCCCGGGATCACCGTCGGTTCTTGTGGTGCGGCGCCCCCTGCCCCCCAGAGGGGGCACTTAGGCTGGCAGTTTCCTTAGGTAGCACACCTTTCCTCTGCACAATCAGCACCCCCTGTCGCAAGGGGCGGACCCTTCTTTTCCTCTTCGAACATTTCCTGCGGCGCCACAACACCCCCTGCCCCCCAGAGGGGGACTTAGGTGGGAATTTTCCCATTTTTTCGCGGCCTTTTTCACCTGGCGATCGCCTCACTTTTCATCAGTTTCACAGGATGGAAGAGAACATACGGATTAGCTATTTTGAAAAGGGGTTTCAGTGGACCGACCGGGCGCGGTTTGGCCGACTCAAAGCATATGCAAAGGAAATGCGGGCAAACCCGACGCCGGCGGAAAGTAAGCTCTGGGAGATGCTGCAGGCGCACCGGATCGCCGGGCTCCACTTCCGACGACAATTCATCATGCTGGGCTACATCGTCGATTTTGTCTGCGTCCGCAAGGCACTCATCATCGAGGCCGACGGCCCGATTCACGATACCCCGGACCAGGCTGTCTACGATGCGGAACGCACGAAGCAGCTAGAACAACTCGGTTTCACCGTGCTGCGCTTCCCCAATGAGGCGATATTGCAAAACACAGAGACCGTACGCGCCCAGATTGAAGCCACAGTACTAAATCGCCCCGATCTCAAACTGGTCTTCCTGAAGAAAAGACCGCACTAAAAAGTGAAGCAACGACCTAGGTTGTGTTGACAATTGGCGGAGGGTTTGCTTTTTGTAGATAAACTTCCGTGAAGAGCAGATACAGTGTACCTGATGAAGTTTGGCAGCGGATTG
>NZ_BAABGY010000021.1:0-794 GCF_039541815.1 Flaviaestuariibacter amylovorans
ACGGGTGTAACGAACCCGCATATTCCCAACATCGCCAAGGCCGTACAGCGCCAGTGGCATGTAACGCCGGCCACGGTGATGCCGGTGCCGGTACCGGGTGTGTCGCTTACCTTCCACTACAACGACGCTACCGACGTAGGCGGCTCCTTCAACACCGGCATGGACGTAAAGGTGTGGCACTACCTCAACGGCGTGTGGCAGCCGGCCTCCGGCGCGCAGACCCCCACGGGCACGCCCGGCGGCATGCGCTCGGCAACGGCTACGGGCGTTACGTACTTCTCGCCCTTCGCCATCTCCAACATCGATGCGCCGCTGCCGGTGTCGCTGATGACCTTCACGGGCAAGCGTGTGAATGGCGTCAACGAGCTGAAGTGGGTCACGGCTTCCGAGTCGAACAACCGCGGCTTCTCGGTGGAGCGCTCCACCGACGGCAGAACGTATACGAGCGTAGGCTTCGTGGCCTCGCGTGCACAGGGTGGCAACTCCAACTCGATCCAGAACTATAGCTTCATCGATAATCCTTCGGCAGGCTCAGGACAGGCGGGCCGCAAGTGGTACTACCGCCTGCGCCAGGAGGACCTCGACGGCCGCACGAAGCTTTCCACCATCGTGGTGCTGAGTGCCGACAAGAGCGGTAATCTTGTAGTGGACGGCGTGTACCCGAACCCTGCCAAGGGTGCGGTGAGCGTGCGCCTGCAGGGCGGTGCTGTAGCTGGCAACGTGCTGCTGCAGCTCACGGACATGCAGGGAAGAACGGTGAAGGTGCAGTCCATCGCCCTCGCTGCCGGTACGTC
>NZ_BAABGY010000022.1:0-21841 GCF_039541815.1 Flaviaestuariibacter amylovorans
CACCCGGTACCGGCACCGGCATCACCGTGGCCGGCGTTACATGCCACTGGCGCTGTACGGCCTTGGCGATGTTGGGAATATGCGGGTTCGTTACACCCGTTACCGCGTCCTGTACGCGCACCCGCCAGTTTTGCGACGGGCCGCCTGCAAGATCAAGCGGGTTGAACGTGGAATTTCCTACAGGGAAGGTAGCGTTGTTGGTAAGTCGCACCAGGGCACCCGCACCGGAAGTTTTGACATAAGAGGCCGCGGAGCCCCCGGAGATCGCTGCCGGGTACAGGTTATGACCCGCGATGTTCAGGTTACCCGAGGTAAGCGTGAGCGTACCCGTGATCGTCAGCGAGTCGGCAAGCGTTACGTCGGCCGTGCTGTTCATCAGCACGTCGCGCACCGAATTCACCGCCGGTACTTCGAAGCCGGCCGTCAGCGGGGCGCTGTTGCTGTAGGTAAGGTCCACGATGGCGCCGAAGGTCGGGTAGCCGTCGAGGGCGCCGGCGCTGCGGATGATGCGCGCTTCCGAGGCGAGGGTAAAGTTGGCCGCGCCCGTTACGGTGCCCTCGGTGAGGTGGAGCTGGTTGCCCACGTTGACGTCGTCGTTCAGCGTCAGGCCGGCGCCGCCGGTCTTGTTCACCACCAGGTGGCTGAACGTGGCAGGCGAGGTGGCCGCCGTGATGGAGGCGTTGTTGCTGCCGAGGAACGATACCGTTCGGCCGTTGTCGGTAAAGGTGGGGCTGCTCACGCGCGTCCAGGAGCCGTACACGTCGAGATCGCCGCCGGCGGTGCTGCCCAGCGACAGGGAGCCGCTGTTGGTGACGCTGCCGTTCACGATGGTCTTGCCCGAGGTGTTGCCCATGCTGAAGGTGCCGTTCACCACGAGGTCGCCGCCCACGGTGAGCGTAGCGGTGCGGTCGCTTGCGTTAAAGGTGGTACCGGTGTTCACGGTGAGGTTGCCCGCAAGCGCGCGGGGCGTGGCGGGAGCGCCGTTGTTGAGCGTGAAGGTGCCCGCCGCGATGGTGACGTTGTTGGGATAGCCCGGCGTCACACCAATGGTGCCGGCGCCGTTGCTGCTCCAGGCGTTGCCACGGGTGTAACTCACACCGTACTGCAGCGTGGAGGCCGCGCCGTAGATCGGGGCGAAGCCGACCGAGCCGGCCGCGTTGGCCATCAGCAGGGTGCCGCCGATGGTGGGTGTGTTGGCGTTGCTGAGGCTGATGGCGCCGCCGTTCACCGTCACGTTGTTGAGCGTCACGGCCGACGTACCGGCGATGGTGCCGGCGCCTGCGAAGTTGATCGTGCCGCCGGTGCTGCCCACGGTCACGTTGCCGCCGTTGGCGGTGAGCGTGCCGGCTGCGGCGATGTTCACCGTGCGGCCCGAGCCACCGGTGAAGGTGCCGGAGGTCAGGGTCAGGTTGCTGACGTTGAGCGTGGTGCCATACGTATTGGTGACCGTACCGGCGATCTCCAGGTTGCGCACGGTATTGGCCGTGGGCGTGGTGGTGAAGGTGCCGGTGTTCTGGCCCGTGCCGTTAAAAGTATAGTCGGCCGTGCTCGAGAAATCGCGCAGGCCCGTCTGGATGGCGCCCGTTGCTCCCGAGGAGGCGATGCCGCCGGTGTTGGCCGTGATCAGCTTGCCGCCCGCCGCCGTGAACGTGAGCGCTGTGGCGCCCGTGGTGGTGGCCGCTTTTGTGAGCACGAGGCCCGTGGTGCCGACGTAGCCGGTTACATAGGTGCCGGCGGGGATACCGGTACCGGTGACGAGCATGCCGGGCTCGATGCCGGTGATGCTGCCCGACGTAACGGATACGTTGCCGCTCGTGAGCGTGAAGCTGGTGTTCACCGTGGCGCTGCCGACCTGGTAGAATTCCGTGGTGCTGCCCGCCGAATTGTTCACCGCGAAGGTGCCCGTGTTGAGCGTGCCCACGTTGTTCAGGTAATCATAGAAGGTCGCCGATGCCGAGTACAGGCTCAGGTTCGACGCGAGGTTTACCGTGGCGCCGGAGGCGATCACGTAGTCGAGGTTATAGTTGTTGTTGGTGGCAGTGGCCGACGACGTATTGGTATAGGTCTGGGGCGTGCTGCCGTTGAACAGCACGAGGCCGTAGGCGTTGCTGCTGGTGCTGGCGTAGAAGCGGGCCGAGCCGGAGATGTTCAGGTTGCCGCCGATCGTAAGGATGCCGCGGTAGAAGCCGGTGGCCGCGCCCTGGTTGCCGCGGGCCACGTCGAGGATGGCCGTGCCGGTAAGGGTCACGTCGCCGGCCACGTTCACCACCACCGGGCCTGCGCTGGAGGTGCTGCTGTTGCTGATCGTGAGCTGGGCACCCGTGCCTACCGCGATGGCGCCGAAGCTGTACACGTACTGACCCGAGGTATTATGCACGAGCGTGAGGGAGAAGCCGCCCGTGTTCACCACGTTGAGCAGGCCCTGCGTGCGGAAGTTGATAAAGGAGCCGTCGGTGACATTGGCGAAGCCCGACTGACCGTTATTGTTCCAGGTGAAGTTGCCGAACAGCTGGCCCATGCCGGTGGGGCGGGTAACGCCCATGCCGGTGACGGTTACCGTGGACGTCGCATCCCAGGTGGCCGTGGGAATCACACCCGCGTTGATGGTATGGTTGTATTGGCTGTTGGGGCCGAAGGTGACGGGGCCGTTGCTGCCGTTGGTGATCGAGCCGTTCGTTTGCGCGTTGAAGATACCCGTTACCGAGAGGCTGGTGGTGCCGGTGCCGAAAGTGAGGGAGCCGGCGTTGTTCCAGGTGCCGCTCACCGAAGTGCTCGTGGCGCCCTGCAGGGCTACGATCCCGTTATTATTCAGCGTACCCGCAACCGTAAGGTCGGTGCCGGCGCCGTTGTTGAAGGTGAGCGTCTGGCTCGCGTTCACGGTCAGAACACCGCCCGAGGCTACGGTGAGCTGGTCGGTGGTTACAGAGGCGGCTACCGTTACGGTGTGGCCGTTGCGGATCTCGATGGCGCCTGCCGAAGCGGAGGCGGGGCCGGCTGTAGCGGTGTACCACGTCGTTCCGTCGGGCGAGCTTTCCCAGGTGGCGGCGCTACCCCAGTTGCCCGTAGTCACGGAGCGGAAGGCGTCCGTGGTATTCGTACTGTAGGCGATCACGATATTGCCCGAGGCAGGCGCATCCGTGAGGCCGGGGGCGGTAGCGGAAATGGTGTAGGTACCCGGCTGGGTGAACTGCAGCGCGCCGAAGGTGGCCACACCGGCAGACGCCGAAGCGGAAGTGGTACCGCCAAGGGTGCCGGGGCCCGACACCTTCGTGATGGTAATGGTGCCGGTGTAGGTATTGTCTACCGTGGTACCGTCGGGGCGACGGGCCTCCACGGTAAAGGAAGTGACGTTGCTGTTGGCGTTGCCGCTCGAAGGCACACCTACGAGCACAAGCTGGTTGGCGGGCGCGAGCACGTTGAAGGTGGCCGAGTTGCCGGCCGTGAGGGCGTCGCCCGAAGTCTGGGTGGCCGTCAGCTGGGCGCCGGTGCCAGCGCTGCTGAGGGTGACGCCGGTGACGGTGGCCGATGTAGCCCCCGAGGCAATGGTGCCCGTAACGGTGCCGCCGATGCTGCCGCCGTAGCCGTTCACCGTGAGGGTGAAGCTGGTGGCCTGCGATACGGCCGAAGCGGTGCCGCTGCCGTCCTGCGCCTGCACGGTCACCGAGAAGGTGGCGCCGGCCGTGGGCGGGTTGGGGGAGATGGAGGTGATGGCGAGCTGGGTGGCGCCGGCGGCGCGGCCCGTCAGGTCCATATTATTGATGCCATTGGCGGCGGTGATGCCGGTGGTGGCGATCGAGGGCGTGCCGGTGTTCACCGTGGTGGTATAGTCGGTCCAGGCCGCACCGTTCCACACCGCGGTGCGGAGGGAGCCGGCAGTACCGTTGACGTCGGTGGCGGTCACATACTGCGCGGTGGGCGAATAGGTGATCGACGCGGTGGCGTCGTCGGTGAGGGTCCAGTAGCGGCTCAGGTAATGTGCCGCCGTGCCGCCCGTGTTGAGGTTCGGGTGGGCGGCGTCGGTCACTTTCACGCCGAGGGTACGGCTCGTGCTGTTGGTGCTGACCCCGAGCGTCAGCGGGCTGTATTCCTCCGTGGCCGTTGTTTCGCCCAGGTGATAGACGAAGGTGCCGGTGGTCGTGAAGGTCTTCTTCATCTGCCCCGTGCCCGTCAGGTAATAACCGGCCGTGCGGTTGACGATAGCAGCGGAGCCGAAGCTGAGGTCGTTGTTGCTCGTGCTCACGATACCGGCGGTATGCGTTACCGTGCCGGTGATCGTGATGTTGCCGATGTTGAAGGTCACGTTCGGCGAGGCGGGCGTCGTATTCTGGAAAGTAATATTGGCGAAGTTGCCAGTAGGGCTGCTCGACGCGTTGCGGAACGTGCCCGACCCAGACACCGTCTGGGCACTGGTAACGGCGCTCGGTGTACTACCGGTCAGCGTCTGGAAGAACAGGCTGCTGCCGAGGGTGAGCGTACCATTGTTCGCGATGTTGCCGGCGATCGAGAGCGAGGTGGTTGGCATCGAAAGCTCGCCCGCGGTGATGGTCAGGCTGCCCTGCAAGCCGAAGCTGTTCGCAGAGGTCACGAGGCGGTTGGTGCCGGAGGAATTGTTGATCACTAGGTTGCCGAAACCAAAGCGGCCGCTGTTTGACCAGGTGTTGATAAAGAAGCCGCTGGCACTGCCGCCCGAAGCTGAGGAAGTACCGTTACCAAACTGGAAGGTGTGGCCCGCACCGGAAGTGTAGTGCGCGTTGCTGGCCGTTGTGTATCGGAATGCGTGATCGTTGCCACCAGCAAAAGCATGCGGGTCTACGATCGTCAGCGTGCCGCCGGTGAGGTTCAGCGTGGTATTGGTGTTGAATGCGACCAGCGGCGTGCTCGTAGGTACGCTGCTGGCACCGTTACCGTCTACATTGATGGTACCTCCGCTTTGTGCGAAGGTGCCGCTGTTGTGCACGATGTTGCCGTTGATGTTCAGCGTGCCGCCGCTTACCGTAAGGGTGCCGCCGTTGACCGTGAGGCCCTGGTTGCCGCCGCCCGAAGGGCCAACGCTAACCGTGCCACCGGTAAGATTGAAGCTGCCACCGCTCACCTGGAGCGCAGAGGAGAGGGCGCTGGTTTGGCTGGCCGCGATGGTGAGGGCGAACGTGCCGTTCGTGAAGGTGCCCGCCGACACGTTCATCGACGTGAGCACGGAACGGTCTTCCGTAAGGCTAAAGGGCCCGGCGCCCACCACACTGACGCTCCGGGGAACGCCTGCGCCCGAAGATCCGGCGGTCCAGAAGAGGTTGCCGCTGCCGATAGTAGTAGCGCTGGTTTGAAGCAGGCGCAGGGTGGAACCGACCGCGTAGACCGGTGCGTTGGTCAGTATGCTGGCGCCATCGTTGATGGTGAGGAATTTATTGATGGTGGGCTGTGTGGTAAAGGTGGTGGCCCCGTTCAGCGTCAGTTCGGCAAAGGTCACCCCGTTGGTGCCGTTGACGGTCAGAGCGCCCGAAGCCGATACGCGGCCATCGTTACCCGGGTTGAAGGTGCCGTTGTTGGTCAGCGTGCTGCCGGCACCGAGGGTCATGGTGTTCGACTGCGACCAGGTAACCGTGCCGTTGTTGGTGAAGGTGCCGCCCGTGCCAATGCTCAGGATGCCGTCCACAATAGCGATGGTGCCGCCGTTGGTCAGGGTGCTGGTGACGTTGATGGCGGAGCCCGAGTTGAGCGTGAGCTGGGTGCTGGAGTTGATCACCAGGATGGAGGGGGCCGGTGCGGTAGCCAGCATCGTGATGGGGGTATGTGCGATGGTGGCCCTGTTGCCGGCGATGGGCACGGCGCCACCGAGCCAGGTGCTGCCGGTATTGTAGTCGCCGGCCTGGGTCGTAATGTAGCCGAGATTAGTCAGCGACTCCGTGGAGGTAGCGTTGCCCGCCGAATTCTGCACATACACGGCACCGGAAGCGTTGCCCAAGGTGCCGGCCGGCATCGTAAAGGTGAGGGTCGTAGCGGTCTGCGCCGTGATGGTCGCATTGGTGCCTCCGGAGCCACCGACCTTGACGACGGTGACCGACTCGAGGTTCGTACCGGTGAGGGTAACGGTGTTACCGTTGTAAGCGTTCGTTGTGTTTCCGGGAGCAGCGGCGACTACACCACCGGAAGCGGCAATGGTGGGAGGACCTGCGGCAGGAGTTGCCGGGAGAGCATTGGAGTACTCGAGGTCATCGATGTACATGAACGCATTGTTATTCGGCGTCGTACTGGACTCGCCGTAGAAGCCAAAAGCTGCGATAGCTGTTCCGGAAGCCAGGGTAGCAGTGGGCCATCCGTTCGTGGGAGAGATCTGTACGCCTCCTACCCAAAGATCCCATTGGTTACTCGAAAGCGTATAGGTCGTACCGGAACGATAATATGTCGCCGAAGTCGCATTGTTGTTTGCATACACTTCAACCAGCTGGTCCGCGTCTTTCGAAAACCCTGGGGAAGCGATGGCTGTGTAGGTATTGGTGGAAATGCGCCTGTCGACACTGAGTACGCCCGCTGCATAATTCAGCCGGAATGCGACCAGGTCGCTGGTGAATGAATTATAAGCGTTGGCGTCCGAATAGTTCGCCCCGTTAGCCCCCATCTTGAAGACCAATACGCCATTGCCCGAAGCGGTCGTTCGGAAATTGAATTTGGCATAAGCAACGTTCGTGGCACCCGTCCATCCATATACCGTGAATTTCTGAGTAGAGCCGGTCGCGGAAGCATTTATCTGTAGTTCGGTATTTGTACCCAGAGAAGTTCCCGGATTGGCAAGGACAAAACCCGATCCAACGTTGCCGGAGCTGGCTGCGCGGATGCGATAAGTGCCTCCGTTCGTAGGGGTAGCGGTAAAGAAGTTCGTGATTGCGCCGCTGGCGGTTGTGTAAGACCCGGTACCTGTGCCGAAATCATAGGTCCAGGGCTGCGCCCCCGCCCGCATATTCAGCAGCAGCGTCAGCAAAATCAGCAGCGCCACGGTGGGCAGGGTGCGGGTGAGGTACTGTCGGTTCCGGGCCTGCATGCGGGTGTAGGCGGCCAGGGTCCGGTTGGCGGACAGGGGGGACTTCGTGCTTCTCATAGAGGCAGCGTTTTTGGGTCGTTTTGTTTGGGTAAAAGGCGGTTCGGCAGAGGAAGGATCGGATTACCGCTGGAAGAAAAGGCTGCGGCGGGCCAAAGCTACCGATATATATAATGTTAAATCGGAATGCAAGATTACATTTTTGTTTTTATTCGCCCAATGGAAACCCTTAGGGGTTCACCACATTTTTCAAGCCGGTGAGCCGGTCGGAATTGGCGACGGGGTTCCGCACCATCCGGGAGGTCCCGGCTCCGGATGCGGGCACCTCCCCCCTGCCCCAGCCAGCGCTACGCGCGCAACCTTCGCCGGAGCTCAGCCCGCCGAGGGCGGGGCACGGCTGTTCCAACGACAGGGCATTCGAGTTCCCAGGTATTCAAGGCGCTGCGACTACGGGAGCATTTTTTTGTGCCTGGCGCCCCCTTCCATGCACGCACTTTTCACGACGGGCGCGGCTTTCCGGCCAAGATTTACGCGGTATATCCTCCCGATAAAGGGGTTCCTTCCTGGCCATTCCCGACGGAAATCATCCCAAGTGAGCCAACGCTCCAGTTGCTCATCGCATTAAGCAGTCATTCTGCACGCCCTTTTCCTGTCCAGACTCATTTTCACGTCATGAAAACCAGTTTCGCATCGCTCACCCGGCCGGTCGGCCTACTGGAAGAACACGAGATGGGTTCCACTGCTCCCTGTCGCCCGGTTTCCACGTCCCGCGTGCCTTTCCGGCCAAAATTCGTCCGGCTGGCGGGATGTATGTCCACCAAAAAGGGCCCTCTGGCAGGGATGGGGCCCTCTAATACGTCCAAAACCCCACAACCTCAGGAACCTTTTCCGTACGCCTCCATCCATTCCATTACCGCTACCCCTTCTCGGGCAGGCGCGGGGTTGGGCCCTTGCCCGAGAAAATGGGCCGTCACCGCCGCGATCATCGGCTCCTGCACGTGCGGGAGCGGCGGGAAGTCGAAGCGGGTCTCGGTGCCGTCCCGCTCCAGCAGCAGGGGTGCCGGGGCAAAGATCGAAAAGCGGAGGGTGCCCTCGGTGCCGGTGAGGGTGCAGCGGTCTTCCTTCCGGGGCCAGCCGAAACACCAGCGGCCGGTGGCGAGCACACCGCCCGGGAGCCGGGCAATGCCGGCCGTCGTGTCGGGTACCTCGTACGTCCCGTAGGCATTCCAGCTTGCGCCGGAGCTCATTTCGGGGGTCCCGAACCAGTGCAGCAAGAGGTCGAGGGCATGGGGCGCGAGGTCCCAGAAGAGGCCGCCACCCGACACGGCGGGATCGAGACGCCAGGGGCTGTCGCCGCGGGCCACGAGGCCGGCGTCGTGGGGCTCGTGCAGCACGAGCTCCGCGGAGAGCGGGGTGCCGATGGCGCCCCCCTCGAGCAGCTCTTTTACCTTCCGGAACAGCGGCTGGGCGCGGCGGTAGTGCGCCACCACCAGCGGGATCCCGGCGGCCTGTGCCGCGTCGGCCATGCGGCGGGCGGCGGCGGCGGAGGTGGCCATGGGCTTCTCCACGTACACCGGCTTGCCGGCGGCGAGGGCCTGCAGGGTATAGGCTTCGTGCGCGGCGGGCGGTGTGGCGATGTATACGGCGGTCACGGCAGGGTCGGCCAGGAGGTCGGCGGCGTTGGCATACCAGCGCGGCACCCCGTGGCGGGCAGCGTAGTCGGCCGCTTTTGCCCCGTCGCGGCGCATCACCGCCTGCAGGCGGGAGCCCGGCACCTTGCTGAAGGCTGGCCCGCTCTTTACCTCCGTTACGTCGCCGCAGCCGATAATGCCCCAGGAGATCTCGTTCATGGGATGCAAGATAGACCAGGTCCCCGGCCCCAGCGCTGCGCGCGCAACCTTCGCCTTCGCTCGGTTGGCCCGAAGGGGGAGCTTAGGTCGGTGATTCTTTCCAGCTGGGACCATGCTTCAAAGCACCTGGTCCATTCCGAAGCGCGGCCTCCGCCCATTGAGAGATGCCAGGGGTGAGTATAAAAAGCCCCTCGTTTTAACGAGGGGCTTGAATAAGAGCTGTACCTGACTCCCCTTCCCTTGGGGAAGGCGCCGGGGGATGGGTTGCTCCCCTCCCTCCCGGGGAGGGGCAGGGGGTGAGGCCGGGAGGGGCTGGGGGTGAGGCCGGAGGGGTTGGGGGTGAGGCCGGAGGGGTTGGGGGTGAGGTCATCGCATCACGGTGAACGTGCCCTTCCGGGTTTCCGGGGGGCCGCCCTCGAGGTGGAAGCTGCAGGTCCACACGTAGACGTTGCTGCCCTGCTCCTGGGCGGCCAACTTACCGTCCCAGCCGCGGCGGGGGTCCTTGCTCTCGAACACGATGCGGCCCCAGCGGTCGAAGATGGCGAACTGGTAGCTCAGCAGGTTACCGTCGAGGAGGGGGCGGAAGCGGTCGTTGCGGCCGTCGCCATTGGGCGTAAAGGCCGTGGGCACAAAGAAGTAACGGTTGCACTGCTTGATGTCGATCCGGATGGAGTCGCGGCTCGTGCAGCCCTGCTCGGAGGCTACCTCCAGCCAGTAGAGGCCGGCACCGGGAATGCGGAGCGTGGCGCCGGTGCTGCCGGTGCTCCACCGGTAGGCGTGGAAGTTGGGCGGCGCCTTCAGCACCAGCTGCTGGTACTGGCACAGGGTGGTATCGGCCGGCAGCGCAATCTGCGGGATGTCGGGCGAGGGGATGAGCTGCACCGAGCCCGTGCCCTTGCAGCCGTTGAAGTCGGTGACTTCCACGCTCACGAGGCCGGCCGTCATGACCACGAATACGCGCCCCGTGGAGCCGTCGTGCCAGCGGTAGGAAGCGAAGGTGCCGGCGTCGAGGATGCGCGAGGAGCCGGGGCACACGTAGGGGCGCTGGTCGAGCTGTACCTGCGGCGCCGGGTTCGTGCGGATGATCTCGAATTCGTCGGTTGCCACGCAGCCGCCGGGGGTGGTGGCGGTAACGAGGTAGCGGCCCACCTGCTTCGCCGCGATGGTGCGCGTGGTTTCGCCGGTACTCCACAGGTAGCTGCTGAAGCCGGCGCCGGCGTCGAGTACCACGGAGTCGTTGGCGCAAATGATGCGGTCGGGGCCGAGGTCGATGGCCGGCGCCGGGCACTGGGGGCGGGCGCCAATGGCCGTGTCGGCGGGCGTGCCGGGTGCCGAAGGCTGGGCCCGGAGCCCGGAGCCGGCAGCGCAGAGGAACAGGAGGAGCAGGCAGTGCTTCATAAGCGGGTGCAGGTAGTCGCTAAAAATAGAGTCTTTCCGGCGGCAAATAGCTGCTTTCCGGTTGAGTTGCGGATTTGTGTGCGTCAACGGCCCGGCCCCGGCCCCGGCCCGGCCCCAGCGCTGCGCGCGCAACCTTCGCCTTCGCTCGGTTGGCCCCGAAGGGGGAACTTAGGTTGGTGTTTCCTTCCGGTAGCCAATTGTTGCAAAGAAGCACCTTGCTACGAAGCAAGCTGCCGATCTACCCACCCCCGGCCTCTCCCGTTGGGAGCTGCCGGGGGGCTACGAAAAAAGCCCCTCGTTTTCACGAGGGGCTTTCAATATGAGGGAACCCTTGCTCCCCTCTCCTTAGGAGAGGGGCCGGGGGTGAGGCCGGAGGGGCTGGGGGTGAGGCTATTGCTTCACGAGCGTGATCGTCTCAGATGTAGTACCATCCGCTGCCAGTGCCTTGAGGTGATACTGACCCGCGGCAAGACCTGCAAGATCGATCGTAGCGGTGGTGGAGGTACCGGCAGCGAGGGCGATGGACTGCACCTTCACCGTTCTTCCCTGTATGTCCGTGAGCTGCAGGATCACCGCACCACTCTGCGCACCGCCCTGCAGGCGCACGCTCACCGCACCCTTGGCAGGGTTCGGGTACACGCCGTCCACTACGAGGTTACCGCTCTTGTCGGCACTCAGCACCACGATGGTGGAGAGCTTCGTGCGGCCGTCGAGGTCCTCCTGGCGCAGGCGGTAGTACCACTTGCGGCCCGCCTGTCCTGAGCCTGCCGAAGGATTATCGATGAAGCTATAGTTCTGGATCGAGGAGGAGTTGCCACCCTGTGCACGCGAGGCTACAAAGCCCACAGAGGTATACGTTCTGCCGTCGGTGGAGCGCTCCACCGAGAAGCCGCGGTTGTTCGACTCGGAAGCCGTGACCCACTTCAGCTCGTTCACACCATTCACACGCTTGCCCGTGAACGTCATCAGCGATACCGGCAGCGGCGCGCCTACGTTCGCGATCGCGTAGGGCGAGAACTCCGTGAGGCCGCTCACCGTTACGGTGCGCAGGCCGCCGGTGCTGCCGGGCGTGATGGGATCCGAGGCCCGCAGCCAGAAGCCCGCGGTATAGTGCCACACCACTACGTCCGCCGCCGGGTTAAAGGATCCGCCCACCTGGAGCGGGTCGGTGTCATCGTAGCCAAAGGTCACCGTGGCCGGATTGACCACCGGGCGCACGGAGGGGTTGATGTCCCACACCCGCGACACGGCCTTGGCCACGTTGCCGGTATAGGGCGCCTGCACGTTGCCCACCGCATCTTCGACCCGCACGCTCCAGTCGAGGCCGTCGGCCTGCGCGAGGGTCATGGGGTTGTAGGTGCTGTTGCCCACCGGGAACACGCCGCCGCCGGCCCCGATGCCGGTGAGTTTCAGCGCACCCGCGCCCGAGGTCTTGACGTAAGACGTGGCCGAGCCGCCGGTGGTACTGCCCGCAGGCACCGAAAGCGTCGCCGCCCCAAGATCGAGGAGGCCGTCGTTGAGCGCGAGGATGCCCAGCACGTCCACGTCGGAGCCAAGGCTCACGCCGGCGCTGTTCTGGATCGTCAGGTCGTTCACCAGGCCGAGCGCGCCGGCGGGTACCGACTGAGCGCTGCTGCCCGAGAAGCGGATGATGCCGGAGCCATCGCCGATGGTGCCGGTTTGGGTAGTGCCGTTGCGGGCGATGCTGCCCTTGACGTCGAGCAGGTTGGCGCCCGGCTCCAGGACGCCTTTCGCCAGGGTGAGGGTGCCGGTAATGGCGAAGGGACCGGTGAGCACCACGTTGGCCGGGTTGTCGATCGTGACGTTGGCCAGCGTGGCGGGCGCATTCACCAGCTGCATGCCGGTGCCGGTGTAAACCACCGACGCGGTGGGCGGAATGTCGCGCAGCACCAGGGCCCCGAGCCCGCCTAGGGTGGAGGCCGCCGTGTTGTCGTCGACGCCGTTCACGCTGCCGGTCAGGAGCGTGCCGTTGAGCGTGAAGGTGGCGCCGGCCGCCATCCCGGAAATCTTGTAGGTGCCCGCGTCGAGGGTACCGTTGATGGTTACGTGGGGCAGGCGGCTCGTGAGCGTGCCGAGGGCCCAGTTGGAAGCCAGCTGCACGGTGCTGCCCGCGTTCACCGTATAAGGAACATAGTTGGACACCGAGCCGTTGTAGCTGAGTACCTGGGTACCCGTGCCGGCAAACACAAAGCCGTCGGGGAGGGTCGTTCCGAGCGACTGGAAGGTGCCGTTCGTGCTGTTCTTGATGAGGTTGCCGTAGAGCGTGACCCGGTTGCCGGCAGTATGCGACGTGCCCGCGCCGCCGAAGGAGACCACGTTGGTGGCGTTGGCGGTGGCCAGCAGGTTGCCGGCGACGCTCACCGTGGCTACCGCCAGGTTATTCGCCACCTCCTCCATCCGCAGGATGCCGCCGGCGAGGTCCAAGTTGCCGCCAACGGCCAGGTGGGTACTGGGTGCGTTCGCGTCGAAGATCAGCGAAAGGGCGCCGGAGCTCATCGTGACGTTGCCGTTTACCGTCAGCGAGCCGCCGCCGCTGGGTGCGCTGCTCGTGGCGAAGCCGCTCACGAAGACGTTACCCATCGTGTTGGTCAGGTTGCCTTCTATGGTCAGGCTGCCCGCTCCATAATTCTTCGACACATAAAGCTGGCCGATGTTCTTCACATAGTTCCCGCCGATCGTGACGCTATTGGAGCCTAGGGCGTTGCCGCACACCTGGAATTCGCCGTTAGTTTGCGTCAGGTCGCTCACAGTGCTGAGCGTTTCGTTCGTGGCCAGCTTCCACACCGTGTTGGAAGCCCCGCTGAGGATCAGCTTGTGGTAGTTACGGGCGAGCGGATTGGCGGGGGTGCTGGCGGCATTCAGCACGGGGATGTCGGTGGTGCTGCCGGCAGTGCCGGTCAACTGCACCGTGCTGTTGTCGACCGTATAGCTTCCGCTGCCGGGCGTAAAGCTGCCCTGGATCTCGATGACGCCGTTGTTGGCGCCCGACGAAGCCAGCGTGCGCGGGCCGCCGCCGCTGTTGCTGAGATCATTGTAGGTGCCCGAAGGGATGGTCTGCGTGCCGCCCGAGGCAAAGTCGATGGTGCCACCCGGTACATTGACGCCCGTCGTCGGGGTATACGTGCCGAGTATCGCGACGGTGCCGGAGTTGAAGGTGCGTCCGCCGTTCCCGCTGTTGCTCAGGTTGTTGTAGGTAAACGGACTGTAGATGGTTTGTGTGGACGAGGAGCTGTAGTTGACCGTATTACCCGTGCTGCTGTACACAACGTTGGTGGCCGACGGGTTGAAGGTGCCTGCCACGTTGAGCGTACCGGCAGCGAGCGTCACGGTATTCCCGAGGCGGTCGCCCGAAATGGTCAGGTTGTGGAAACTGGCAGCAGGGATCGTCTGCGGGCCCACGCCGTTGAAATTCACGGTGCTGCTGGTGCTCAGTAACGTGGGCGGGTTCACGGCCCAGGAGAGCGAGCCGGCAATGTTCACCGTACCGCTGACGAGGTAGCCCCCGGAGCCGTTGAGCACCACATTGTAGTAGTTGAGCGGGATGATGGTCTGGCCGGAGCCGTAGCGCACGGTGGAGGTGCCGGGGTCCTGCACGGCGTTGGTGGCCGTATAGCTCATCGATCCGCCGATGCTGATGGTATTGCTGCCGAAGGAGATGGTGGCGCCGCCACGGTCGCCCGAGATGAGCACAGTGCCATAGCTGTAAGCGGGGATCGTTTGCGCCCCCGTACCGTTGAAGTCGATCGTTGTGTTGAAGGCGATGGACGGGATTGCCCCGCTCACAGTGAAGGTGCCCGCTACGCCGATGGTGCCTGGTGCCGGGAACGATTTGCTGCCGGAGCCCGAGGTGGCGAAGTGGTGGTAATTGGCCGCCGGGATGGCCTGGCCGGTGCCGGCGAAAGTGGTGGTGGAGCCGGCGCCGAAGGTGGTGGCACCGCTGAAGGTCACCGTGCCCGTCAGCGTCAGGTTCACGCCGGGGTCCACCGTCAGGGTACCGCCGCTGTTGACGGTGAGGTTGCCGAGCGACTGGTCGGTGGAGATGCGCAGGGTGGCGCCGCTGGCCACGGTCACGTCGCTGCCGGCGAGGAGGGTGGTGCCCCCGCTGCGGGCAAGCCGGAGGGTGCCGGCGCTGACGGTATTGAGGCCGGTATGATTCAGCGCGCCCGTGAGCTCCAGGGTGCCGGGGCCCGTTTTGATCAGCGGGCTGGCGGCGGCGGCGGCCGAAGCGCCGCTCATGGTGAGCGTGGTGCCGGCCTCGGTGATCTCGATGGTACCGGTGGTGCCGGCCCGGATCGCCCAGGGACGGTTGGTGCTGGCGGTGGCCCCGGTATAGGTGAGGGCGCCGCTGCTCAGGAACAGGTTGTAGGGAGAGGTGTTGGGTGCCGTGCCAAGACCGCTGGCAACGCCCATGTCGCCAATAGCCGACACGCTCACCTTTCCGCTGTTGATGGTGATGCCGGTATAGGTGTTGGCGCCCGAAAGGGTGAGGGTGCCGCTGCCGCTCTTGGTGAGGGAGTTGGGAACGCTGGTGATCGTGGCGCTGTTGGCATTGAGGCCGCTGGTGATGATGCCGGCGACGGTGAAGGAATTGCCGGAGGCGCCCAGCTGGAGCGCGCCCGTATTCCGCACCGTGTGCCCGCCGCCGGAGGCAAGGCCCCAGTACAGGTTGCTATTGGCCGAGCCGTTCCAGTCGTCGTCGAGAAAAATGCTGTAGTCGGTGATCGGGTTGGCATTGGCCAGCTGCACGTCGAAGTAGTTGAGGGTGCTGCTGCCGTTGGTCAGCGTCACGTTCATGCGGTCGGGCGCCATCAGCGTGAGGGTAAAGGTATAGTCGAGGTAGCCCGTAGAGCCTCCAAAGCTGGTTGCCTGGATGGCGGCACCCTTGAAATACCAGTTGCCCCAGTTGCCGCTGTTGTAGGCGGGCCCATCGAGGTTCATCGAGAAGGCGTAGTTGCTTTCGCGGTCATTCCAGGAGCCGGTGGCCGCGGGCGACGACAGCAGGGCAAAGCCGATGCGGCCGTTGGCGCGGGTGGCCGAGAGCGTGATCACTACCTGATCGCCGACCTGCAGGGCGCGGTCGGAAGAGCTGCCCGCGCCGCCATCGGTGCGGAACTTGCGCCAGGACACTACCTGCTTGGTGCCGCCTCCGTTGGCATACATGCCCACCTGGGTGCTGCCCTGGTTGAAGGCTCCAGCTGTGCCGGTGCTGTAGGTACTGTAGTAGTTGGCCACCTGCTGCGGGTAGGTGACGGTGGTCTGTGCGCTGGCAACGAACGGCGTCGCGAAAAGAGCAAGCAGGACGACCAGGCGACAGGACAGAAAAGTAGACAATGTCGCAGGTGCTGCGACAGGAACACGAGGGAGCATAAGCAGTTTTACTGGTTTAGTTAGCGGTCTGACACAAGTGTATTGGATGGCCGGATACGGTGGCGGGCCGGCTGCGGAACGATCTTACTAGGGGGAAAAGACAGGCCGAAAGTACTGTTTTCGGCGTACTTGGCGCTTTCTTATACCTGTCGGGCGCCGGATGTGGAAAGCGCTTCCATCCATTCCATCACCTGTACCCCTTCGTGCGTCGGTGCCGGGTTGGGCGCAAGCCCGAGGAAGTGACGGGTTACGGCGGCGATCATGGGCTCCTGCACATGCGCGAGGGGCGGGAAGTCGAAGCGGGTTACGGTGCCGTCGCGCTCGGGCAGCAGCGGGCAGGGGCGAACACTGAAAAGCGGAGGCACCCTTTGGTGCCGGCCAGCACGCAGGTATCTCGTTTTTGAAGCCCGCCGAAACACCAGCGCCCCTGGAAGAGCAGCCCCCCGGGCAATCGGGCAATGCCGGCTGTCGTGTCGGGTGCTTTGTACGTACCGTGGGCGTTCCAGCTCGCGCCAGCCACCATTTCGGGGGTCCCGAACCAGTGGAGCAGGAGGTCAAGGGCATGGGGCGCGAGGTCCCAGAAGAGGCCGCCGCCCGACCCGGCCGGGTCAAGGCGCCAGGGTTCGCCCGTGCGGGCTACGAGGCCGGCGTCAGGGGCTCCTCGAGCACGAGGGTGGCCGTGAGGGAGCGGCCGATGGCACCCGCTTCGAGCAGCTCTTTCACCTTGCGAAAGCCGGGCTGGGCGCGGAGGTAGTGCGCCACTACGGGCGGAAGGCCAGCATCGGCCGCGGCCTGCTGCATGCGGGCGGCGTAGTCGGCAGCCTTCGCGCCGGTGCGGCGCATCACCGCCTGCAGGCGGGAACCCGGAACTGTATTGAAAGCCGGACCGCTCTTTACCTCGGTCACGTCGCCGCAGCTGATGATGCCCCAGGAGTTTTCGTTCATGAAACCAAGATAGGGTTTTGGAGGTTTTAGGGGGTTGGGAAGGTTGGAGGACCGTGCAGGTACAAGGTCTTTTGTGGATGGGCGTGGGTTTGCGGGCAGAAAACCCCACCAGGCCCTCCCCGGGAATGTTGGGGGACGTTGTAGCGCGGCCGCGTTCGCAGGCTTGTCTGCCGCCACCTGTACAGCAGCTTCCTCTTTAAACGACCCCTTACCAATAAACCAATAGACTAATAAACAGGAAACCGCCCGAAGGCGGTTTCCCAGTTATCCCGAATCCCTGATGCTATTGCTTGAGGAAGGGCAGCTGCACGGCCCCGTCGGGCGCCTGCAGCAGCAGGTGGTAGGAGCCGGCGGCGAGGCCCGACGCGTCGAGGCGGTAGGCGCCGTTGGGGGTTCCGTTCCACTGGCCGGTGCGCACGGTGCGGCCCGAAGCATCTATGATCTTCCAGGCCAGCGGGCCGGTGGCGGCAGGACCGCTCACCATCGCGCTGTGCGTGACCGGGTTGGGGGCTATGCGCCAGGCGGTGGCGGCGCCGGAGCCGTTGCGGAGCACGATGACGTTGCTGTACGACTGCCGGCCGTCGCGGTCGGTGAGGCGGATGCGGTAGTACAGGGTGGCCGCGTTGCCGTGGGGGTCGCTGTGGCGGTAGGTGCGGGCGGAGCTGCTCTCGCCGGCGGCCGCGATGCGGGCTACAGCGCTCCAGTGCTGCCCGTTGGCGCTGCGCTCGAGCGTGAAATGGTCGGTGTTGTGCTCCTGCAGGGTGCGCCACTGCAGGCGGTGGGCGGTGCTGCCGCTCTCACCCGAGAGGTCGAGGCCCACGGCGGGCAGCAGGAAGCCCTTGCTGGTGAGCCAGAACTCGCTGAAGTGGGTGATCGTGAACTCCACGTACCAGGCGTCGTACTCCTGGCCGAAGGTGGTGTTGTTGAGCATGCCGTGGTAGGTGGCGTCGCCGATGCTCAGCATGCTGTCTTCCGTGGGGCCTTCGTACTGATATACGCCGATGGAGCCGGCGCCCGAGATCAGCGGGCTCATCGCGTTGAGCGTGTCGAGCTCGGCCTGCGTGAAGTAGAGGCGCACGGTC
Source organism: Flaviaestuariibacter amylovorans (assembly GCF_039541815.1). Taxonomy (NCBI): domain Bacteria; kingdom Pseudomonadati; phylum Bacteroidota; class Chitinophagia; order Chitinophagales; family Chitinophagaceae; genus Flaviaestuariibacter; species Flaviaestuariibacter amylovorans. The sequence goes on from NZ_BAABGY010000022.1 coordinate 17,694, forward strand.
ATGGGAGCGGCCGTGGGGTTATCCGCGTTGATCAGGAAGGAGCGGCCCAGGATGGGGCGGTCGTACTTCACGAAGGGCGCGTTGCGCACGAATACGTTGGACGACAGGTTCTGCAGGTTGCCGGAAGTGGTGACCCGGGCCAGCACGCGGCTCGTGCCGGCTTCGAAGAAGAAGTAAGTGCTGTCGCGCTTGCACCAGGTGGGGTTGTTGACGAGGGTCTGCTGCACGATGCCGGGGTTGACCGGGGCCGACACCTCTACGGGCAGGCTTTCGTGGTGGCTCCAATGGCCGTTTTCGTCGCGGGTGCGCACGTGCAGACGGTGGGTGCCGCTGTCGGTGCAGGGCGGCAGGATGATGGCGCCGTTGAACTCGGCGTTCTCGGCGGCGGCGAAGGCGATGGGCAGGCCGCTGCCGGGGCCCGGGTCGGCGTCGACGTAGAACTCGCCGCTCACCACGGTGGGCTTGATGAAGAAGGAGCGCTTTTCTACGATGCCCCAGGCGCCGCCGTTGCTGCGGCTGCGGATGAAGAGGTCGTGCCAGCCGCCGGAGAGGCCGGAAACGGAGATGTTCGTGCTGAGCGTGATGCTGTCGTCGGCAGTGATGGAAAAGGGCTGACCATTGCCCTGGCCGGGATCGGTATCGAAATAATATTCGGCCTGCGCAATCGCTTCGGGGATGGTGAAGGAGCGGCTTTCGACGAGGCTCCACTGGCCGGCGCTGTTGCGGCTGCGCACGAAGATGCGGTGCGTGCCGGCGGGCAGCGACCCGGCGGGGATGGAGAGGGATACGTCGATGGAGCCGCCGGGTGTGACGGTGATGGCGGTGCCGAGGCCGGCGCCGGGGTCGTTATCGATATAGTATTCGGCGGCGGTGATGCTTTCGGAGATCGAGAAGGCCCGCGACTCGCGGAGGCTCCACTGGCCGAGCGTGTTGCGGGTGCGCACGTACAGGATGTGGGTGCCGGCGCTGAGGCCGGTGGTAGCGATGGAGTGGGTCTCGTCGAGCGTGGCGCCGGGGGTGATGGGCAGGGCCGTGCCGGAGCCGACGCCCGGGTCGGTGTCGAAGAAGTATTCCGCGGCGGTGATGCCGTCGGCGATCACGAAGCGGCGCCCTTCGGCGTGGCTCCAGCGGCCGTCGGTGTGGCGGCTGCGCACGTAGAGCCAGTGGGTGCCGGCGGCGAGGCCGGTGGTGGCGATCGACACGCTCTCATCGAGGGTGCCCCCGGGGGTCACGGCGATGGGGGTGCCGTTGCCGGGGCCCGGGTCGGTATTGAAGAAGTATTCGGCGCCGGCGAGCTGCGCGGCGGGGCGGAGCCCGGCCAGCAGGAGCAGCAGCAGGAGGAGATAATGGGTGCGCATGAGCGGGGGGATTGGGGGCGGGTGAGCAGGTGAGCGGGTGAGCAGGTGAGCGAGTGAGCGGGTCAGCGGGAACCGTTTGGGTTGGCCGATGCCAGGAATGCGATGCTTGCGCCGGTTTGCCATACCTAAAAACGAGCGCTCGGCACCACACCGCACTCCCGGCAACGATAACCGGTCAATCTGTAACGGGTGCCTCATGAACACGCACTCGCTCACCTGCTCACTTGCTCACGCGCTCACCTTGTAGCTTATTGCCCGATCGTGGACTTGAAGTTGATATTCAGCGAGCCGCCGGCCGACACCTGGTTGTTGGAGATCGTGAACTCGGAGATGTAGGGGATCTTGGGCAGGCCGTTCTGGTTCCAGGTATAGGTGCCGCCGTGCACGCCGAGGTCGGTACCGTCGAGGCCGTAGCTCTTGGCGGGCGAGCCGGCCTGGAGGGTGTAGTTGTCGGTATACACGAAGCCGTTACCGGTATAGGTGGTGAAGAGCGGGTCCTGGTTCACGAGGTTGCCCGAGCCGGTGCCCGGAAAGACGTTGCTGGTGGCGTTGTAGGAGATGCAGTTGTTGAAGGTGTTGCCGGAACCCGTGCTGCCCGGCGTCGGGTTCTTGCCGTAGAAGATGCAGTTGTTGTACGTAGCGTTCTTCCAGGCCACGGCATGTGCCGCATTGCCACCGCTTTTGTTCAGGAACGTGCAGTTGTTGAAATAAATGTTGTATGCCGACGAGGAAGAAGAGTTGTTCTCCAGGTGGCCGCTGAAGATGTTGTTCTCGAAATAAAAATTCCAGAAGCTGTTGTGGCCTACGGAGAAGTTGGCGCCCGTGGTCAGGTAGCCGAACACGTTGCCTTCAATGATCCAGTTGTTGTGGCTGCCGGTGTTGTTGAAGTACAGGTAATAGTCGATGCGGTTGCGCGACAGGGTGACGTTGGTAAGGCTGTTGGCGGTGGTGTAGAAATAGTTGACGAGCACACCGATCACCTTGATTCCCGAAGAGCCGATGCCGATATGGTCGAACTGTGCTTTCAGCGGCGCCTGCTTCTGCGGGTTGTGGCCGGGCCCGATGAAGGTGATGGCTTTCGTGATATTGATGGTGTTATAGGAAATAGACGAGCCGTGCACGTAGATGGTGTCCCCGGCCACGGCGGCGGTCTGCGCGTCGGCAAAGGTGCTGTACTGGCCGGGGTTCTGCGGGTTGTTGGAAAGGGTGAGCACGCGGGCCGAGGCCAGGGCGGGCAGGAAGGCGGCGAGCAGGAGGGGGAGTATCCGGGACTTCATGATGCTTGGTTTAAGGCACCGAAGGTATCCGCGCCGGCAAGGGAAGACAATACCGTCCTAAGGGTATATTGGTCCGGCCCCTGTCCCCCAAAGGGGGAGCTTAGGTGGATCCTGCTTTACGGTAGCCAGCTATCTCAAAGAAGTATGTTGCTACAAAGCACTGTTTCCGCTCGTCCACCCGAACGACTGGTCCGACAACCGTTGGCCGTAGTCTCCGGCAACCGTTGACCGTAGTCTCCGACTACGGTCTAGGCCGAACTATAGTAACTGCCAGCAAAAAGCAACCCGCATCGACCGCGCGCGTCAGCAATAAATCTGAAATCACAAATCACACATCTGAAATCAAAAGATCTGAGATCCTCGATCACCGATCTGAGATCCGCCCGAAGGGGCGCTTCAGCAGCATCCCGAAGTTTTCGTCTTCCTCGTTGGGATAGTAGCGGTCGAGGCCATAGCGGATGTCCTTGGGCTCCAACGTCTGGAAGGTGCCGAAGAGGCGGTCCCACACGGAGAGCACGGCGCCGTAGTTGGAGTCGGTATAAGGCTGCTGCCAGTGGTGGTGCACCTTGTGCATGTTGGGCGATACGAACACCCAGGACAGGGCCCGGTCGAGGCGGCGCGGCAGGGAGATGTTGGCGTGCGTGAAGGCCGTAGCCAGCACCAGCAGCGTCTGGAAGATCATCACGGCATACATGGGCGCCCCCGACACGAGGATGCCGGCGAAGAAGAAAAGGCCGCGGAGCACGCTCTCCACCGGGTGGTGGCGGAGGCCGGTGGTGACGTCCACGTTGTTGTCGGCATGGTGCACCACGTGAAAGCGCCAGAGCGGCGCCAGCTGGTGCTCGGTCCAGTGCACGAGCCAGCCGCCGAAGAAATCGAGCACGAGGAACGAAATCAGGATCGTCATCCCCACGCCCGCGCCGGTCCAGTGCACGAGGCCGAAGCCGGCACGCCTGCACCAGTCGGAGAGCAGCACGATCACCACGGCGAGGCCGGTGTGGATGGCGAGGTGGATGAGCGTGAAGCCGAAGTTGACGCCGGCATGCCGGAGCTTGTTGCGCTTGTACTTCGGCTCCAGCAGCGGGATGGCGCCCTCGATGATCCAGAACAGCAGCAGGCCGCCCACCAGCAGGCCGAGGCGCTCCGCCGGCCGCTGCTCCAAGGTCGAGAAATGTTCGATGAGGTCCATAGTTCTAAGGTACGAAGGTTGAGCGCTTGAGGAAGGAGGGCAATACGCGAGCAATAGAGTACATGAGTACTTGAATAACCGAGGGGGAGGGAAGATTGGAGGAGGGAGGAAGGGTACGCGAGCAATAGAGTACATGAGTAATCGAACCATCGAGGGGAGGGAGGAATGGAGTGTCCGGGAAGAGAAACAGACGTACCCAACGCGTTCTACTTCATTTGCTCTCCTGCAGTAGTTAAGAGTTGATCTGACACTTGGGTATTTTTAAGTAACCACACTTTCAAACCCCAAAATGTCAGATCATGAACTCTGAGACAAAAGTAATCA
>NZ_BAABGY010000023.1:0-1198 GCF_039541815.1 Flaviaestuariibacter amylovorans
TGCAGTAGTTAAGAGTTGATCTGACACTTGGGTATTTTTAAGTAACCACACTTTCAAACCCCAAAATGTCAGATCATGAACTCTGAGACAAAAGTAATCAAAGCGAAGCTTGGGCTATTGCAATTGGCCCAGGAGTTACGCAACGTGTCGCGTGCATGCAAGGTAATGGGCGTTAGCCGCGACAGTTTCTACCGGTTCCAACAACTCTACGAGCAAGGTGGCGAAGCGGGCTTGCGCGAGATCAGCCGCAAAAAGCCCATCCCCGCCAACCGGGTGCTTCCGGAAGTGGAAGCCGCTGTTGTAAGGTGGGCTACCGACAACCCGGCCTTCGGCCAGTTCCGCGTCGCCAACGAATTGCTCCGGGGAGGGGTTTTTATCTCGGCTGCCGGGGTGCGCTGCGTCTGGAAGCGGCATGGCCTGGAGACCTTTTCCAAGCGCCTGCGAGCCCTCGAGGAGCGCGTAGCCGGCGAGGGGCTGGTACTCACCGAAGCTCAGCTCGCGAGCCTGGAACGTAAAAAGGACGAGGACGAGGCTCATGGCGAGATCGAAACTGAGCATCCGGGTTATCTCGGAGCACAGGACACCTACTACGTGGGCAATATCAAGGGCGTTGGCCGCATCTACCAGCAGACCTTCATCGATACCTACTCCCGCGTGGCCCACTGCAAGCTCTACACCGGCAAGCACGCCCTGACGGCCGCCGATCTGCTCAATGACCGGGTGGTGCCCTTCTTTGACGAGCAGGGGGTGCCGCTGCTGCGCATCCTCACCGACCGGGGCACGGAGTACAACGGCGCCTCCGATGGGCATGAATACCAGCTCTATTTGCAAGTGGAAGGCATCGAACACAGCCGCACCAAGGTGCGTCATCCCCAGACCAACGGCATCTGCGAGCGCCTGCACCGCACCATGCAGGAGGAGTTCTACGCCGTCGCCTTCCGCAAAAAGCTCTATCAGACACTCGAGGAACTGCAGGCGGATCTCGACACCTGGCTCCACTACTACAACTGCGAGCGAGCACACTCCGGCCGTTACTGCTTCGGAAAAACGCCCATGCAAACATTCACCGGAGCACGTACCTTGCTGCAGCAGAAACTTCCCGACACGCAGTTCAATCAACCCTTATCCTAAAATCCAAATCCTTTTGAATAACCCTCCAAACAACCCGAACTGTCAGATCAACTCCTAACTATTACAG
>NZ_BAABGY010000024.1:0-6146 GCF_039541815.1 Flaviaestuariibacter amylovorans
CTTCTTTCACTGGCTGCCCAAGGGCACCTATGTGTTCGAGTACCCGCTCTTCGTGACGCACAAAGGGCAGTTCAGCGCCGGCCTCACCACGATCCAGTGCCTGTATGCACCCGAATTCAATGCCCACAGCGAAGGACAGCAGCTGACGGTGGAATGATTTATCGGCACAACCGTAAAAGGCCTGCAGGAGCAATTCTGCGGCCTTTTTTATTTGTATAATTACGGGAGACGGTCGGGTGAACGCACCGGATCATTTACGACAGTGAGGCAGCGAAGCGCCCGGTTTACCGGTCTAGCTACATACACACGAAGCACGCACATGAGAGTGATCCTGATCCTGGCACTGGGCCTCCTGTTTTTTAGCACCACCCCGGTAAGTGCCCAACAGCCCTTCGACCTCCCAGCGCTCTGGGCACGCGTCGACTCCCTTTACAATAAACGCAACCTGCCCCGCTCCGCCCTGAAGGAACTGGAGCGGATCGATGCAGCGGCCCGTAACAGCAGGGACACCATCCAACTCCTCAGGGCCTTCCACTTCAAAGGGCGGCTCCACTACCAGGTAGCGCCCGACAGCCTGCCGATCTTCATCCGGGAACTCGAATCAGAACTCCCCCGTTTCCGCGGTACGTCAGCCGCCTTGTTGCGCAGCCTGATCGCTAACCGCTACGAGGCCTTCTATCAGCGCGCCTACCGCCAGATGCGCGGGCGTACCAACGTCCAAGGGGCCGAGGCGGATAAAGACATCACGGTATGGACAGCCAATCAGCTCCGGGATACGGTTCGCGCGCTCTATGCCGCGTCACTGGAGCCCGCGGGCCTGCTCCGGCGTACCCCATCAGGCACGTACGCTCCGTTGGCCGCCCCGGGCACCGACAGCATCCTCCGGCCCGCCCTGTTCGACCTGCTGGCGCAGGATGTACTCGACCACTACCGGCTGGATCTTTTTCCTGCTACTACCGGGAATGCTTTTCGCAGCGAAGCCTTCCTTTTCGCCCCCGCCGATAGCTTTATGCGGCATGCGCTGGTCGCGTCGGATACGCTCGACTCTAAGTACCGCGCGCTGCGGCTCTACCAGCAACAGCTCGCCTTTCATAGCCGCGACCGCCGGCCCGACGCCTATATCGATATCGACCTGGAGCGCCTCATGTATGTGCGGGCGATCAACAGCCTGCCCGACGAGGACGCCCGCTACGAAGCGGCCCTCCGCGACCTGATCCGCCGCAACGGCACCGGGCGCGCGATGCACCGCGTCCTTTACCAGCTGGCCCTCTTCCTGCACGAGCGCAGCGAGCGGTACCATGTGCTCGCGGATAAGGACAACCGCTGGGAGCGGACGAAGGCGCTCGAAGTGTTGCGCCTGCTCACCGCCGATACGGCTGTACGCAGTACGTACCTCATGCAGGGCATTGAGTTACAGGCCCGGCTCGAGGCGAGGCACCTGCAGTTCGCGATCGAAAAGATCAACCTGCCCGGGCATCCCTTCCGGATCCTGCTTACGTATGCGAACACGCCGCGGGTGTATTTCCGCCTGCTGCGCGTGCCGCCCGAAACCTTCACCGGCGCCTTCCTCATCGACCCGAAACCTTCGCTGCTCGACAGTCCGACCGTACGCACCTGGAGCCAGGACCTGCCGGCTTATGAAGACGCCCTGCAGCACCGGGTGGAATTGAAGGTGGATGCCCTGCCGCAGGGACGCTACCTGTTGCTGGCAGCAACCGACACCACGAAGGGATGGAACGGCAGCCAGGCCCACGAGTATTTCCACGTATCGCGGATCGCCTTCCTGCTGCGCAAGCGCGATCTGTACGTGGTTGACCGCGAGACCGGCAGCCCGCTGTCCGGAGCCGAGTTGGACGTGTTTGCCGGGGACAAGAAATACTTCCGTGAACGCCGGCTGCTGGAACGGCTGCGCACCGACGGCAAGGGGTTCGTAAGCATCCGTTCCGAAAAAGCAAAGAGGGGCGAGCAGTTCGTCTTCCACATCCGGCACAACGGCGACGAATTATTCCTGGGCGATCCCGAGGATGCGGAAGCCGTGCCGCATAAGAAAGAGGATAAAGAGGACGAAGAAGAGGATGAAGAAGATGCGATCGTGCATTTCTATTTCGACCGGGGCATCTACCGGCCCGGGCAGGTAGTGTATTTCAAAGGGATCGTGTTCCGTCCGGGGAAGCCCACGCGACTCCTCCGCCGCTTCAGCACCCAGGTGTTCCTCAACGACGCAAATTACAAGGAACTGGACTCGATGCGCGTCACCACCAACGAATACGGCACCTTCCAGGGGCGCTTCACCCTCCCGCTGACCGGGAGCCTCGGCACCTTCTCCCTCGACACGGACGACGAGGAAGTAGAGAACGAGGAATTCGAAGTGGAGGAATACAAGCGCCCCACTTTCGAAGTGGTGTTCGACACGCTGCGCGGCAGCTACCGGATCGGCGATACGGTGACGATCCGCGGCACCGCGCGCGCTTTTGCGGGCAATCCCCTGCCGGGCGCATTGGTCCGCTACTCCGTGAAGCGGTCGGCTCAATACCGCTGGTCTTATTCGAACAGTAATCATGGGTCGCAGATGCTGAGCGGGGAGGCGCAAACGGATGATGCGGGACGTTTCGCGGTAACCTTTGCTGCCTTGCCGGAAAAGGGCGATGACCGCGCCCGAAACCCCTTCTATGTCTACTCCCTAACGGCCGACATCACCGATGCTGGTGGCGAGTCCCGCAGCGGCAAACAGCAGGTGCATGCCGGCTATACCTCCGTGATCCTGCAGACCCAACTCCCGACGAGCCTACCGGCCGACTCCCTGCGCGCGCTGCCCGTGGCCGTGATGAACCTGAACGGCATCCTGCAGCCGGCTGTGGCCCAGGCGACCATTACCCGACTGCTGCCCGAACAACGCCTGCTGCGAAAACGCTACTGGGAACAACCCGACCAGTTCGTGCTTTCGCGCGACAGCTTCCTGCATTACTTCCCGCATGACCTCTATGCCGGGGAGCAGCTCCGGCAAGACTGGCCGCGGGGTGCGACCTTGCTGAACGCGCATCGGGATTCGGTCAGCGACGGCCTGCTGCAGCTGCCGGCACAGCACTGGCCCGAGGGCGCCTACGAGATCGTATTGACGACACAGGCGCCCACCGGCGAAGAGGTGCGTACCGTGCGCTACATCGAACTGACCCGGAACGACCGGGGCGCCGTTCCGCAGCTCCTGAGCCTCCGCGAAGAACAACAGCATAAGAACGGGAAGCTGCGGGTACGCCTGTACTCCGACAGCGCGCTGGTCGTGTTCCTGACGCGCGACGGCTCCGGGGGCGATCCCGAGAACGTTCAACAAGTACAGCTCGAGCCGGGCGTTGCCCGTATTATTACGGTTACGCCGTCCGCCCGGGCGCCCTATTGGCTGCATTGGACCGCGGTCCGCCACAATCGGATCCACTATCAACAACACTATATCGTACCGGCAAAAAGCAACGAATACCTTAATGTTTCAATGGCCACCTTCCGCGAGCGCAGCCGTCCCGGAAGCGCCGAACAGTGGAAGCTGCTGGTGCGCGGGCCCGGTGGAGAAGCCATAGCAGCCGAAGTGCTCGCCGCGCTGTATGATGCTTCACTCGACGATATGGCGCACTACGCATGGGAACCGCCCAAGGATTGGCGGCGCGGCCGGCCCTACGCGCGGCATATTCCCTGGAGTGGCAACGGATTTCATCACCTCAACGGGCGCAGCGAAAGCCCCTCCCACCATCAAACCTTCACACCCGCACCGCCCACCTACGGTTTGATCTTCCGCCAGTCGGCCTACGGGGATTACTTTATGCGGGTGCCGGACCCGAACCTGTCGGAGGTGGTGGTTACCGGCTATGGGTTTGGAGAGAGAAGGTCGCTTAGCCAATCGGTGGTGCTGCGCGGCCTGACGGGCAAAGTGTCGGGGCTGAACGTGACCACCATCGGCACCCACATCGAGGCGCCCCAACCGCCGCCGCCGCTGCCCCCGCAGCCGGCGACGCCCCGCCGCAACTTTGCGGAAACCGCCTTCTTCTTCCCGCAGCTACGCACCAATAAAAAGGGCGAAGTGCTGCTGGAGTTCACTTACCCCGAGTCGCTTACCCGCTGGAAGCTCCAGGCATTGGCGCACACCCGCAACTTCGGGTTCGGCATGACGACCCAATATGCGGTGACGCAGAAAGAGCTGATGGTACAGCCCAATGCGCCCCGCTTCCTGCGCCAGGGCGACCGGATCACGCTACGCGCGAAGGTGGTGAGCCTTTCGGGAAACATCCTCAGCGGACAGGCCTGCCTTGAGCTGCTCGACGCGGCCACCGGCAAGGCCGTGGACAGCAGCTTCCGGAACAGGCTTGCCTGTCAGCCATTTACGACGGGTGCCGGCGGCAACGCGGTGCTTTCGTTCCCCATCGAAGTACCCGATGATTTTCAAAGCACGCTGACCTGGCGGATCACTGCCCGTAGCAATAATTTTTCCGATGGGGAAGAGCACCTATTGCCCGTGCTCTCCAGGCGGATCCTCGTGACCGAAACGCTGCCGCTGCCAATGACCGGAGCGGGTACGCGGACCTTCCGCTTCGAAAAGCTGCTGGCATCCGAATCCAGCAGCACCCTGAAGCACCGTAGCTTCACGGTGGAGTATACGGCCAACCCCGTATGGTATGCCGTACAGGCCTTGCCCTACCTGATGGAGTACCCATATGAATGCGCCGAACAAACCTGGAACCGGCTCTATGCAAATGCCCTGGGCGCCGATATCCTCGGCAGGTCGCCCCAGATACGCGCCGAGTTGGGTCGCTGGCAGCGTGCCGACCTACCGGCCACGCGCCCGGACGGCGAACAAAGCCCGCAGCTGCACTCCGCACTGCTCGAAGAGACCCCTTGGGTGCTGGAAGCCAGGAGCGACAAGGACCGGAAGGAACAACTTGCCCGGCTCTTCGACGCGTCGCGGCTCAGCGGAAGCCAGGACCAGGGCTGGGATAAGCTGCAGGCCCTGCAACTCCCTGACGGCAGCTTTCCCTGGTTCGGGAAAGGCCCCGGCGACCCCTACATCACGGCCTACATCGTTTCGGGCATGGGCCACCTGCGCAAGATCGGCGTGCCGCTGGAAGGCAATAACATCCGGAAGAAGGCACTCGCCTACCTCGATCAGCGCGCGTACCAGCGCTACCGAGACCTGCAGCAACAGCCAAACCCTCAGCTTTACCCCGCCGATCTCCAGTATTTATACTGCCGAAGCTTCTTCCGCGATACGTCGATCAAACCCGCAACCGACACGGCGCTGCGCTATTTCCTGGGGCTTGCCGAACGCCAATGGCAGCGGCTGCCGCTTTCGAGCCAGGGCATGGCCGCCCTGGCCCTGCACCGCTTCGACGGTCCGGAACCCGCGCGGGGCATCCTACGCTCCCTTGCAGAGCGCGCCACCGGCAATGCCGAGGAGGGCCTCAGCTGGGCCGGCAATGCACCCGGACGCAGTTGGAGCTGGTGGGACGCACCCGTAGAAACACAGGCACTCCTGATTGAAGCCTTTCACGAAGCCGGCAACGATACGGCCTTCATCGACGGGCTGCGCCTCTGGCTGCTCCGCCAGAAGCAGACCCGCGACTGGCGCACCACCCGGGCCACCGCTGAAGCCTGCTATGCGCTTCTCCTGCGCGGCAGCGCCTGGGTGAACGCGGAGCCGCGCGTGCAGCTCTTAGCCGGCGCCCTGCGGATGCACTCCGAAGAAAAAGGCCTTGGGAAAATGGAGCGCCATGTTCCGGGCGAAGAAGTGGTCCCTGCGCTGGGCGCGATCACCGTTTCGGTGCAAGCGCCTTCCCGGGCCGGCTCCGCGCCGCCCTCCTGGGGCGCTGCCTACTGGCAGTATTTCGAGGACGTCGACAAGATCACCCCGGCAGCCACGCCGCTGCAGCTGGAGCGGCGCCTCTTCCGGGAAGTGATGACCCCGAACGGACCGGAACTACAGCCCACCGGCGCGGGCGCTGCACTGCGGGTAGGCGACAAGCTGCGCGTGCGCCTCGTGCTGCGCGTGGACCGCGATATGGACTATGTGCACCTGAAGGACCTGCGCGCCTCGGCGCTGGAGCCCGTGAACGTGCTGAGCAGCTACAAATGGCAGGACGGCCTCGGCTACTACGAGAGCACCCGCG
>NZ_BAABGY010000025.1:0-1077 GCF_039541815.1 Flaviaestuariibacter amylovorans
CGGCGGCTAACATGAACTGTGTTAAAAACCAAAAGATTTTCTACGCCAGCTGGCTTTTAAAATCTGCCTGATAGGTTGTTCCTTTTGTAGCGATGGCAAAGGCCTGTTTCAGCAGTTTGTTACAAACTGCGATGAGGGCCACCTTGCTTTTCTTTCCTGCTTTTTTCAGTCGCTCATAGAGCTCCTTGCAGGCTTTGTTGTGCTGGATGGCGGAGAGGGAGCACATGTACAGCACGTTTCTTAAGTGCCCGCTGCCCATCTTGCAGATGCCTTTCTTTCCCTTGATCGATGACCCGCTCGTGTGCTCCCTCGGAGCCAGGCCAGCGAGGGCAATGAGCTGACGGTGATTCTGTATCTTCTTAAACCCGTTGGTCATCGTGATCAGCAGCGCCGTGGCGCGCTTGCCCAGGCCAGGGATGGAGGAGATCGAGGTGAGCTGGTCGCCCTTCCACTGCTTTAACGTGGCGAGTAGTTTTTGCTCGAGCACCTTGATCTCTTTTGCCAGGGTCATCATCATTTTAGTAAGGGTGCGGGTGAGCTCGCGGTGATCGCCGGGTAGTTGCTTCAGGCTATGGACCTGGTTTGTAATCGCGGTCTTCTGGCGCGTGAGCAGATCGATGGAAGCCGTGATGGCGCTGCATCTCAGGGCTTCTTCCGACGGCAGCTGCCACACCTGGCCTCCCCGCTCTAAGGCATAGCGATATAGCCAGCGGGCGTCCTTTTTATCGTTCTTGTTGCGCTCCAGGCCCATCTGGATGTAGCGCCGGATGCGCACCGGGTTTTCTACCCGCACGTCGCCGCCTTCCTGCTTCAGGGTGCAGGCCAGCTTCAGGTAATAGGGGCCGGAGGCCTCCATGAGGTAGGTGCGCTGCCCGCACACTTCCAGGATCTTGAGATGTCCCTTCTCATTGTTCTTAACGCGCAGACTGACCTCATTGCCAGAGGCGGTGTTATAGTGGAGGTCGAGGGTGTCTTTGGAAACGTCGATGCCGCAAACAAGTTTCATTTCGTACTTTGGTTTTACGTTAGAAAAAGGAATGTGGGTTTTTACACCGCTGCAGCTATCCTAACTTTCAT
>NZ_BAABGY010000026.1:0-56643 GCF_039541815.1 Flaviaestuariibacter amylovorans
TTTGCCATCGCTACAAAAGGAACAACCTATCAGGCAGATTTTAAAAGCCAGCTGGCGTAGAAAATCTTTTGGTTTTTAACACAGTTCATGTTAGCCGCCGTGCCGAGGAAGGGAGATAACTCTCACCTTATCAAGGAAGAACCTCTTCGCATTGTAAACATCAAATAATGAATAGCCGGCAAAAATCACTTTCCATGATTGCCAACTATCTTTCTCACTTCCTAGCAATACCTGTCTCGCCTTGTCATTATACTCGGCCTCTACCACAAGAACCAGATTGAGCTTAATACTATTCGAAACCTTTTCGTCCAAATATTCATTCAGCAATGAATCAGCCTTCTCCAGAAACGTAGGCTCATTAAATTGACTGCTAGACCAGATTTGTAACGCTGTATCCTTATGAACTACTGCCAGATTTTCCCGCAGACTCTTTGTCGAGTCTATGGGATGAGGAAGGAACAAATCAAAAGAAGAATGATTCCTAGAAGGAGAAAGTAGCAGGAAACCGGTAACATTCTCCTGAGCAAAACTGTCAAGAAAGAAAATGTTCAGAAAAAGGCACGATATGAACTTTAAGGATCTCATTGCATGGCGGCTAACGACCAGGGCTTTGCGCTGTGGCCGAGAATGAATGTACGAATTATAGGAACAGTCGAGAGGCCATAGCGCAACAGCCCATGTTAGCGGCAGTTCAAGGGGGACACGTCCAACAGCCCGCCATCGCTCCTAAGCCCATCAAAAGTCGAGGCAAGATGCTTTCTGCAAGTCACCATCTAGCGCCAATTCTACATTTAAAGGCATCCCTCCTATCGGTGCAGATATGCCACCGATGAATTCAGCTTTTCTATTAACACCGTCACGCCAAATCCTGATTGCAAACAACTGGTATTTACCATCCCTAACAACTTTACTAAAAGCGGATTGAATTGAGTCGCTATTCTTGATTTCAATCAGCTTCCTACAGGAATCCTCGACATGCTTAGTTAATTCTCCGAACTGCTTAGAGTAGACTGACTGAACAATCTTTTCAACAATTGGGAAGCGAATATCAATGGCCCTCAGCTCGCCTAACTCGTATTCAGACACGTGCGCTTGCCCTTCCTTATTGAGAAGCACTCGTATATGCGTATAGTCTATCTTGTCCTCTCGAATTGCTTTGTAAAAATTGTATGCAATGCCTAGAGCAATTGTTTCGAGGTCTATCAAGGATTTACTTACGAAATCACTGCCTGAAATTTCTAATTGAAATTTCTTATAGCGTTCGTTCTCGTCAGTCGAGCTTTTCCATAGAACTGAATAGGCACACGTGCCCCCGTATAAACTCAACACTGTATCTACCCCTTTACTTTCATACTTAGAAAGCGAGTCCGTACGACAAGAAAACAAAAAGGTCCAAACGATTGATACCGTTGTGACTAACGAAGAACACTTCATTCACTCAATTTGCAATAAATATCCTAGAAAAAGGTTTTCCTACTCTACGAATTTAGGAAGCAGGCTGATCGAATTGCCGCTAACGACCAGGGCTTTGCGCTGTGGCCGAGGATGAATGTACAAAGTTTCGGAGTGCTCGCAGGCCATAGCGCAACAGCCCATGTTATGCGCCGTTATCGTGACATGAGAGAATCTAGCACTTTCCGCTCTCTTCGTTTGATTTCGTCGACTTCTGGGCTACTGCCGATCCAATCTTCGATGGCAAAAAGCTCGTGCCCACTTGGGTTATAAACTGTCACAAAAGTTCTACCACTGGAATGGTCTAAAATTCCTAAGAATTTAAGGCGCTTTGATATGTCCTGTCCAGCAAAGTCGTGCGCAGAAAAAATGTGCTGCCTTGTCTTGATAGCCATCTTTACGTGGTAGATGGAATCAAAAGACGTCATGCTTACTGTCAGGTTCTGCGTTTTCAACGAGTCATCCGGTTTGCGTACTTCAACAAAGTACCAGCCAGCTTTGGTAGTATCTATAATTAGATCTAGTCGGTCTGTGTCTCTTGAGATGTTACACCCAAAGAAGAATAAGATAGAGAAAACACTGGCCCTCATTATCTTCAAATTTAAACGACCTTAATGGCGCATAACGGCCAGGGCTTTGCGCTGTGGCCGAGGAACAAGTTACGAACTATAACGAATGTCGGGAGGCCATAGCGCAATAGCCCATGTTAGCCGCAGGTCTTTAGGAGAACGCCTTAAACTATCGTCCCGGCTCACGAACAGTCCTGATTAAGCTGTCTCCTTTGTAAAAGTATCGGACCGTCCCTCCAGAGTCTCCAGAGCCAAAACCGGTTCTTTTGATAACCTGGCCACGGTCATTGTAAATATACTTGAAGCATTGAAGGATGGACATCTTTTCAATATGTTGCTCATAGACTTGCCGACCATGCAAATCGTAGACAAATACATGTTTATAGAAGCGATTGAGATTGCTCTCATAAGGATTCGATGTTTCCTCACGAACCAAACGACCATTCTCAGCGTAAGACCGAATGGCTTGCTCCATCTTTCCATTTACGTTTGATATCGTGTCTGTCCTAACGACCAAACGAGCAATGTTCGGCTCCGCACAGGCAATGCCACGGCGCCGTAAAGGATGAGTAGCATCTTTTGATACTTTTTGCCCAAATGTGGTCACCGAACAACCGAGCAGAACTAACACTATGAATTGCGGAGTTTTCATGACTTGCGGCTAACATACCAGGGCTTTGCGCTGGCGGCTAGTTTAATGAAATTACAACTTTAATGACTGATAGCTAGCGCAACAGCCCGTGTTATGCGCTGTTGTCCGGCCGGAAGCACGCTCCAGCATCAGGAGTAGCGAAGAGCCATTGCGTCAAGACAAGGCTTTACGCAGTGGCTCTTCGCGGTCGGCTGGGAAGCGGACTCGCCCAACTGTTACGACTGTAGTTTTCACCGCGCAGCTGCGGTGAAAAAACCAGAGATTCCGGGAATAATCCCAGTCCCCCACCCCGGCCCATGTGACGAAGAGTCCCGAACTTCGCTACCGCGGGCGCGGCTCCGCTGCTGAAGCAAAGCTTCGACGCTCGCCGCCGCCCGCGGTTAGCCCTTTTTACGATTCGATGTCCCTGGTGGATCCTCCCGCTTTCGGAGGGGTAGCAGCAAGCGGGGAAAACGGTCACCCAGCCGAACTCCTGATGCGGCGGAACTATAGGACAGCCCCACACCGGCCGGCAATAGCGCCATAACACATAAATATACGCAACTCTATAGCGCCTATCCACCGATTTCCGCCGGCTTTGCGCTACAGAGCCGTTTTTAAACGTTTAGCGGCACCTTTTTACATCCATGCAGGAATCGACTATAAGCGTTTAACTCCCGGCTGCGGATACGGCCAGGCGCGTGCCCCGTACTCCTTCCCGCGGCATCAGCAGCCCCAAACAAGATCCACCGATCCCCCGGACACCCTTTTTCCCTTCGCGAACCAGTCAGCAAGCAAAACAGGCATGCTGATGAACCTGCCAACCAGGTCAGCAACGAAATCAGCCACCCTGTTTTGTCGGCGTACCCAACCGGGAGCCAAAACAGCCACCCTGTTTTGCCCGCTGACCCAACCGGGAGGCCAAACAGGCACCCTGTTTTGCCCGCTGACCAATTCATACACCCCCTCAGGGCTCAGGATCAACCACTTATAAAAATTCATATTCTGCGTAAAAAGCAGCCCTCACCGGGTCAAAGTCGCTTTACACAAAAAATTCACGGCAAGGCTTGGTCGAAAACGGACCCCGTTTTTACCTTTTTCTTCTAAACTGATTGCCCATGCTAGTACGCATCGAGACGCGCGACCTCCACAACGCAGAGGCCGTCGCCTTCAACAAACGCCTCCTCGCCCGCATCGTTTCTTCCGATCCCTTCCCCGCTCCCTTCGCCGCCGCGCTCGACACGTTCCGGGAGCACACCGAGGGGATGGACGCCCTCATCCAAAAGGCGCCCTTCTCCCGCTATACCGACGACCTGCAGGCCGCCGACGCCCTCCGCGACCGCTACACCGTGGGCCTCTTCACGTTGTGCACGGGGTACACCTACAGTGAGAACGAAGCGCAGGCCGCCGCCGCCAACCTCCTGCTCGAAGGCCTCAAGCCCTATGGCAGCGCCACCGAGCTCACCACCGCCAACTACAGCAAGGCCACCACGCTGGTCGAGAACCTCGTGCGCGACCTCCGCGCCCGCCCCGACCTTGCCGACGCGCTCCGCCTCCTCGGCCTCAACGGGCTGCTCAACGCACTTACCGAAGCCAACAGCAAATTCCGGGAGCTTCAGGAGTCACGCACCGACGACGAAATGAATGGCCCCGACGCCGACGCACTCGTGCTCCTGCGCCGCGACGCCGCCAAAGCCTACACCGCCCTTATGAAGGGGCTGGAGAGCGCCTATCACTACACCGGCGGCGCCGAGCCCTGGCTCGGCATCGTGGCCGGCGTCAACCAGGTCACGGAGGAAGTGGCGGAAACGCTCGCCCGCCGCAAGGGTGTGGCCGCGGCGAAGGCGCCGGCGGCTTCCTGATCCGGTCAATGCAAAAGTCAAAAATCAAAAAGGGCTTCCGCAGTGGGAAGCCCTTTTGTTATTTGGGTATGCCTTACCCGGGGAACGATCGGTCTTCGCAGCGCACCGGCTTCGCTTACCGGTTTTCAGGAGCTGCCGGTACACACGAAATTGGAAATGCGGGAAGGGCGTTGCTGAACGGGTTGTTCGGAAAGAAGCAGGGGAATACGAGGCACTCTCAGACAATACATAGCCCCTTGGCATCTACCAGGCACCTACAGGATCACAAGGGACTTTTCTTGATAGCACGATCGACTTAACGACCCGTCGCGCCGCTTTGCACCCCCTGGCCCAAAGCGCGGATCTGCGCTTTCGCATCCTGCTGCAAGGCATCCAGATCGGCACGCGTCAACAGCTTCCCGTTCATCACCACGGCATGGATCTTCCGGGCGTTCGCGATGTCGGCGAGCGGGTTTGCCTCCAGCAACACGAGGTCGGCCAGCTTGCCTTGCGTCACCGTGCCGATTTCCCGCTCCTTGCCGAGAAAGCGGGCGGCATTCAGGGTAGCGGTTTGCAGGGCTGCCAGCGGAGACAGGCCTGCCTCAACGAAAAGCGACAATTCATCGTGCAGGCTGGAGCCGGCATACACGAAGGGGTTGCCCAGGTCGGTGCCTGCGAGCACTAGCACCCCGTTCTCGTGCAGCATCCGCACCACGTCGAGGCTTTTCCGGAAACGCGCCTCCCGGAGGGTGCGGTTGCCCGGAGTAAAGCGCCGGGCAAATTCGGTCCAGTCGGCCCGGTCCATAGAATCGGTGAACTGGAGCCGCCCATCCTCCCGGATCGACGGATCATCGCCCAACACCGTGGCGCGGAACTGGACGATGGTGGGACAAAAGGCCGTCCGGTTGCGGTTGAGGACGGCTGCCAGCGCGGACGCTTTCTGTGCACTCACGGATTGTAGTAATTCGATACGGAGTGCCGGCGTGAGCTCGGAAGGCTTCAGTCCCCGGAACTTTTGCTGCTGGTCCGACAGCTCGGCAAACATGGCCCAGTAGCCCAGGTGCTCCTGGCTGCGCTGGCCGGCGGCCGAGGCTTCCGCCATGGTCATGCCCTCAGGCACGTGGCCGGCGAAGGGAAAGTTCAGCTTCCGGCATTCGTCGGCGATGGCCGCGTAGGTTTCGCGGGAGAGCTGCCCGTACACTTTGAAGAAGTCGACACCGGAGGCCTTCACTTCGCGCACCAGCGCGCGTGCCTCCGCGGCCGTACGCACGGTGTCGGAGTTGGGCCAGGTGGCCGGCACGCCATCTACGAGCGTGCCCACACTCGCATAGCGCGGCACCGGCCGTGAACCCGTGGCCGACTCGCTGCGCCAGCGACGCACGTGGTGCAGGGATCCAGGCTTCGTCCACATCTCCCGAACGGAGGTAACCCCGTTGGCCAGGAAGAGGGGATGGTAGTATTCGTTGGGCGGCAGGCCGGAGATATTGTTGAACACGTGCACGTGCATGTCCCACAGCCCGGGGATGAGAAACTTGCCGCTGCCGTCCACCACCCTGGCGCCCTTACGCGTGATCGCTTTCGATGTGATCCGCTCGATGCGGTTGCCGGAGACCAGTACGTGCTGCCCCGTGCGCACGGTGCCGGTTTCCACATCCACGACGTTCACGTTCCGTAAGAGTACGGCCCGCTCCTGGGCGAGCAGCTGCAGGGGGAGCAGCAGCAAAAGAAGGTATTTCATGAGCGAACGTTTTAGTGGTTGCGCTACTACAGGAATCAAGGGGCTGCGCCTTATGGTCGATCGTTGTCACGATTAGCCGCACCACGTATTTCTACAACTGACGGGACCACATCACAAATGCTCCTGCAGGAAGGTCTCCAGTTGGGCGGGGCGGATATCCGGGTTGATGATCTTGCCGCTCTTGTCTACCAGCACATAGGTCGGGAACGCATGAATATTGTACCGGTCGGCATTGGCGCCGTTGCGGTCCCAGACCTGATTCCACGGAAGGGCATGCTTCCGTACCGTCGCGGCATACAGGCCCTCATCCTGTTGCTTGTCTACAGAAATGGATACAATGTCGAATCCTTTTCCGCGGAAGCGGCTATGGAGCGCCTTCAGGTTCGGGAACTCGCGGAGGCAAGGCGCGCAGCGGCTATGCCAGAAGTCTACCAGGTAGTACTTATTCTCTTTCGCGAGCTTGCGTTGCACGGCCTCCTGTCCCTTGAAGAAGTCCTCGGGAAAGGGCTGGCCGGTCTGCATCCGGGCAGCACCCTTCAACCGCTCCCGTAACACAGGGAGAAAAGAGCCTTGCTGCAGCGCAGGGGAAAATAAAGAAAGCAGTTTTCCAAGATCGGCGTATTGATGCGCCGGCGTATTCAGGATCAGGTGATCGATATTCCATAAAGCGACGTAGGAATCGGGATGTTGCCGGATGTACTCCGCCAGCAAGGCGGCCTTGTCCGTGTAAAACTGCTGCAGCAAAAGCGTGAGGCTGTCCTGCACGGCTTTCGGGAAGTCGCTGCCCCACTTCCGGTAATGACCGGTAAACACCTCGCTCATCGAATCCCGGAACCGGTCGCTGGTGGCGAAAAAGGGCAGGAACGCTTTTTCATATTCGTCCTGCTCGGGGGAGCCGGTGAGCTGCGGTGCCCGGGCGCTGTCGATACGGATCACCGCATCGCCGGAAACGAACAGCTTGCCGTAGACCCGGTTCCGCTGCCGGATACTGAGCTCCGACGGGAACGGGATCGGGATAGATGTAGCGAAAGCGCCGTTCACTACGGGCAGCGTCGTATGCTCCCACTTCGAGAGCGCGGCATCCCCGGGGTGGATCAGCACGATGGAATCCAGGGTAGGGTCCTGCACAATGCCGCGGATGGTCACGGTCCTGGGTTGGGCGGAGAGCTGCAGCGTCAGCAGGCACAGCAACAGTAACAGGAGATTGCTTCGCATAAAGGGTGATTTGTGGACACCTTAATATTAACACAGGGGCGGCATATAGCGCACCGAAAATTAGAAATAAGTGAACGGCCTGGCCACGCGCGGTCAACGCACTGGCGTAGGGTAAACCCCAACGGACCATTTGCTTTAATCCGCGAAGAAATAGGTGCTGGTTTTACGATTGACAGAACACCGGAACATACAACTCCGCAACTTTAAGAGCCGTGGCGAGCGCTAAGGATTGCCTCGAAGCGTCACAAAGCCGGCTAAGACCTTCCTTGTTCCTGATGGTCCTGATGCGCCTTGATTAGATAATGATGGCAAAACCTGTACTAGTGTCACGTTAAGCTTGATACGAGGGCACGTTGTTCGGCGACGAGGTCATTGCGATCCGCCAGCTGGCGGAGAAGCAATCCCTGCGTTACGCAGAGGGGCTCTAAGAGGAAGCCACGTTGGGAGCACTCCGAAGGTGCTGGAGATTGCTTCGCTTCGCTCGCAATGACGTCGGCCTTCGGCCGTCGTAAGACACGTCTTTTATACAGGTAACCTAACACTAGCGACAACAGCAAGATTCAGGAGATTTCAGGAATCAGTCGATTCTTCTAAACGAATAGAGTACATCGGCAGCACCGGATTTGAGTGACTGCCGCGTTCTTAACAGCATATCGGTTTTCGAGACACGTACCATTTTGAACGTCATGATGAGGTTCTGGCGGCCGAAGTTGATCCTTATTGAGTCGTTGTTTTTTATGCTCCAACTACCGGTGTAGGTTTTCGGCAGCTGGCAGATCTCTTTGTTCTCGTCGTTGATGAAAACGCCCTTATCCTTGAAGTGGTAAATGTCGTCTGTTGAGCAGGGAGGATACTGGGCAAACAGATCGGTCGACGCTGTCCCCCTGTTGTTGAGGTCGGTGGATACATCAGCCGTAGCACTAACCAGGATCCACTTCTGTTTGATCAGCGCTGTTTCAGACTGTGCGTTCCCGGCGCATGTGATCAGGGTCATACAGAGGGTAAGTATTTCGGTTCTCATAAGTATAAGTGCTTTTGTTCGAGCAGGTAACTACCGGGCATGAGGCCGTAGCCGGCATTAAATGTACAGCAGCGCATACCAGGGTTGCAAGCCATTACCCAACCACTCCGAAATGCATTGCCACCGCTACCTGCTGTGCGTCACCTGCAGGATCGCGCCGTCCGAGGCCTTTACGATACACTCGAATGTCCCGCCGCGCATACCCTTTGGGATGGTCCCGCAGATGTACCAGGCGCCAGAAACGAGGAAGATGTCGTAAGGACGCTGGCGCAAGATCTCCTTTTGTCCGTACGTTTTGAACAGCACCGACTCGGCAAGGGCAATGGCGGCAGCCGTGTCGCGAACCGGCCGTGTGCCTTTAATGCGGACCGTGTCATGAAGCACTGATTGCACGCGTCGGGTAGCGTCTTCCAGGTTCTGATGGAAGCGCTCCTGTGCGGCAACGCCTCCGGAGAGAAAAACTACTGGCGCAAAGAGGATTGCATAGCGAAGCATAATAGGGATAAGTTGGCGTTTGGTTGGCGCACGTTAAATGTACGAACTACAATGAATGCCGAAAGCCATAGCGCAACCGCTGATAGTGTGCACCGCGGAAACAGCTTGTGCCGCTTAAAGTCTGATGTAAGCCCATAGCATCAGAAACGGAACTAAGCCTGCCAGTCCCCAGATAATGGCTTTTCTTCCAAGCCAGATACTGCTTATCAAAAGCCCGACTGAGATAAGCGCCATCACCATTGCGATAAAGACACCGATGTAGCCAAACAAAAGTAAAAAGAGGCCAAGGCCGATACCGGCCAGTAGTGATTTTGCAATATCCAGTCTTCGGACTTTCATACCATAAAGGTGCACAACGACCAGGACTTTGCGCTGTGGCGACAGTGAATGTACGACACTTTCAAAGTGTTCGAACGCCCTGGCGCAACAGCCTTTATTCATCACTGTCGGCCAGGAACACCCGTTCATTATTGACCCTGCCGGCAAAGAGCCTTGTCCCGGATGTTGGTGCAGCAGCTACAGCTTCCTCAGCAATCAAGGTAAACGACACTTCCTGCAGTACCTCACTGAATATTCAACTTCACATTCCGGAACAGGTACGTATTGTCGCTGACGCGCAACGTCATGCCGCTGGCGCTGGTGACGTTCCGGAGCACCACTTCTTTGGTGACGACGTAAGGGAACTTCTGCTGGTAGGATTCGTCGGTCATCTCGGGATTGAAGTTCGCGAACACGGCAGGTCCCCGGTATTGCTCCGGGTGTTGGGCATCCTCGATCCGAAGGTTCTCGATCACGATCCGCTCGGGCATGTAGCAGGTGTACCCGAAGTTGTGCTGGCCCGAATACGCCCCGCCGATCAGCGAAGGGCTGACGGGCCGGCCGCCCGCCGGCACGAACACGCAGTTGCGGATCACGAAGGCACCCTGCCAGGTGCTGCCGTAGTCGGAGCGCAGGTTAACGAGGTGCGTGCCGCGGATCGTACTGTGCTCCACCGTCAGGGTGCCGCTGCCGATGGCGTTGATGCCCATGTGCCCCAGCGTCGAGTTGCGGATGGTGGCATTGGCCACCCCCATGTGGGCATCGAAGCGCGAAAAGACACAACTGTCGTACACCATGTTCTTGCAGTAGTTGGAGCCCATGATCCCCCAGTACGTGCGGTCGTCGATATCGTTGGTCTGGCGGCAGTTGATGAACGACACGTTCAGCGCCCGGTTGGCGGAAATGTCGTACGAGCCCATCGACACGGGCTTGCCTGCCGCACCGATGGTACTGTAGGTTTTGTGGCCGGTGAGGAGCGTATTCCGGACCGTTACGTTCGCGCAGTCCTGGATATTAAGGAAGCCGCCGTAGGGCGCGCCCTGGTCGCCCTCGCCGGTGATGCGGTGCTCGAGCCCGTTCACCACCACATTGGAGCGCCGGATGGCGATGTTGCGGCTGTAATAAGTATACTTCGATTCGGCCCTGTTGGCGATGGTGGTGAACCGCCCCCCGGTGATGGTGAGCGGCTGCTCGTCTACGGGAAGCGCCGTGATCTCCGTGATCCGGTCGAAGTCCCAGATGATCGGGGCGTTCCGATCCACGGCCCCGGCCCTATCGGCAAGGAAGATATCCGTCTGCGCCGCCCCGTTGTTCTGATTCAACCCGGCCCGGATGTAGCGCTTCACCGAAGTATCGGTAACCGTGATGAGGCAGGGACCGGGCAGGGAGGCGTCGATCTTTTCCTGGTTGCGCCGGAGCGACGATATGCCCTTCAGCGGAAAGGGCTGCCGCCCGGAGCCGACCAGGAACACGGGTGCGTTCCGGTTCTGCACTTCGGTATCGTCGATGATGAAGGCCGCCGTTCCGAAGTCCGTATTTGTACGGATCACGGCAGTGCGCTCCCGGCCGCCGATGTAGTAAGTAGCCCGGTTGTCTGCCTTCACCGGCAGTCCGTGCTGGTTGGCGAACGCATGGGCAGCGACAATGGCTTCGCTATCATCGGTGGTGCCGTCTCCCCGGGCGCCGAAGTCACGATACCCTACCCAGCCGCGCCGGGTGAAGGCGCGCGCCTCCTTTGGCGAGACCTCGGCCTGGGGTTGCTCCTGATCATTGCTGCGTGCCCCTTGTTCCTGGTTCGCGGCAGGGGCCACCGCCTTGGGGGCCGGGCTGTTGGCCTGCCCTGCTGCAGCGGCTGCCCCGAACAGAAAGCAGCAGCCCAGCAGGCCGCTTTTCAATGAGAACGGTAGTGTCGATGGGGTTCCAGGTTCGGGGCTCCGGTTCATGGTTGATGCTTTTGATCGTTGCGCGCTGCTGCGGGCTACGACTTGGAAAATTATTCCCTTTTTACCCGAGAAGGGTTTCATTCTTCGGGGGGTCCGGGTTCGCCCGGTTCCTTGTTAAGGCGAGTGCTGTTGCGCGGCAGGCTCCTCGCCTGATCCGGCAGGTCTTGCCGGGTGGCCGAGAAGGAGGTAGGTTCGGGGGCGATAGCACAACAGCCGATGTGACGCGCCCTGCCCTGGAGGTTGTTTGACGTATTCGATCACTGCTCATCGGACCGCGCAAGCGCGGGGAGTGGGGCTGACGCCCTTCTCACGAAGACACGACGGCACGGAGGCACGACGAAAAGTGGAAAGAACAGAATTGTTTTTCTACGTCGCTCCGTAGTGGCTCCCGAAGCTTCAGGAGCGCCTTCGTGCTTCGCGGCCGCCTGCGGCCGACCTTTTCACCCTTTCCTGATGATCATTTAACGCAAACAGCCGCTCAGGATGACCGGTAGACCTTGGTGTTATCCAGGATCACGAGCTCCACGTCCCGGCCGCTGCTACGAAAGCGTTGAAGCACTTGTTCTGCAATGGCCCGGGCATCGGCCAAAGTAGTCTTTGCGTCAAAGGTCATTTGTATTCCAGGCTCCTCGATCGAGAACGTACATTCAACGTCACCCACTTTGTAGTAGGTCCATCCTTCCCGCTCGATCTCGGTAACCCCGGGTGATCCGGGCAGGGCAATGTCGCGAAACTGGCTTTCCGGCAGATCTACGTCGCCTTTGAGCAGGAACTCGAAGCCACCCGGCCCGGGCTCGACCCCGGCCGGCGGCTCCGCCATCCGTTCAGGATTCCGGCTTTTGCGTCTAAAGTAATCCCAGAGTTTCATGAGGTTCGCGTCATGGCGGGCAGCGGACCCGGCTGGCCGCTGCCGTACGATTTAAAAGTATGACTTTACTATGAGCGACCCGCCATAGCGCACTCGCTCATTTTGTGTGGAGTTGGCCTGTTGCCCCATTCGAACGGGAGTCTGCGAGGTGCATGATCCGTATTTATGCCATGTAGATAATCAAGCCCTTATTTTCCAGTTGGGCGAAATAGTAGGGTAACAGCAAATTGGAAAACTTCATAAGGGCGTATGAAATATTGTCTACCTTCTCTTCCTCGCTTTTATACTTTCCATAGAAATAGCTTTCGGTTGGTACGTTCAGGTTTTCGATCAACGTATTAGCCGATACCTTTTTTAATGCTTCCCACACCTCTTTGACCTCTGAAGACCATAAATAGCCTGCTTCTCTGTCGCTTTCCAAAAGTGAGCTTTGAATGGCGATAGCTTTCGATAAAGGATGACCGGGATTACTGTCATGTTCTGGGTATAGCGCATATTGGAGAATAGCCCATGCCTTGTCAATACTGTAAATAGGACCTGCTTCTTTGTAGCAGTCTTCAATGGTGCCGTTAGCTATATAGAAGGCTCTATTCCAGTCCACTTCATGTATCCTGTCGATC
This sequence comes from Flaviaestuariibacter amylovorans, assembly GCF_039541815.1. Lineage (NCBI taxonomy): Bacteria > Pseudomonadati > Bacteroidota > Chitinophagia > Chitinophagales > Chitinophagaceae > Flaviaestuariibacter > Flaviaestuariibacter amylovorans. The sequence continues at coordinate 12,712 of NZ_BAABGY010000026.1, forward strand.
GTAGCATCGATCGTTTCTTTCCCTTCCAGAACGCGCTGCAACACGTTATCTGCAACAGGCATCAGGTAACAGACTATTCCCATAAAAGCTTTTTAATTGCGGCCAACGGCCAGGGCTTTGCAGTGGCCCCTGAATTTAGGAAATGATTTTGGTTCAAATGACCGGGGCTAGCGCAGCCCTCCATGTTTTGCGCAGTCCTCTCGAATTAGTCCCGAAGCTTAATCGGCTGCACTGCTTACTTCGTTATCTATTCCTTGAAAGTCAGAATTCGATAACAACGATTGAATTCTTTGCAGAAAAGCTACTTCATCTATTTCCTTTATTGGTTTCAAGTACTCGCTATGGCTGATTCGCATGACTGGGCGACTCAACTTCTTTGAAAGATACTCTTGTAAAAGTGAGGCCTGCCTCGTCTTAATAGCAGCGTAAATGAGAAGCTCATATACATTCTCAAGCAGCCCTGTACGACGCTCAAGCACAGAAGCATTCTCGATGATCTTTTCAAAAGAGTCGTACTGGGCAAAGTACTTTTCTACTTCGTCTTTGATCTTTATTGCCAGAAACTCAGCCAACATTTCCCACTCCTGCGTCAACGGATAGGAAGACCGCCGGAAGTTATTCATTATGTCACCAAGCGTCACGATGTTTAGCATGGTAAACTTGTGCCGCCGGTAAAAGTCGGTCGGCTTGACAGACGTCTTTACCTCCATCGAATTGGCGTGTTTTCTCTCAATAAAAACGGCTTGCTCAAGCCCATTAATCTTGCGAGATAGCTTTATGACAGAGGACGTCTGTTCTAGCTCATAAGTTTCGAGTAACGACTGTAGCTTCCTCCCGAACTTTTTAAAGGTCGGGGTAGTTTCGCTTTTTTCTAAGTTCCTGTATACTTTAAGGTTATCCCACATAGGACTGCTTCGGATCGCGCACAACGACCAGGGCTTTGCGCCAGGCGTCGATCATAGTGAATTTACAACTTTATGACGGCAGCCTAGCTTAACGGCCCCTGTTAGCGGCAGGCCAGTCAGTAGCTGACATAAAAGACGCTCTTCCCTTCTTGAAAATTGTCAATGAAGTTAGCTTTAAAGTTGGTCTTGAGTTCTTCGAGGGTAGCCAAATGGTCGCTTTCCAAGTACGTAAATGCTTCTTCCACCCACTTCCGCTCTAAATAATAACCAGGCTTAAACCGCCGATAAAACTTCCGCTCCATCCCTTTGCGCTGCTCTCCAAGTTCCCGATGATAGAGATACCAGATACCGTCCGATTTATTGTCAACATAGTCCCTCAGCTGAGCAAATAATTCGGGATTCGCATCAAAATAGCCTTGCTCAATGAGTTCGTACCCATCAAAAGGATCGCCGGATTTCACGGGAATGTAATGTGCTAAATCAAGTCCCATACTCTTGAACTTAAAGGGCTGTTACCGCTTGCCGCTAACGGACAGCGCTTTGCGCTGTGGCCCAGCATGAATGTACGAACAATAATGACCGATGAGAGGCCATTGCGCAACGGCCCATGTTAGCCGCAATCGTGAAGAATAATGATCTAGGATTTGCGCCGTTGTGTCAACCCGGGATGTGGCATAGGCGGTGGCAGCCGAATCCACTTCCCGGTTATGACCCTAACGCTATTTGTTTCTCCATTCAGGAAGCTTGTCGGATGAACATGATTTTCATCTAAGCCGCTTTTCAAAAGGTATAGTATTACCCTCCCGGTTGTTTTCATTGCCCTTACACCGCAACTGGAACACAAGTCAGCATAGGATGCCGAAACGTGGACACCAACATCTTTATTATTCTTGATTACTGTTGCAAGACTGTCTAGCCTCTGTCGCGCAGTCTTTGTTAAGGTTACGTTCTTAGGATGGAATGGGATGTATATCGTGTCGATAGGATCAGCAAGGTTTTGCCCCAAAACGCCCAGCATCCAGAGCAGAAGTGCTCCTATGGATACACAAACTTTCACCAAATTCATTTTGAACTAACGGAGTGTTGCAGTGGCGACTAACGACCAGCGCTTTGCGCTGTGGCCGAGGATGAAGTTAAGAACTATAGTGACTGATCGGGGGCCAGAACGTAACAGCCGATGTTGTGCGCCGCTCCTACGGGCCGCCTCAATTTTCGAATCGGTGTACGTGAATGCTGTTGTCAGACAAAAGTGTTACAAGCTTATCATCAAAGACTCCGAATGATTCTACTAAGACCTTGCTTCCATAGTCGACCTTCCCTATCAGCTTCCAGTTGTCCAAATCTATTACCCCGATTATACCAGTAGGCATCGCGGTGCCGCTAATAAAGAACAGTTTGTTGCCGGCTATGCTATACCTGCCATATGCGACCTTTAGCCCGGTTGCATCCAGATCGTGCGCTAAACTGTGTTCGTTAAATGATCCGTTCTTTATGGTCAATTCAGACACCTTTTGTCCATAAGGTGATAGTAGCTTCCCATCAAAGTGCTCCATCATTCCTCCAAACCGATCGTATCTGCCTAAAGGGCGGCCTGTACCCCACTCCAAACAAAAGGTTGACGCTATCGACCCGTCAGATGCATAGGCGTAAAAGAAAACTTTATCCGCTACTTGAATTATGTTCCGTTCAATGTTCGCGTCAGAGACTCCAAGATGCACATCAGCTGAAAAATCCCAGAGGATTTCCAAATTTTCGAAATGATGACAGGTGATCCGCGCGTTGTCGATAGAAATAAAATACTCATCATTGAGTGTGTGGAAGATTCCATTGATCCCGGAAGCCACGGGGCACTCGTTCACCAGCTCAAAGGTTGTTCGTGAAACTTTACCGTGCACCATCCCATTCTCCGACCGACAAATGGGATAAAAGAAATTGTCCGTGAAATAATGGCGGTATGCAGATTGATTGACGGCTGTAAGGTAAGCGAGACGTTTAACAAGCTCGAGACGCTCCGCTTCATAGACAATTGTTTTCCCTTCCGACATGCTTTGCGTGACGATGTGTTCGCCCACAACACATAATGACACTGAGTCTCCGGCTTTTCCCCTGAACAAAACATTACCATTCTCAACGTCGTAGGCTGAGAAAGAACCTTCCACAATTGCTACAAGCTTTCCTTTCGTGATTGCGTAGTCATGACTAGCACCATCTACCTTGAATATCTCTATGAAGTTCATGTCCAAATGTAAAATGCCAGCTAGCATTAGCGAGAGTGGCTTGAATTCTTTAGCGACGTGCTAGACGGTTGCGCATAACGGCTCGGGTATTTCTGCACTAGCGGAAGTCCGTATTCTTCAGCTTATTTTTTGTTACTAAAGTTCAATAATATTCCAATGCGCAACACCTATTCTTCAGCCGCTATTGCAACAATACGCTGTTAGTGGCATGTGCTTTTCCAAATCTTTTCATAGCTTGATAAATGAAATTCTCTTAAGCCACTGTTCTTTTTCAATTTTGCGCACCAGGTAGATGCCGACAAATACTAAGACAAAAGAAAGAACCAGCACTGGTATATAGTCGGACAAGCCAATAGCTTCAGAAGCGGAAGTATCGTTATTGCCATTTTCTTTCAGCCGATATGCGCCTCCCGTAATGTTTATTAAAAAATGAACAATGATGGGTGCAACAATATTTTGTGTTCTGAACAACAGTGCCGCCAGAAAGAAACCGATACCAATCGCAAAAATTACCTGAGATAGAATGCCCGAAAAATTATCCGGATGTCGAACCAGACCAATAAAATGTGCGGTGCCGAAAAGTAGCGAAGAAAGAAGCATTGCTTTGAAGAAAGCATGTTTACTTTTCGAAAAGTGTTTAAGCATCAGTGGTAAGACCGCTCCTCTTATGGTGAATTCTTCAAGCACTCCCGTCACAGCAGCATTAAATCCATAAAGAAGCAACATTGAAGCTTTCGTTTGATTGAAGGTTTTTATATTGGACAATGCCATCAATGCGGTAACAAAAACCGGAATTATCAAAAGCCAAATATTGCTCATGGTGAAAACAGGCGCTAAACCATTGAACGTGAAAAAGCCTTTTTTGTACATAAATGAAAGCAACCCGCCACATATGAGCAGTCTTGTTAAGGTGCCTGATAAAAGCTCGTTACGAACAGCATCTGCCGAAAAATTATTGATGAGCATCTCCAAGGGATGTCGGAGCAGTAAGAATAAGAGAACAGCGAGTAAGATAAAAACAGAATAGTTGAATTCTTTTGTCATACGCAGTAAGGTTGCCGCTAACGGCCAGGGCTTGATGCTGTGGCCGGCGAACCGTCGTGAAGTTATTAATTATGAGCGACCTAGGCTAGCGCAATAGCCCATGTTGTACGCCGTCAATCAGAGGAGTCAGGCCGAATCAAGACGCCCGCCAAAATGACTTTGCTAGGACTATCCCACCACTTGTCGAGTCAACTCAATTAAGGCGTTCGTAAAATCTAGGTCGTACAAACTTTCTCGCTTCTTCCTGTCCACCATAGATTAGAAAATACAAGTCAACAACTGCCGGACGCAATTGTCTTTCAAGACAGTACTCTTGCACGAACCGAACTGCTGCTCGGAAGTTCCTGTCGCCGGTTTCACTTTCTACAATTCCAATCTTCTTTGCAACTTTCATAACTACTGAGTCTGGCTTTACACAATCGAACCCCGTATCAAGTAAATAATGTAACAGTGTTGTAGTCTCCTTTAAATATGACACTCGCGCTACTTTCATGGTTGCTTGAAGCGCATCAAATGCTTTCCAAAAGGCATCAATGTCATCTTTTGATTGTAGTCTAACTGGGATTTTAGAAGTTGTGAGAAACTCACAAAGTGACCCTATTTTTTCTAATGCGCCTTGCAAACATCACTATCTGAAAAATTTTAGTCTGATATCGAATTGGACTCACCTTATCCCAATACATATCTACCAAGTCGCAAGGATTCATTAAAGCAACTTGGGCGACATCAAATCTTGCAAACATTTTTCTAAATATTCCGGTATCTAAAACTTCTCGTACTCTATCAGATTTTGCCTGTCCACTAAATGCAATTAAGGTGGAGAAAATTTCGAGAAGCTTATTATCAGTTAATCTTATAGGGACTGAACGCAAGTCTCGTTTCTCTACCTCTTCAGAAAAAGACGGGTCGATTTTATACTTGTTTATGTCCGCAATTATTTTATCAATTTTCTTGAAACATATTCGGCGTACTGTCATGAATGCAATTTAGAGATGCTAAACCCTGGGCACGCAATGCCAAATCGGAGCAGGGACTGATGGCGCATAACGTTGAAGCATTGCTGTCAGGTGTGGTATTGGCAGCAGTGCAGTTGAATAAAGATAATAAGATGCCGTACTATTCGTCAGCCACATAGTAGCATTACAGCCACACTTGCAGCAATACATTGTTGGTGGCATTTTTTGACAAAGAGGTCTTACTGGGTTTTCAACCATCGCACTGCCGCCAAAACTTTCGGGTCGTGCTGAATATCGTTCATCTTGTTAACGGTATTGATGTACAAATCTGGCTGCAATGCCCCTTTGTAGACCTTCCCACTTCTATCATTTACATAAGCTGTTGCAACACCTATTCTGGCTTCCTCGGAGACTTTCATCCAGGAAAGAGCGCTGGTCATGCCTTGTGTTGGTATACCGATAACCAACGTATTGGGTCTTCCTACAAAACTGATCAAGAGACATTCGCCCGAGCTTGCGGTCTCAAAACTGGTTAACAGCACAACAGGCAAACGAGAGGCATCGGTCACGCATGTAGGCTTAAAACTCAACTTTTGACTGCTGTCGTAATAAATCCCATTTTTCGTTAGGTGAACGATAACCCTTCCTTGGTTTGTAGTAAAACCGGCAACGGTTCCTTCACCTAGCAATTGTTGCACGCCTAAAATCATGGGTGTCATAGAGCCCCCGCCGTTAAGCCGTAAGTCTATCACCAACCCTTTGATTTTCCGGTTGAGCAAATAGCATAAACTGTCGTTCAAATGCTTTACGAGCGAATCCCTAAATTCATGGGCCATGGAAGGGATGCGCAAATAGCCAATTTTATCAGAGAGGAATTGTGTTTTCACAAAATCCCCTTTCTTAAATTCATTTTCAAGGGAATCATCAACCGGTGGCATCGCTGGCGACCACCCATAGCGCTTATTCTTATACCGTAAGGCACCATGAGCATCGTTCAATGACTGGTACAAAAACCCGAATGCATTTTGAAGGTCAGTCGAATCATCACCTCCTGTAGTACGCTGCAACATCTGGTTTTTCCGCTCCGTCCAATCCACGGTATCGGTGCTTATTGATACACTTTTCATGATACTGATGGTCGTATCAATTAAAAACTTGGTGTTGACCGATTGGGCAAAGGACGCAATTGGCAACATCAAAGCCAGAGTGAAAGAAAGGCTTACCTTATTACTCATTTGCGGTTGTTTACAATTGCCATAACGACCAGGGCTTTGCGCTGTGGCCGAGGAACAAGTTACGAACTATAACGATTTTCGAGAGGCCATAGCGCAACAGCCCCTGTTATGCGCCGCCGGACTTTCGGGAGACAAATCCCCCAGATCGATCAGAGTGATTGTAGCTGTCACGCCGATTGCTACGAAGCTATAAGCGAGCTGCCCGCTCCGGAAGCGCGGCCTCGTCCGGCTACGGCAAAGTCAGTTCGAAAGTCGTCGCGTCCCGGTCACGGCGAACTACTCTAGCGAAGAGGCCGCGCGGAGCTCTTGTGGAAACTGTCGCCAAAGTATTCGCCGAGTTACTTGATGCGAAGCAGGTATCGGGCGGCGACTAGTTTCGTCAAAATGCGCTACGAAGCTGGTATCACAAGAGTCGAATTAAGGAAATGATCCGAAAAACTGAAGCCACTTTAGTGAGGCTGGCCAAACTTCGACCTAAGGAAGGCAGGTGGCGCCCAACACTTAAAAATACGCAACTCACCTGCGCAAAGCAGGTCCATTCAGACGGGTTCCCGCCATAAAGCAGGGAGGAAACATTTATCCGCGCTTTCTCTTCAGCCAGGAGTAAGCAGATACAAGCGGGCATCACCGGCTTTGTCGATCCCGAGGCTCGTGGTACAATCCCTCGATGCCGTCCCGCCCGCAGGCCGGGCCGCGACAGGGAGAAGCGGACAGGCTCCGCAACGCTGACGAACGCGCTCCCGTGCTCCCCGGACGAGGTCCGGACGGAACCAGCAAACGCCAACAAAGTTCTCCCCGCGGAGCAAACAGGCACGCGCAGCCGGAATCCTGTTTGGCCCCAAAACCCATTCAGCGCCCCTTCCGCACACGCGCTTCCGGCTTCCGACCCGCGGGTACACCCAACATGCAAAAGGACGCTCCCCAGGCAGGAACGCCCTTATCAGGAATGGCTGTCTCTTCATAGCCCCTGGCGCTTTCCGGTCAGGCAGGGGGCGCGAACCTGCATCACCTGCCCGGCAGGAGCGGCTGCCCGCGCTTGCCTGGCGCCGCACGATTTCCCCCGCGAGGCAACAGCACCCGGCGCCCCTAGCAGCCCCTTGTCCGGGGAACCGCATAGAGCACCTTGCCCGAAACATGCAGCTGGAAGATCTTGTCGTTGATCGACGGAAGCAGCAGCTGCCACGTCTTTCCCTTGTCGGCGGACCCGAACACGCCGGCCGCCTGACTGCAAAAGAAGCGCACGCCCACCTGCACCACGGAGGCGGTGCTGGCGTCCGCGGGCAGCCCGGCGTCGATATGCTCCCAGGTGGCTCCGCCGTCGAAAGACGTGCGCAGGCTCCGCCGCTCCTTCGCCGTGCGGTCGAGGCCGACGGCAAAGCCGCCATCGATACCGGCGATCACGAAACCCCTCCGGTGCTCGTACACTGCGAATGCCCAGTGCTCCCCCCCGTCGGTCGACCGGATGATCCCTTGGTTGTTGAGGGCCAGGAGCACCCCGTTCGATTCCGCTATTTTCCATACCAGCCCGGCGGGATGCACCTGCTTCCAGGTCTTCCCGGCATCGCCCGACTTGAAAAGGCCGCTGTCGGTGCCGATAAAAACGGGGCCGGCGGCAGACTCGAACACGGTGCGTACCGTTTTCTGCCCGAAATTGGTATACACCGGCAACCACTTTTCCGACCCGCCCGCTTTCCGGAACAGGCTACCCCCGAACGTGTAGGCAAGCACACCGGTCCTGCCGGCGCTGATGCTGGCCTCCCGGCTGGGGAGGGGCGCTTCGGTCCAAAGCGGGTTCGCGGCAGCCGGGTTGCTGTGATAGAGCCGCTGGCCGTCGGTGAGGTAAAGCCCGTCCGCATCCGCAAACGACACGTTCTTTCCCATTCCATAACCCCGCTTCACGGACCGGGGCAGCCCTTTGCTGATGTCCTGCCAGGTGTGTCCGCCGTCGGCGGATCGGAAAACGAGGAGCGGTTCGGCTGCTTCGGCTCCGGCCTGCCGTTGCGGGCTGGCGGCTGGCCCGGATGGCCGGGTGGCGTCGGGCGCTTCGGTGCAGGCAACCGCACCTACGAACAAGAGCGACATTGCAAGGTGATGGATCTTCATGATTGAAAAGTGAGCGGGTCAAACAATAGGATGAAGGTATCCGGCTTCGACGGGCCCGAAGCCGTTCCGGTGTAAAAAACCCGTAAACGGCCTGTAAAAGTTTGTAACGGGCAGGGGCACAGGGGTTTAGCGGGCCCGGTTTCCTGCCGGAAACCCGGCATGCTGCCGAAACGGACCTTCACCAAACGGCTCCTTTGATCCGTCCGTCGCCACCGGAACGGAACAAAAATGCCCCCGGAACCGGGGGCATTCATCGTTCCGTTCTCCTTATTGCTTTACGAGCCGGAGCACGATGCGTTGTCCTTTCGACGTGGTGCCTACAAGGCCGTACACACCCGCGGGAAGGGCGCCGGTGGCGAGGGGGTGGCGGTTGTCGCCGGGGCGCAGCACCTGCTCAAAGGTCCGGAGCACCGCGCCGCCCGCGTCGAGCAGCTGCCAGGTCACCCGTGTAGCCTGCGGTGTGCGCACGAGTAGTTCCGTAGAAGCACCGCGCACGAGCGCAGGGCGCAGCGAAGCGCTGCCGTCGAATACCGTACGCGGGTCGAGCGCCGTCGTCATCCCGATGGCGCCCGCGTTGCCCACTACGACCGGCCCGAACTGCGCCGTCGAAAAGGTGGCGAAGCGCTGCGCCGGCGTGCCCGATACCGTAAGCCCGCCCGCGGGCAGCAGGTTCCAGCCGCTGCCGTTGTGGATGGCGCCATCCATCGCGGCCCCGGGCACGAACTGCGCGTTGCCCTCCGCGTCGGCATAGGTGAGCTGCACCGAGGCGGGCGTGGCGGAAGCAGCCGAGGGCGTCACGATCCAGGTGCGGTTCACGCCCCGCAGCGGCGACGTAATGGCGGGCGCGATGCTGTTGCGCACCTGCACACGGAAGCTGCGGCCCGTATAGTCGGTGATCGTGATCGGGTTGTAGGTGGCGGCCGCAGCACCCACCGGGAAATTGTAGATGCCGCTCGCACCCGTTACCCGCAGGGCGCCCGTGCCGTTGGTGATCACGTGGGCCGCCGGCGAGCCGAATGCGACGGGACCGGAGAGCGTCAGGTCCTGGTCGCCGAGCGTGATGTGGCCCTGCGTCAGCGTCAGCGCTCCGGTCAGCGTTACGGGGCCGGCGAGCTGCACGCCCGCGCCGTTGACCTCCATGCGGGCCACCGTGAGGGCCGACACCGATTGCGGCGTCGTGCCGCGGAAGTTCAGTCCGCCCGAAGCCGCGAAGTTGCCCTGCACCGTGAGGTTGCCAAAGAGGGTCATATAGCTCACCGTATTCATACTGAGCGTGGCGCCTGCGGCTACCGTGAGGTGCCGCACCTGTGCGTTGTTCGATACGAGCGGCACGCGTGCGGCTCCGGCAGGGATCAACGCGTCGGTGCCGGCCGCGGGTACGCCGCCGCACCAGTTGCGCGCGTCGTTCCAGTCGGTGCTCACGGCTCCGTTCCAGGTGGGTTGCGAGGCCGCCGCGGAGATCGCGATGTCGGCGCCGTTGTCGGCGCTCAGGAGCGCCCCGCTAACGAGCCGCAGGCGGTAGCCCGTGCCTGCCGCCGTACCCGCTGGGATGCCCGCCGTGATGATGCCCTGCGCCGTTCCCGTAGAACTACCGATCGCCACCGGGCTCGCAAAGCTGCCCGACGCATCGGAGAGCTGCACCGTAATGATGCTGCCGGCCGGCAGTCCGTAGTGCTGGAAGGGCACCTGGATGTTGGAGCCCGCGCAGAGCGTCAGCGGAGTCACGTTGCCGAGGGTAAGTTGCGGCGCCACCGTATTGCCGATGCGCGCCACGCGGTTGCGGCCGGTGCCGTTCAATTGGGTGAACAGCCCGTAGGCGAGCAGGGGGCCGTCCGCCTGCAGCGCCAACCGGATAAGCGGGTAGTTGGCGAGGGCCGAGCCCGGCGGGCGCGACGCGAGCACGGGCGCGAAAGTGGGGTCAAGCGTGCCGTCGGCGTTGAGGCGCAGGATGCGCGTTGTGTCGCCGCCGAAATAGCCCGTGGCCACTGCCAGCAGCTTGCCGCCGGGTAGTGCCAGCACCGGGCCGAAGCGCGTGCCGGCGGGCATTGCCGCAAAGGAAGGGTCGACCGTCCCGTCGGTATTTATACGGATCAGCGCCGAAACGCCCGTGTTGTTGTATTGGCTGAACTCGCCCGCCAGCAGCAGCTTGCCGTCGGCCTGCACCTCGATCCCGTGCACGCGGTTGTTCACGATCCCGAAGGTGGCGTCGACGCTGCCGTCGGGCAGCAGGCGCACCACGTGGCGGCGTACGCCGGAGGAGAACAGCTCGAAGTTGCCCGTCACCACCAGCTTGCCGTCGGGGTGCACCCGCACCGCGTCCACCTCGTAAGCGTTGGCGCCGGAGAAGGGCGCCGTGAAGGCAGGGTCCACCGAGCCGTCGGGGAGCAGGCGGGCCACGAGGCGCGTGAAATGGCCGTTGTATTGGTTGAAGGAGCCGCCGATGAGGATCTTGCCGTCGGGCTGAAGGGCGATCGCCGATACGGTACCGCCTCCAACGCCCGTGCCACCGGGGTTGAACGAGTTGTCGAGGTAGCCGTTCGGCAGGAGGCGCGCCAGGTGCCGCACCACGGCGCCGTTGTAGCGGTTGATGTTGCCGCCGATGAGGATGGCGCCGTCGGGCTGCACCACCGTTGCCTGGATCTCGCCCATGGCCGCGTCCCATTTCACGCCGCGCCCGTTCACGTTGAAGGCCGGGTCGGGGGTGCCGTCGGGCAGGAGGCGGGTGATGCCGTTGACGGTCTTCTCGTTGAACGCGGTGAAGTAGCCCGCCACAACCAGCTTGCCGTCGCCCTGCGGGGCCGCCGCGAGGATCCCGTTGTTGGCGCCCGAGCCGCGGTTGAAGGAGCCGTCGCGGTAGCCGGCCGCGCTGATGCGCACGATCCCGTTCACCACCGTATCGCCGTACTGGCTGAACTCGCCGCCTACGATGTAGCTGCCGCCGGGCAGCGCGCTGATGGCATAGGCCACGTTGTATTGTGCGCCGAGGGTGCCGCCGCTGTATTGGATGTAGCCGCCGATGGCGGCGTTGGCATTGAATGCGGCGTCGCGCGTGCCGTTGGTGAGGAGGCGGTAAAGGCCGTTGCCGAGTCCGCCGATGAGGACCTTACCGTCGGCCGTCGGTGCCACGGCCAGCACGGTGGGCTGGGTGTGGTTCGGATCGGGAACGAAGGTCGCGTCGGGGCTGCCGTCGGCCAGCAGGCGCGCGAGGCGCGGGCGTGGCGTACCGAAGGAGCCGCCGATATACAGGGCGTCGCCTGCAAGCGGTACGATGGTGGAAACGGATGCGTCGGGCGTCGGACCGGCCGGGAAGCCTGCGTCGAGGCTGCCATTGGGTTGCAGGCGGGCGAGGTAGCGCTTCGTAACACCGCCATACTCCTCGAAGGAGCCGCCGATGAGGATCGCGCCCGTCGACTGCAGGGCCACCGAGAGTACGGTGCCCTGCCCGGCCGCGCCGGTAAAGCTGTTGTCGAGGGAGCCGTCGGCGTTGAGGCGGCTGATCCCGCGGCTGGCGACGCCGCCCACCGAGTACTGGTCGCCGCCGATGAGGATCTTGCCGTCGGGTTGCAGGGCGAGCGCGCGGAGGCCTACGCCCGCATTGGCGATGAAGGCGGTGGCGAAGGAGGCGTCGCGGCTGCCGTCGGGATGCAGGCGAAGTACGCCCTGGCTGGGAACGCCGTTGTAGCTGATAAGCTCGCCGGCCACGAGGATCCTGCCGTCGGGCTGCAAGGCGAGGGCGCGCACCGCGTTGCCGTTGACGCCCGTGCCGCCCTGGTTGAAGGTCGTATCGAGGCGGCCATCGGGGTGGAGGCGCACGAGCTTTTGCTGCTTCGAGCCGTTGTACGAAACGAAGTAGCCGCCCAGCAGCAGCTTTCCATCAGGGAGCGGCAGGGTGACGTACACGGCCCCGAGGGCGCCGTCGCCCCGGTAGTGCCCGCTGTCGGCGCTATTGAACGTAAGATCGGGGGTGCCGTCCTGCGCGAAGGCCCGCGACGTGCAGAAGCAAAGCAGCAGGGTGAGCAGGAAAAGGGTACGCATCGGAATCGGGTTGATTGTTCGGATCCTAAAGTTAGGGAAGGCGGGTGGGTGAGTTCAAAAGGCAAAAGGCTGACGCCGGCTGATGGCACCTGCCCCCCGCCGCCTGCGCCGCTAACGTTTTTGACTTTTGACTTTTGAACTTTGGCTTCGTTCCTGGTAGGCCTGAAACCGCGCAAGCGCGCTGTAATACCGGGCGAGTATCCCTTTCTCCACTTCGGCCAAACCGGGTTGTGGCCCAACCTCGTAGACTACGCGGTGCTTCAGGCGCCCTCCGCCGAAGTAGTAGCATCCCAGGAGCGCCGTGTCCTTTCCGTACAAATACGGTTTCAGGGCTTCGCGGGTGTAATAGACCAGCGCGCCGTCTTTCAGGTAGTAATTCTCGATGAGGTCACCGGGCGCGCTCTTGCTCCGGTGCCTGATAAGGGTCAGCGCCGTGTCGATGCGGTACACCTGGAAGTGGCTCATCAGCCAGCGAAAATGCTCCGCTTCCTTTGCTTCCCGCCGGATGCCGGCCACGATCCGGTCGGTGGCGCGCACGGTGGCCGTGTCTTGCGCGAGCGCCGGCATGCAGATGAGCAACGACAGTAGTACTACAAGTGTCTTCATATCGGGAGCTTATGCGCGGGCCTCTTCCGAAAGCTGCTTCCAGTTCCGGAACACGTACCAATGTATGTTCTTCAGGCCGATCGCCATCGGCAGCGCCAGCAGCAAACGAAAGGGGCGCCGGATCCGAAAGTCGGTGGTGCGGGTGATGGACGTGCCGCCGCCCGGCAGCGCCTTCAGCTCAAACCGCTCCCTGATGCTGTTCACGCAGGGGCCGAAGTACAGGTTTGTTTCCTTGAGCTCGAACGCGAGCAGCTCGTTGGGAACCCACGCCGTGATCTCCTGCCGGATGACGCCCTTGTCGGAAACGCACTCGCGGGTCTTGCCGACGCCGCCCTCGGCTTCCGCGAGCCGGCACTCCACCGGCTTGGGCAACCCGCAGAGGAGCCGGCAAGGATGACGGCGGTCCATGCGGGAGCCGAAGAGCAGGGGCCACAGCGCGGCCGCGGGTGCGGGGTAGGTTTGCGTGGTGCTGATGGTCATAGTTCGCTAAAGCTACGGCATACCCGGGTGCGCGCAACGGCCCGGGAGGCCGGGCGCCGATGGGTCCCGGCGAAAGCAGGGTGCTAAGCCCACACGTAGGTACCGAGCCGCTCGCTCAGGAAGCGTTCGGCCTCCGCAAGCCGGCCCTGCGCCGCCAGCTCGCGCACCGGCAGCTTGTGGGTTTTTGCACCCGCCTTGATAACGAGCAGGAACTCCTTCCGGAGCGACACGTACAGCAAGTAGCCGCACGGCCGTGGCCGATCAAGGCAAAATTCAAAAGGCAAAATTCAAAAGGCTCCCCGTGCTGGGAGCGCCTTCTCGACTGTCGCTGTTCGTTCGTCGATCCAGCTGCTGATCGCAATGCGGCAATCGCGCGCCGACCGGTGCCCGATGGGATCCTTTACTTCTTCAGCGCTCCGAGATTCACCGGGAGCCCCGTCATACGGGTGATAGCGTCGGCGAATTCCTGCTGCATCGCGGGCGACATCGCCTTCACGCGGGCCACGTAGTGGTTGGCGCCGGGGATCAGGAAGCTCTTCGCATTTACCGCGGCCGACGGAATCACGCGCGGCCCCGACCAGGTGTCGGTGCTTCCGTAGATATACAGGAGGCCGTTGCCTTGGGTTTCGAGCCAGTGCAGCACGCCGGCGGTAAAGTCGGGGTCGTAGGGCGTGTTGGGCAGGGAGTCGGGCACGAGCGCGCCGGAAGGGTTGGGGCCCTTTACATGGCGCAGGTACTTGCGGTAGCGGGCCAGGTCGTAGCCGTAATACCCCTGCTGCGTGCGGGCCATATAGCTGTGTGCCGCCCACTGGTTGATGCTCTTGTCGGCCATGAACTCGATACCGCCTACGCCGGTCAGCAGGTGGTCGAGGTAGTCGTCCACGTTGCGGTTCGTCGGGATCGCCTCGCAGGGCGTGAAGCCGATCTGCCAGAACGAGAACGGATACTCGAGCACGTACATCTCGAAGGCCTTCTCCAGGCTCCCGAAATGCGTGAACGTAAGTCCCTTGCCTTTCGCATACCACTTCAGCTTGTTCACGGCGGCGTCCTGGTGTTGCAGCAGGAACTTCTGTACCTCGAAGAGCTTGCGCCGGCATTCGGGCGTGCCCACCGTGTCGAGGAAGGTGTAGATGCGCGGGTCCTGGGGGCCGTTGGGGATGGCCGCCACATAGGGAATGGCGAGGGACACGTCGTCGGGGTAGAAGCGCTTGTAGTAGATGGCCGTTTGCCCGCCGCGGCTGATGCCGGTGGTGACCCACTGGTTGGGATACAGGCGGGCGAAGAGGGTGCGGATGTGGTGGAGGTCGGCTACCGCTTGTTCGATCGTCAGGTACTGCCACTGCAGCGAATCGGGGCGCGAGGTACCGAAGTAGCGGAATTCCACGTTGAGGTTGTTGGCGCCGAGCAGCTTTTCGATCTCGTTGCCCGAGTTGCGGCCCTCGTAGCCTTCGGTCTCCATCACGGTGGGGAGGGCAAAGCCCTTGTGGGTGAGCACTACCTTCTGGTAAAAGTGCCCGCGCTCCGGATGTTGGTGGTCGAGCGGCTGCTTCACCTGCAGGATGAATTTGGTGCGCCCGTCTTTCGGGTCGGCGTAGCGCTGGAACTGAACACCCGGCAGGTCGAAGAGGGCGCGTTCGAGCGCGGCGTCATCGCCCTGGGCTTGCGCGGGCAGCAGAAAGCACAGCAAAAAGAGTGAAAGGAGAAATTTCATGCGTGAGGGTTGATGTTGCGGTACGAAAGCTACAACTCATCGCGGGTATGGCGCAGGCGGCAGCGATGAACCCCGGAGATAGCCTGTATGGATTGCTGATTTGTGCCACCGGGCCACGCCAAAAGCCGCAACCCGTGGGCCGTAGCGTTAGTGAGGGCCGCAGGCGGCCCTGGCACACGACGGCACGAAGGCACGACGGCACAAAGGCATTCGGAAAAGAGGTTCGGCAACAGGCGCAGCTTGACAGAGGGGCAACTTCTGCGTTGCGCCGTTGTGTCTTAATAGGTAGAGGCGCAGGCCCCGGGCCCACGCTTGCCTCCGGGTGGTAGCCGCTACGCGCTGCTTACAGCGGCGGGTGCTCCATGAAGGCCTTCACGAAGGGTGCAAACTCCGGCGGATGCTGGTTCGGGTCGAGCTCAATGGTCTTGTTTCCGGAGGCAGTGGGTACCGACAGGTAGATCGTGCACTGGTCGGCGCAGTCGGGGCAACCGATCCGGTTGGGGTAGCGGTCGAGCCGCGGCGGTAATAACTTGATGAGCCGATTGAAGCGCTGCGCCTCCTCCGGGCTTGCAGTTGAAAGCCGGGCCCGGTCCAGGGCGCCGATGCGCGGGGCTGCGAACCGCTCCATGTTCCCACTCCGCATCCGGATGCCCGAAAAGCAGTTGCCGTCGCACATGCCGCAGGCAAGGCCGAGGATGGTTTCGTCACTACCGGCGCCGGAAGGACGGCAACCGGCAAGAAGCGAAAGCAGAAGCAAAAGATAAAGGAGTCTGTGCATAAGCGGACGAGATGGAAAGCTAGTAATAATACGGAACACTACCCTGCGCACGGGTGCAGCGGGAGGCTACGCCGGTGTGCGCTCCGCTTCCAGCAGCGTTTGCAGGAACTGCTTCGACTGCCGGCTCTCTCCCCGGAACCCGAGCGTGACGAGGGCGCAGCCGAAGGCAAACATCCCGAAGGGGATCAGCAGCATCGGTGAGAAGCCTTCCCGCAGCAGCTGATCGAAATGCAGCACCGCCGCCGCCAGTATCCCGACGCATACGAGTCCGACGGCGCCGAGCCAGAAGGCCATGAACACGAGCACGGCGGTGGCCGGCTGCATCCGCACCGTCACCTCTGTCATCCCGATATAGGTGCCGATGCGCCCGCGGATGGTGGGCAGGAAGGAATTGCGGTAGTCGATATTCCGGCTGATCTCGAACGACGCAGGTCCCACCCGGCCGGTATAGGGCGTTGCCGCGCTCTTTCCCGACCCGAACGGTGCCGGAGGGCCGGTCGCCTCGTGGATGCGGCGCAGCACTTCGGCCGCCGGGAGCTTTGTGCGCAGGGTGAATGATTCGAAGGGCAGGAAGCGTTTGAGGCTCATGAGCACCAAATGTAGCGATGCCCGGCGAAGCTGTGCGCACGACGGCCCGGGATCATCGACACGGGCCTTGCCGCTGAACTACGCGCGCTCCGCGACGCGAAACGCCACGATGCGGCGCACGAGGTCGAAGGGCAGCGGCTTGCCGAGCGGGAACTGCACCGAGCCGCGGCCCTGCTTGTAGGGAGCGAGGTCGGCGGCAAAGGCGGCGTGGCCGGTGGGCGTGGCGTAGAAGCCGATGTGCTTTTTGAAAGCGGCAAAATACACCAGCGGCTTGCCGGCGATCTTGTACGTCGGCATGCCGTAAGAGATACTCTCTGCCGCGCCGGGGGCTTCGGCGCGGATGACGGCGCGCAGCTCACGAAGTAGTGCCTGTACGTCGGGCGGAAAGCTTTCGATATAGTCGTCTACGGTGGAGAAGTTCGTTGTCATTTCGGGTTGTTGTTGTTCGGCAAGCTCAGGGCGGCAAGAGCGCAGCTGTCATTCCGGAGATCAGTGTAAGCGCATCATCCAGGTTACGAGCACGGCAAGCAATACGAAGGCTACCAGCGAGCCATACACGAGTCCCCAACCGATGGCGGCGCGACGCTCGTCGGAACGGGCGGCCCGCAGCGCGATGCCGGCTGCCAGTGTTGCGGCAAAGATGCCCGCGAAGAGCGCGATGTGATCGAACAAGTTGATGCGGTAGACCAGCAGGGTATACAGCAGCAGTGTGGCGGCGAAGGAAAGGAGCTTAATGCGGTTCATAAATGGGAGCAGTTGCCAAGATAATCCTTCACGTCGAAGATTCGTTTGGTCCGGCGCATCCGATGCAGGAACACGGATAAAACAGATGAGACGGATGAGCACAGATCCGTATCCATCCGTAGCGTCTGTGTCATCCGTGTTCCCCCTACAACCGCGCGTAGCCCATCGTTTCGATGTCCTCCAGTTGCTTCACGAGGTGCGTGCGGCCGTCCACGAGCAGGTACAGCGGGTCGCAGATGTCGATGACGTGGCGGTAAAGATGATCGGTTACGAGGAAACCCTTGTGCGCCTTCCGCTCCACGAGCAGCTCCTTCACCTTCTCGATCTGCAACGGGTTGAGGTGCGTGAAGGGCTCGTCGAGGAGGGCAAACAGCGAAGGCGACATCACGAGCCCGTACAGCTCCAGGAGGCGGCGCTCACCGCCCGATAGCTGCCGCACCCGATGCCGTTCGCGCCCGGCAAATTCCGGGAAGCGCTCCGCGAACGCGGCGTAGGGCAGCCCGAAATCGTCGAGCACGCGGGCCACGGAAAGGTGCCCCGGCACGAAGTGGAACTGCGGCCCGTATTGCAGCAGGTCGGGACGGCGGAAGGCCGCGAACTGCGCGCTGCCGTCGATCCGCACCGACTTCTCCGCGTCGAGGCTGCCGTGGATGATCTTGAGGAGGCAGCTCTTGCCCTGCCCGTTGCGGCCGAGGAGCCCGGTGATGCCGCCCGTGCTGCACTTCAGCCAGGCCCCCGAAAGGACTGTGCGGTCGCCGAACTGCAGGCGGATGCTGTCTGCTTCGAGGTGGTGCGTCATGATAACCGGTAGCTGAGGATGATGGCGGTGAGGAACAACAAAAAATCGAACGTGAGCGTGGCGCCCCAGAGCAGGCCCTTCGACAGCCCGAGGTTGCGGTAGTAGAAATACTGCTTCGCCTTGCGCTGATTCGTAAAGTGGTACAGCACGCCCAGGGTGGCGAGCTTCAACCAGAAGAGCGTTCCGAAAATGGAGATCCCGTGCTGCCGGAAGAGCACGACGCAAGCTGCGGTCAGCAGCAGCGACGCAGGCGCGTAGCTCCCGTAGAAGGTGGCGAGCAGGCGTAAGGTCTTTCGGGGATGCAGGTGGCGGGAAGCGGGCATTGCGGTGCGGTGTTATTTCCGGATGAGGTATTGGTTAGCGCTGTTGCGCGGCACCGGGGCGCCGTTGTAGTGCAGGATTTGCACGCGGTAGCTGTCGGGGCAACATGCGCCTCCGTCGTCCCGGGCATATGCGACCTGCAGGGTATCCACGTCAGCGCCAAAGGCAACATATACGGTCTCATAACGCTCGGACCGGAAGCTCACGAAGAGCAGGCTGTCGGCGCTTGCGTTGGAATAGCTGCCCGCGAAGGCATCGTGCCGGAGGGTATCTCCGCCGGTTACCGAGTAGAGCCGTACCGAGTCGGGGTCATATGCGCGGCCGGGACCGAAGAGCAGGTCGGTCCCCGCCGCATTCCGGAACCGGATGCCGGCGCCAAGATCAGTAGGGTCGCATTTTGTGCCCATGCAACAGGTGCTCAGGAGCGCGCCGAGCAAAGGCAATAGGAGCAGGTAACCGGTCCGGTTCATGGGATCTTTCATCAGGTGCTTCCTCAAGATACGGATTTCGGCCATGGGAGCGGGCGACGTTCGCGCTACCGTCCGGAGGCCTCCCGCTCAAACTGCCGCCGCAGCAATAAAAGCAGAGAGGAACAGGAACGGAACGCGCATGATGGGATTGTGGGCCGGGAAATAGGGCTACCGTTACTGCGCGCGCTCCACCGTAAAGAAAGGTCCGGACGCGCCTTGCTGCCAGCGGAGCACCTTCCGGCCGCGTGCCGCATGCCAGGTGCTGTCGTTCCGCTGCCGCCACCCCTCCTTTTTGTCGTTAAGGATGCCGGTGCGGTATTGCCCGATGCAGGGCACGCAGCCCGAATAACTATACGCGCGG
Organism: Flaviaestuariibacter amylovorans; assembly: GCF_039541815.1. Classification (NCBI taxonomy): domain Bacteria; kingdom Pseudomonadati; phylum Bacteroidota; class Chitinophagia; order Chitinophagales; family Chitinophagaceae; genus Flaviaestuariibacter; species Flaviaestuariibacter amylovorans. Next base: position 32,085 of record NZ_BAABGY010000026.1, read on the forward strand.
AGCCGTGCGCGCCCGTCGAACAGGTACGCGAAGTGCACAGTGCGGTCGGGCGTATCACCGGGCAACGTAAGGCGCAGCACGGAGTCTTCGTCGGTGAAGACGCCCCCGTTGGCGGAGCGGTAGGCTTCGAGCTTGCTGCGCACAAGCGCTTTGGGGTCGCCGAGCTCGGGTCCCGCACCGCGCTTCTGGGCGGCCACGGGGAGGGCAAGCAGGAGCAGCGGGAGCATCCATATGTTGCGCATAACAGAAAAGATTTGTCTGGAGCCGAAAGATACGCCTCCAGCCCGGCAACAAAAAAGCGCCCCTATCCGGGCGCTTGTATTCATTTAGAGAAGATCGTCAGATCGAAGTTGCAGAGAGAAGGAACGCAGATCATTATGATCGATACAATCAACGCGGATGACCCTGTTGCTCCAATACCCGGCAGCCGTGTTTTACTTACAGACTTTTTTCTGTCACCACCTCCTGCTGTTATGATGCGACCAATGTACGATTGCGCTCTGTTTAGAAACGTCGTCCACCAAATGCCGCAGCGGCTTTGATTACTATCCCACTAAAATGGTCAGAGCCATACATCGGACTGCATTACCCCATCATCCCATTACCCCAATAGCACATTAGCACATTACCCCATTAATCCCTCGCGGTACTATCGGCGCGCTTGTCTTTCTTCTTTTTCCCGAACAGTCCCTGGAACACCTTGCCGAGTCCGGTGCGCGCCTTTTCGGGTTCCGCAGTGGCCATTTCCGGCTTCTTGGGCTCGGCGGCTGCCGTGTTGTTTTCTACTTCCTTCTTCTCCGGCTCCGCCACATTGCTGCGCACGGTCTCCTTCTTCGGCTCCGCTTCCTTCTTCGCCGGCTCGGGATTGCTGTTGTTGCTGCCGGCTGCCGGCACGGTGGCTACATCCGGGGCATCCACCAGCGGGCTGTCGGTGCGGGGGGCCACTACCTGCCGGCGCGGCGCCGAGCGCGGGGTGCGGGCCAGGTAGTTGGCGGCTGCCGCAGCGGCGGAGTCGGAAAGGGTAGCAGAATCGGTGCGCGCGCTGCTGTCGGCTGCCGCAGCGGCGGTGCCGGCGGCGAGGGGGGCCAGCAGCGAGGCCTTCTGCTCTACGGGGATGGCCGCGGCGGCACGCTGGTCTTCGTTAACGAGCCGGGTGGCCACCGTGCTGACCTCGGGGCTGCGCTGCACCAGGTTGGCAAACAGGCCGCTGCGCCAGCCAAGCACGGCAAGGGCGCCCATGGTGCCGAAGAGGAACAGCTCGGCGATGGCTCCGCGCTTATCGGGGCGGTGCACCACGAGCTCCACGGCGTCTTCGTCCCGCACATATACGGGCGCCGACGAAAGGCCGTTGGGCCGCGACTCGGCCTGGAAGGGCTCGGGGTGCTGCTGGTAGAGCGCTGCCAGCGCACGGCGGCGCAACTGCTCCGCGCGAAGGGCGAGCTCCTTGTCGCTGGCGTGCTGCGGGCCGGCAGGCGCTGGCTCGGTGGGGGCTACCGGCGAGAGCGAATAGCCCTTCGGCAGCGCCTCGCGCACAACGGGCACCTCGGAGGGGTACTCCCAGTTCTGACTCTTGCCTTCTACCCACACGAGGTCGCCGGCGAGGAGGCATTGTTGCAATAATTCATCAAGTGTAAATGGGCCTGTTTCCCGGTTATTGCGCAACAGGTAAAATCGATCCGACATAGCTTAGTGCATTTTAGGCGGAAACGCCCTCCGGTGGCTTCGTTCTTCAGGGTCCAGACAGGTTTCGCACCCTTCTGTAGTACCAATTACATGCCCTTTTCTGCGAAGGGCGCCCGGGCAGCTCACTCCCTGCGGCCGCGCTGCCCCCGGTGGCCGGGTTTTTTTGCCCTTGCCCGTCCGGCACCCGGCCGCTGCCCCGCGCACCGCCTTTACAAGCGGCATCATAAAGCGCCCGGCGACGCGTTTTTGAAGAAAGCTTAACAATTACGGCCACTTCCCCATCCGGCCCGCGCCGACCTTAACCATCGCTTTATGCCCCGAACCGCTCGCCCGCTTGTCCTCCTCTTACTTCTCCCTGCCGGCCTCCGGGCACAGGAGCCCGATTCGCTCCGGCCTGCCGTGCTTCAGGAGGTGCGTGTGCGCACCCTCGAGCAGCAGCGCCTCGGCCGCGACGTGCCGGCCGCCGTGCAGTATATCGGCCCCGCGGCCCTGCAGCGGTTTGGCCCGGCATCGGTGGTGTCGGCCGTCAACACAACGCCCGGTGTGCGGATGGAGGAGCGTTCGCCCGGCTCCTACCGGATCAACATCCGCGGCTCGGCCCTTCGCTCGCCGTTCGGGGTCCGCAACGTGAAGGTGTATTTCAACGACCTGCCCATCACCGACCCCGGCGGGCATACCCACCTCAACGCGCTGGGCTACTACAACATTCACCACCTCGAGGTGCTGCGCGGCCCGGGCTCCTCGCTCTATGGCGCGGGCACCGGCGGCGCCCTCCTCATCGAAAGCCTCGGCGCGGGCGAGCGCCCCGGCCTGATGACCGAGTATACAGCGGGATCGTACGGCGGGCACAACGCCTACGGGCGGGTGCTCACGGGCAACGACGACGGGCGCAGCAAGGTGGGCTTCCAGCACCAGGAGAGCGCGGGCTACCGCACGCACTCGGCGCTGCGCCGCAATGTGCTGAGCTGGAGCGGGCAGTTCGGCTCCGCGCCTGGGCGCGTGCTCAAAACGACCTTTCTTTTCAGCGACCTGCACTACCAGACGCCGGGGGCCCTTACCGAGGCCGAGTTCCGGCAGGATCCGCGCGGCGCCCGCCCGGGTGGCGGGGCCTTTCCCGGCGCCGTCGCCGCCGGCGCCGCCGTGCGCCAGCAGGGACTCCTCGCGGGTCTTTCCTACGAAGTACCGCTGCTGCCGCGGCTGCGCCAGAAGATCGCCGCCTATGGCGCCTTCACCGAGCTGCGCAATCCCAACATCCGGGCCTACGACCGCAGCCTGGAGCCGCACGGCGGGCTCCGCAGCACCCTGCAGTACGAAGTACCCGTCGGGTCCGCCACGCTGCGGCTCGACGGCGGTACGGAGTGGCAGCAGGGACAGACCTCAGTGTCGATCTACAAGAACAGCGGCGGGCATGCCGACAGCCTCCGCACAAGCGACGAGATCCGCAACCAGGCCACGATCGTATTTCTACAGGCCGTTGTCGACGCCGGTCCCTGGACGATGACGGCAGGCGGTTCCTTCAACAACGGGCGCGTGCGCTTCCAGCGCTTCGGCCCCGGCACGCCCGGCCCGCAGGCACGGAGCTTCCGGCAGTGGGCGCCGCGGGTGGCGCTGCTCCGCAAGCTGGGACCGGTAAACGTGTACACCGCCTGGTCAAAGGGGTTCTCGCCGCCCACCACCGCCGAGCTGCTGCCCACCGGCGGCGCCATCAACCCCGACCTTCAGCCGGAGCAAGGCAACAACTTCGAAGCCGGCGTCAAGGGCGCGCTCGGCCACCGCCTCAGCTTCGACGTCACGGCCTTTACGTTTGCGCTGCGCCAAAGCATCGTGCAGCGGCGCACGGCCGGCGGCGGCGACTACTTCGTCAATGCCGGCCGCACCCGGCAGCAGGGCCTGGAGACGTCGCTCCGCTGGGCGCTGCCCCGCGGCTTCTTCTCACCGTCGAGCGTGCTGTGGGCGAGCCATACCTGGCACCGCTTCCGCTATGCCGACTTCAAGCAGGTCAACAACGACTATTCGGGCAATGCGCTCCCGGGCGTGGCGCCACATACAGTGGCGGCCGGCGCCGACCTGTGGTGGCAGGAACGGCTCTTCCTGAGCGCTACGTATTTCTACAGTGCCCGCCTCCCGCTCAACGACGCCAACAGCGCCTGGGCGCCGGCCTACCACCTCGTGGGCGCGCGCGTGGGCTGGCAGGGGGCGGTGGGCGCGCGCGTGGGCATCAAGGTGTCGGCGGGCGCCGACAACCTGCTCAACGAGCGCTACAGTCTCGGCAACGACGTCAACGGGTTCGGGGGACGGTACTACAATGCGGCGCCGGGACGGAATTACTTTGTATCGGTGCAGGTGGAGCGGTGGTTCAGGAAAAGAGAATGAGTGCCGCAAGCGGCGGTTGTTTCACACGGCGGCACTGCGGCAGGGAGACACGGCGATCCGTTTCCTGCATTGCCGCCACAGGCAGATCTTGTACCCCCAAGCCAACTCGGGTTGCACCGGCGGCACGCATAAAAAAAGCAGGCTCGCGGGAGCCTGCTTTTCTACGTCGGCGGATCGCCGCTAGTTGCCGCCTCCTGGCGCAATGATATTGGCGCCTCCCAAGGCTACGATGTTGCCACCGCCAAGCGCAATGATGTTGTTGCCGCCATTGGCGATGATGTTGGCGCCACCGTTGGCCACTACGTTACCACCACCATTGGCGATGATGTTCCCACCACCGTTGGCGATGATCGCCGCAGCCGGCGGGTTGCCGAGGAGCGCCGGCTTGGGGCTGCCGCTGGCAGCCGGGGCGAGGCCATTGCTGCGCATCGTGGCCACCTGGCTGTCGTTCACGGGCATGCCCTCCGTCCACTCCATATGCGTGTCGGTGCTGCTGTTGGTGACGATGCATTTCCAGCTGCCCGACCCGCCAAGGCCGTCGCCCTTCGTTTTGTGGGCGAGGTAGCCACGGCCGCCCTGGTCGCGCAGGCGGAAGGAGCCCCTGGTCTTGTTCTGCTCCACAGCCCAGTTGGCGGCGCGGGCGCGGTTGGTGGTCAGCACCACCTCGTTGTTACCGTTGAAGGAGAGGTAGAGGCTTTTGTTGATGAGGCGCACAACGCCGCCTTCCATCACGAACATCTGGTTGGCGGGGCGGTTGTTGTCGAGCTGCCACACAATGAGCTTCCCGCCTTCGCGCATGTTGCCGCCCTCTACGTCGAGGGTGTGCATCTTGCCGAACCAGGATTTACTGATGATGTATACGCCGGCCGCGTTAGGGCTCGGCAGCACGTCGCGCAGCTTCTTGAAGTTGGCCGTGGCGGTGCTGCCGCCGCTGCTGGTGCCGAGGGCGTCGGGGAGGCGCCATTTGCTGTTGGCCCCGCCGCGGCTGCCCATGTGCAGCTTCCAGGCCTGGCCCACAGAGCCCGAGGTCTGGTGCACGAGGTAGGTGCCGGTCTGCACGTTACGAAGGTAGAAGGAGCTCTCGCCGGGAACGGCCTCTATGGCCCATTTCTGGTTGTTGCCGCCATTGTAGTTCCACAGGATGACGTCGCCCGCCACAAACCCCATCTGGCTGTTCGGCGTGCCGGCCACGTCGAGCACGAGTCCGCTGTTGACGCCCACCCGGATGGTGCGCGTGGCCGCATCATAGTAAAAGAGCTGGTTGTTGCCACCGTTCTTCTCCCAAACGATCAGGCGGCCGCCGGGACGGATGTTCCCGCGCTCGACGTCCATCACGTAGTGCTTCCACTTGTCGTGGTGCGGAAAAAGGCTCAGGATGTTGTAGGTATTCTGGGCTTGGAGCGACGAGGCCCCCAGCAGCACCCATAAGAGGTGCAGGATGACTCTTCTCATAATAGCAGGCTTTTAGTTGGTTGGGGAATTTACTAAGGAATATACGCATTTTTACGAATAAGTCCCGCCCGGCAGGCCCGTTCCCGGTTACCGGAACTCCTTCGGGAACGCGCGCGGGGCCGTAGTTTCCCGCCCGGCATCGTAAAAGCGCGCCCCTGAAATCGGTCATTTTTGCGCTTGCGCGCGCCGGCGCCCGCCGTTAGCTTTGTTCCCGGAAGCCGGCTGGTAACGACCAGCGACCCATGTCCTTATCCGGAAGAAGCCAACCCCAGATCCGATCCTGCCGAAAGACCGATCCCGATCAGCCGAACTTTCCACCTCACCCGATCCATACTCCTGTGAGCAACCGCGCCCCCAACATTGTTCACCGCCCGTTGCCGCTCCTATGCCCGACACCCAACCCTTCCGGATCTTCATCGTCGACGACGACGTGGACCTGCTGATGCTGCTCGAGCGCTGTCTCGAAGGAGCCGGCTATGTCGTGGAAACGGCTGCCTCGCTGCGCGAGGCGGAGGAGCTGCGGCACGACTTCGCGCCCGACATCTACCTCATCGACATCAATGTGGGTGGTGAGGACGGCCGCCGGCTGTGCTGGACCATCAAGATGCTGGAAGCCCGACCGGGCGTGCAGGTGCTGCTGCAAACGGGCTACGACTGCCACCACGGCCGCGCTGCCCTCTTCGGCGCCGACGACGTGCTGGCGAAGCCCGTCCCGACCGAGTACCTTCTTTTACGGCTGCAATATCATTTGGGAAAGGCGGCCGCGGCACGGATGAGAAACCGATAAGAAAGGTTTAGATGGTTTAGGGGGTTTAGAAGGTTGGTCGGTGTTGCCAGAAGTGCATTGCCTGAATATTGAGCAGCAAAAAAATATCGGTACGCGATTCTTTCGAAAACAAGATTTCTTGTTGCTGCGGAAGGCAGGAAGTCGTCAAAAAAATACTATCTCTACTCTTCGCCGTAAAACGTGAATCGAAATGCCTGACAGGAACAGCCTTCCTCTTCTCCGCCACTGCGGGAACAGCGCACGCTTCATGAGGCTCCAGCAAAATCTTGATCCGGAAGCCGCTTCGACTATATTCGTTACCATACCGGAGTGAAACATGCCCATCGCACAAATGGGCATCCCCGCAAACCTCGTGCTGGCTCCCAACCTTCTAAACCTCCTAAACCTTTGTCCTCATTCTCCTTCCGTCGGCAACAACACCGTAAACGTGGCGCCGGCGCCGGGGGTGCCTTCGGCCCGAATGCGGCCGCGGTGGCGCTGCACGATCTTCTGGCAGAGCGCCAGGCCGAGGCCGGTACCCTCATAGTGATCCTGCGAATGCAGGCGGGTAAAGGTCTTGAAGATGCTGCGGGCAAACTGGGGATCGAAACCGATGCCGTTGTCGCACACGCGGATGGCCACGTAGCCCGGCTCCTGGCGCTCCCAGGGGTGAACATCGGTCACCGATACCTCGATCTCCGGGACCACGCCGGCGCGGCTGAACTTGAGCGCATTCTGGATCAGGTTGTAAAACAACTGGTGGAGCAGCACGGGCACGCCCGCTACGGCCGGCAGCGGCGTGCGCACGAGGAGCGCACTCTTTTGCTGCACCAGCACTTCGAGGTCGGCCTCGATATGAGTGAGCACCTCGTTGAGGTCTACCCGCACGAGGCGCTGCTCCATGCTGCCGAGCAGCGAGTAGTGCAGCACCCCGTCGATCATCTGGCCCATGCGGGCCGCCGAGGCCTCCATCTTGCCGAGGAAGCTGACACCCTTCTCCGGGAGCAGGTGACCGTAGTCGGTGACGATGCGGTTGCCGAAGGTCCGGAGCTTGCGCAGGGGTTCTTTCAGGTCGTGCGAGGCTACGTGGGCGAACTGCTCGAGGTCTTCGTTGGAGCGGCGGAGTTCCTCCGCCTGTGCCTCCAGTGCCGCGTTGAGGCGGTGGAGCTCGCGGGTGCGCTCCGCCACCTGGCGCTCGAGCTCACCGGCCGTGTCCTTCAGGTTCTGGATATCGGTGGCGGCGCCGATCCATTTCAACACGGTGCCGGTTTCGTCTTTGAGGGGCAGGATGCGGGCTGCAAACCAGCGGTAGCGACCGGTGTCCTGGTTGAGCAGGCGGTACTCCCACTCGGCGCTGGCGCCGGCCCGCTGCGCCTCCTGCCAGGATTCCATTATAAACGGCAGGTCGTCGGGGTGCATCATCACCATACGGCCATCGGTATCGGCGGCCTGTTGCCCGGTATACGTGAGCCAGCGGTCGTTGATGAATTCGGTCTTGCCCTCGGGGCCTGTTGTCCACACGATCTGGGGGATGGAGTTGGTGAGCAGCCGGAAGCGCTCCTCGCTTTCGCAGAGCACCTGTTGCGCGAGCTTTTGCTGGTGGATGTTGGTGGCAGTGCCGAACCAGTGCTGTACGATACCTTCCGCGTTGGTCTGCGGGAGCGCGCGGGTGAGGTGCCACTCGTAGCAGCCATCGGCGCGGCGCATGCGGTGCTCTACCTCGAAGCAGGTGCCGGTGCTCATGGCGCTCGACCAGGCGGCGGCAGTGGCCGGCAGGTCGTGGGGATGGATCATGTCCTGCCATTCCCAATACCCCCCGGGCCCGCGGCGCGCGCCGGCGAACTCCTCCACCCGCTTGTTGAAGTAGGTGACGGCGCCCGCCTTATCGGCGATCCAAACCAGCTGGGGCATCGCATCGGCCAGCAGGAGCGCAAGTTCGGAGGTAGCAGTCAGTTGATCATGCAGCATAGGCGGCGGCCGGACACAAGGGTGCCCTGCTGCCCAAAGTTCGCCTATAAAAACCGATGACTCCCCGTTGCGGCGGCACATTAAGCCCAAAGGGGAAATAGAGGCCCTGAAGCGGGCTCAGCGTTCGGTGAGTGCCGCCTTGATCTCTTCCAGCACCCCGCGGTCGTTGCTCAGGCGGGGCACTTTGTGCTGGCCACCCAGCTTGCCTTTGGCGGCCAGCCAGCGCTCGAAGGTGCCGGCGGGCACGGCCTGCACCAGCGGCAGGCGGAGGGCAATATCCTTATAGCGCTTCGCCTCGTAGTCGCTGTTGGTGGCTTGCAGGGAGGCGTCGAGCAGGCGGGTGAAGGCATCCAGGTCGGCGGGCGGCTGCGCGAACTCGATGAGCCATTCGTGCGCGCCATTGGCGCCCTCCGAGAAGTAGATGGGGGCCGCGGTATAATCGAGTACGGTAAGGCCCGTTGCGCGGCAGGCTTCGGCGATGGCCTTGTCGGAGTTGTCGATGATGAGCTCTTCGCCGAAGGCGTTGATGAAGTGCTTGAGGCGCCCCGACACCACGATGCGGTAGGGATCGAGCGACGTAAACCGCACCGTATCGCCCGGCAGGTAGCGCCAGAGCCCCCCGTTCGTGGAGATGACGAGGGCGTAGTTGGTGCCCAACTCCACCTCGTTCAGCTGCAGGGTGAGGGGATTGGCGGAGCCCCACTCCGAAGCGGGCAGGAACTCGTAGAAAATGCCGTGGTCGAGCATCAGCAGCATCCCGTCGACGCCGAGCGCGTCCTGCGCGGCAAAGAAGCCCTCCGACGCGTTATACATCTCGAGGTAGTTGATGGGCGCGCCGATGAGCTTCTGGAAAGCTTCGCGGTAGGGGACGAAGGAGACGCCGCCGTGCATGTAGAGCTCGAGCGAAGGCCACACCTCCTTGATGGTACGCTTACCCGTGATCTCGAGGATGCGCCGCAGCAGCACCATGAGCCAGGTGGGCACGCCGGCCATCGAGGTCACATTCTCGGAGATCGTATGCTGCGCGAGCTTCTCGATCTTGGATTCCCATTCGTCCATGAGGATGATGGGCAGCTCGGGCGTGCGGATCCAGTTGGTCCAGAAGGGCGAGTTCTGCATCACCACCGCGCTGAGGTCACCGTAGTGGATGTCGCCGTTGAGCTGGTTCACCTGGTGGGAGCCGCCGATGACGAGGCTCTTGCCCGTCAGCAGGTCGGAGTCGGGGTTGGCGGCGTAGTACATCGACAGCACGTCCTTGGAAGCCTTGTAGTGGTTGTCTTTGAGACTCTCTTCCGACACGGGGATGAACTTGCTCTTGTCGGAGGTGGTGCCGGAGCTCTTGGCAAACCAGGTCACGGGCGTGTTCCAGAGCAGGTTGGCCTCGCCCTGCAGCATGCGCTCGATGTAGGGCTTCAGGTCGTCGTACTCGGTCAGCGGCGCGCGCGCTTTGAAGTCGCGCAGCGACTGCACCGAGGAGAAGCCGTGCGCGCGGCCATACTCCGTGAACTGGCCGGCCGCCAGCAGGTCCTGCCACACGTTATGCTGCGTGACCACGGGGTCGTGGCGCCACTGGTCGATGGACCAGAGCCGGAAGCGGGCAAAGCGGGATATGACGGGGCTGAGGAGCTTCATGTGCGCGGGAGCAAGTTAAGGGATCTCAGATGTCTGATCTCAGATTTCAGTTTTATGATTTCAGATTTGAGATTTCTTGCTGAGCGGCTGTTTGAGTTATTCGATCTCTGCCCATGGGACCGTGCAAGCACGACAGACGGGGCCGGCGCCCCTGCTCCGCCCTGAAGCTTCGGGAGCCCGTGGTGCACCGAGGCCGCTTCGCCCTCTGAGGAAGTAAAAGGCTGCGCCTGCTTCTGAACCGGGCCGGACCGACGCGTAGAGTGTAAGCCCTTAGGGTGGGCTAAGCAGAAGCCATCTGATGAGCTTTGCAACGGCGGAAAGCCGCGTCCCGCCTCGATTTAGGGCGTTTCCGGTTTCACCGACGATCCGGCGGAATTCACCGAACGAAGGGGCGGATCCGGCTACGCCGGGCGTCTTGCGCGGGTTTGCGGCAGGACCTTTGCCCAAGCCAGAAAAACCACCGCCTTATGAACGAACTCTTTTCGCCCCACGCGCTCCGCAGCCTTCTCCGCCTCTTTTGCGTGCTGCTGTTCCTCGTGGTGCTGATCAACCTGTCGCACTAAGCCGCCGACACACCGAACACATTCGAAACCCACGGAGCCCGTGGGTTTTTTCGTGGCACGCGGAATGCGCGGAACACGCGGAAGCTATTTCCTTCCGGGCGACGTTTTCTTTTCTATGCGATCATCCTGATTGTGGGGGTGCCGAGAGTGCAGTAGTTCCTCTAAAGCAATACCTGTCTGCTGTTTGGCCAGTTTAGTATAAAACGCGGAAGCGAAAGCGAGAGACCATAGCCTCAAACCAAAATCATCCCTCTTCCGCGTTTTATCCGAAAAACGGGCACCATCAGCCTGCCGGCATTTTTAGCGGCAACCACCACCTGCAGCACCTGCCGAAAAGAAAAGCCGGCAATCGTGCAGACTGCCGGCCATAAAGCAAAAAGTATATTCCGCGTCTTCTGCGTGTTCTGCGTGCCCTACTCCCTCGGTTCGTAGTCGTACGGGAGTTGATCGGCGAGGTTTTTCCAGCTCCAGTAGCCCTGGCTCACCCAGGAGCCCTGGTCGGTGAAGTAGCCGTTGGGACGAATCAGGATGCCGTCGAGCAGGTCCACGTAGGTGACCTGCGCCGGAAAGTCTTTCGGCAGTTTTGCTTCCTCGATGTAAGCGGGCTCGGGCTTCGCCTTCATGTAGGAGATGGAGGCCTTGCGCGGGAACCAGAGCTCCACGTTGCCGGCGCTGTCGGTGTAGTAATAGCTTGTGTCGTAGGGATTGCTCAGCATACCGAACTGCGACGGGTTGCTCTTGAGGGAGATGTTCACCACGAAGCCTTCCTGCTTGAGCGCGCTGTCGTAGTAGGCGCGGAGGAAGTGTAGGCGCGATCCGCGGTAGGCGGCGTCGCGGGCGGTTTCCCAGGCGGCCTTCTGGGTGGCGTCGCCATCCATCGGCATAAAAAGGCAGGAGCCGCGGTAGGAGTTCACGTCGGTCTTGTAGTAATACACGAAGGAGTCGAGGTTGTACTGCAGCTGGTAGCCGAGCGCGTTGTTGCTGATGCGGAGCGGCTCGGAGGCGAACACCTTCAGCTTGTCGGAGCGCTTGTAGTAGAAGAAGCGGAGCGCCCCTGGATTTTCAAGCTTCGTCTGCGCGGCGTTGGCCGTTTTGCCGAGAAAGTGGGCCAGGAAGAAGTCGCCATATTTGGCAAGGCCGTCGGCCACTTCGTTGGTGCTTTGGATCACGACCTCCGTGAGGCTTTTGTCCTCCTTCTTCAGGGCGATGTTGCGCACGAGGTCGCCGGTGGGGTCCACGTTGATCTTCTCGGACACATAGCCGGTGTAGGAGACGACGAGCTCCCAGCCACCCTTGCCGAGGGAGAGGCGGTACGAGCCGTCGTTTTTGGAGAGGGTACCCACGGTGGTGTTCTGGGCAAACACGGAAGCGCCCTCAAGAGGCTGGCCGTTGTCGGCATCCGTGACGGTGCCGGTAAGGATGCCCTGGGCAAAGGAAAGCGTAGCGCACAGCAGGGCAAGGAGGAGGAAGGACAGTTTTTTCATACGATACGGGTAAAGATAGCGTGTCTTAAAGAAGGGCATCGTGGCGATTTCGTTGCATGCCGGGGTGTGCGGTTTCATCCCGCCTTTGGCGGGACAGGCGGCAAATGCGCGACCGGCGTTCGCTTCGCTCACGTTGTTCACGCAACGGCGCGACGACGCAGCGGATGATGATTCAACAGAAAATTGAACTTGCGCCCCCGCCTCCCTCAATTAAGCAAGGGTGTAGCTACCAAGGTGCGACAGGAAACGCAAAGGATTTAACAACAGAGCAGATTGCCTTACGACGCGCAACATAAAATAAAAGCGCTGCGTCGTCGCGCCGTTGCGTCGTCGCGTGAAATATCCTGCCGCAGGCAGGACCAACAGTACACACCGGTTATACCTTCAGCAGCCCCTCGCCCAGCGCGCGCTGGTAAAGCTTGCAGGCCACGGGGATCAGCTCGTCGAGTGGCGTATAGGAAAAGCCCGGCAGGGCTTCGAGCAGCGCGCTGCTGTCGAACTCGGTGCGGCTGTGGGCCACGCGGGCCGACTCTTTCGTGAGCAGCGGCTTGCCGCCGGAGAAGAGCGACTTGATGCCCTCGATGCGCCAGGCGAGCTCGCCGAGGACGGGCGACGCATGCCGCCAGGGCTTGCGCGTGCCGAAGCCGGTGGCAATAGTATCGAGCAGGCGGTGAAAGGTCCAGTTCTCGCCGTTCACGATAAAGCGGCGCTCGGTAATACCGGATTGCAGGAGCTGCACCGTGGCACGGGCTACGTCTTCCACGCCTACGAAGCCGTTGATGCCTTCGGTATACCACGGCATGCCTTTATACACGTTGCGGAAGATGGCGCAGGAGCTTTGGTGCCAGTCGCCGAAGCCAAGGATGGTGCTGGGGTTGATGACGACGCCTTCGAGGCCTTCGGCAAACCCGCGCCACACCTCGATCTCGGCGCGATGCTTCGACACGGCGTATTGGGTGTTGCTTTTGCTCTCGCTCCACTTCTTGTCTTCATTCACGACGCCACCCGCGCGGGTGCGGCCGAGTGCTGCCACGGAGCTGACGTGCAGGAGGCGGGGCATCCCGTTCTCGAGCGCTACGTTCACCACGTTGGCCGTGCCCTCTATATTCACCTGCAGCATCCGGGCACGGTCCGCACCGTGAAAGGAGACCACCGCCGCCGCATGCACCACGCCGGTAACGCCCTGCATCGCGTCTTCAAGCGACCCGATATCAAGCACATCGCCGTCCACCCATTCCACTCCCTGCCACACCGAAGGGTCGATAAAGAAGGGTTGCTTTGCCGTGCGCCGCAGCGCGCGCACCGGGAGGCCCTGACGCCGCAACTCGCGGATGATGTACGCACCTAAAAAGCCGGTGCCGCCGGTTACTAAAATCATTCGTTCGTAAGGTTCTCATGGTTCTGAAGGTGCTGAGGGCGCTGAGGGTGCGGAAGGTTACAGGAACCAACGCGCAAAACCCGAAGAACCCTAAGAACCTTAAAAACCTGTTTTAGTAGTGATAGTATCCGCTCCCCGTTTTCTTGCCGAGGTTGCCACTGTCGACCTTTTCCTTCTGAATGTCGGACGGACGCAGGCGCTCGGGCCGGCCGAGCTGCTCCCATACCGAAGTGCTCACGGCGAAGTTGACGTCGTTGCCGATGAGGTCCATGAGTTTGAAGGGGCCCATCCGGAAGCCGCGGGCTTCGAGCAGGGCGTCGATCGTTTCGAAGGGCACGCCTTCCTCGGCGAGGCGCAGGGCCTCGATGTAGTAGGGCCGCGCCACGCGGTTCACGATAAAGCCGGGCGCATCGGCACACCGTACGGGCACCTTGCCGCAGGCCTTCGTAAAGCGTTCAAGCGTGTCCATCACCCCTTCATTCGTAGCGGCGCCTTTCACCACCTCCACCAGCTTCATCAGCGGGGCGGGGTTGAAGAAGTGCAGTCCGGCCACGCGCTCGGGGCCGGGCAGCTGCCGGGCGAGCTCCGTGATCGAAAGCGACGAGGTGTTGGAGGCAAAGATGGCCTGCGGGCTGTTGTATCCGGCAAGCGCAGTGAAAAGCGCCACCTTGGCTTCGGGCTTTTCGATGATGGCCTCCACGATGAGGTCGCCGGTGCAGTCGGACAGGTTGCTGCTGAAGCGGATGCGCGCCAGCACCGCGTCCCGGTCCCCGGCCGTCATCCGGCCCTTATCGACCAGCGACCCTAAACTCTTCGTGATTCCGGCGCGCGCTTTTTCGAGCACGGCTTCGTTCAATTCGTACAATACGACGGGGAACCCGGCGGCGGCCGCCACCTGTGCGATGCCGCTCCCCATGGTGCCGGCGCCGCAAACGCCTACCGATTGGATCTCCATTGGCCTGATTATCGCATAAAATTAGGGGAGGCCGCCCATTGCGGCCCGGCAACTTTATCTATTTAAAAAGTATCGAGGAATGAAAACGAAATACTGGATCCTGCTCGGCGTCGGAACGGCCATCGGCGCGGCCGTGGCGGGGTGGCTGCTGGCGCAAAAGGACCGCGATGAAGAAAAGCCGCCGAAAGGCGCGCCGCAGCTGAACCTCCAGCACCCGGGCGACCAATCGGAATTCACGCCCTCGCCGGGAGAAAGCGAGATTGGCTAATGTGCTAATGGGTTGATGTGCTAATATGCTAATAGGGCGCTCAGAGCGACCGTTGCTTTCCTTTCAATAAAGTCGAGTCCCAGTTTCTACGAGCTGTCCCTCTATTAGCACATTAACTTATTCGCACATTAGCACATTATAATAACGCGCGGCGCGCGTTATTGAACACCTGCCTCTTCTTCCGCTCGTACCACCATACCGGCGCGGTCTTTTTCATGAGCGTGTCGATGGTGCGCATGCCGGCGAGGTTCCAGAGGCCTTTGAGCTTGCCGCCCAGCGAGGGCTGCAGCGCACGGAGGCTCATCGCGAAGCCGCTCTCGAGGTATTCCATATGGTGCCAGTAGCCGGCAGGCATGAACAGCGTATCGCCGTGCTCGAGGATCACCTCGTAGCCGCGCGCTTCCTTCAGCGCCGGGAACTGCGTGTAATCGAGCTTGCTCTCGGCGCTGCCGTAATGCGAGAAGTCGGCGAGGCTCAGCACCTCGAAGGGCTTGCGGTACAGCTTGTGCTGCTCGGCGTACGGAAAGAGGAGCACGCGCTTGCGGCCGGCAAACTGCGTGTGGAGGATGTTCGACAGGTCGATGTCGAAATGCATGTGCGTGATGGAGGTGGCGCCGCCCACGAACAGCATCGGGAACTTCTTCACGAAGCCTTTCATCAGGTGCTCGGGCCAGGTGAAATCCCGCACGAGCTCCGGCGCGTGGTCGAAGATGTTGAAGAGGAAGATGCGCCAGCCGGCGGGCCCGGAGCGGATGGTGTCGATGTATTCACCGAAGGTCTTGTAGTCGTCGGCCCTGTTGATGGGTGTGTAGGCGTCGCTTTTCACGTTATTGTAAAGGCCCACGCGCTGGTGGCCCACCTTTTCCTTGAAGTGCTCCCAGTTCCACTTCGTAAGCGCCGGCCATTCGCGGGCAAGACGCCGGAGCACCACGGGCTTTTGCGGAACGTAATAGTCCTTTTGAAAGGCCTCGGGCGAAAGCTCGTCGAAAACGGGAACGGGTTGCAGCTGCATGACGGTGCTGGTT
Source organism: Flaviaestuariibacter amylovorans (assembly GCF_039541815.1). Classification (NCBI taxonomy): domain Bacteria; kingdom Pseudomonadati; phylum Bacteroidota; class Chitinophagia; order Chitinophagales; family Chitinophagaceae; genus Flaviaestuariibacter; species Flaviaestuariibacter amylovorans. The sequence continues at coordinate 47,632 of NZ_BAABGY010000026.1, forward strand.
TGGACGCAAAATTAATTTTTTGACCGGCCTCGCGAAGCGCGTTCCGTAAACGGCCTGTTAAAAGGCGTAACTTTTGCGCTGATCCACTTTATGCTGATCCACATTCATCCCGAAAATCCGCAGCCGCGCCTCCTCCGCCAGGTAGCCGAGATCCTGCGCGGCGGCGGCATCATCGTATACCCTACCGACACCATCTACGGCCTCGGCTGCGACATCTTCCAACACAAGGCCGTGGAGCGCATCTGCCGCATCAAGGGCGTAGACCCACAAAAGGCCAACCTCTCCTTCGTGTGCCCCGACCTCTCCGACCTCAGCAAGTATGCCCGCCAGCTCGATACACCCGTGTACCGCTCGCTGAAGCAGCACCTGCCGGGCCCGTACACGTTCATCCTCGGCGCGAGCCGCGAGGTGCCGCGGATCCTGAAGACGAAGCGCGACACGGTAGGCATCCGCATCCCCGACAACAAGATCGCGCGCTGCATCGCCGAGGAGCTCGGCAACCCGATCCTGAGCGCCACCCTGCCCGGCGACATCGTGGAGGAATACACCGACCCCGACCTCATTCACGACCGCTTCGAAAAGCTCGTGGATGCAGTGATCGACGGCGGCATCGGCGGCATGACGCCCTCCACCGTGATCGACTACTCGAGCGGCGACCCCGAAGTGGTCCGCATCGGTGCGGGGCCCTGGGAATAAGGTGAGGGCAACAGAAGAACAAGGAATATCGAATAAGGAAGTAGAGACGCAGCATGTGCGTCTTTCTTTTTTGGGGCAGCGTGGTGAACATGGGCAGGCGGGAGAGCAAGAACGCAGATTGTACGGATTTGATTCGATGAGTGCGGATATGGATCTCGTTGTAGCAAGCGATCGTTTACGAGATCCTTACGCAGGTAAGATCCTTTTGTACGATAGGGTATGCTGCACCCAAACACCCACCTTACCAATAGACCACTAGACCCTCTACTCTTAGCGAATACCTTTGCCCCTTCTTTTCTTAGCGGTAAGAAAATACTTCGTTGACTTCTTCCGCCTTCTTTACTGCAGTTCAACATAGGCTACGATGGCGTCGATCTGCGCTTCGGTGAGCTGGGGGAAGGCCTGCATCACGGCACCGTATTTCTGCTGGAGCGCTTTGGCATAGGGATCTTTCTGGATATAGGCCGCTGGGTTGTGCACCCACTTGTATACCTCCTTGCGGTCGGCCCAGGGGCCGCGCGCGGTGAAGTTGCGTAGGGCGGGGCCGGTAAGGTCCTTGTCGAGCGCATGGCAGGTCTGGCAGTTCTGCTGGAAGATGGCTTTGCCTTCGGCGGCTGGCCCGGTGGGCGCAGGCGCGGTGCCCGTGGTGGCAGCCGTTGCCGTTTGGGCCGCGGGGGGCGCTGCGTGGGTGCGGAGGATCAGGTTGAGGAAGGAGGCGGCGCCCCACAGCAGCAGGAGCAGCAACGTGGCGGCGGCGAGATAGCGTATCTGGTTCATGGAAAGGGGTTTTCAGGTGTCCTTCGGCGTGAGGAACCATAAGCCCATGGCGCCCGACGCATCCCATCAAAGCTAGGACAGCTATTACCCTTGGTCATTGACGCGCATCAACAGAGAAAGTGATCCTGATCAGGTTTTTGATTACTCCCTTTTTGTTGGGCAGGAAACCTTCGAAGGCAGCCAGAGAGAAGGAACGCAGATGATACGGATTTTATACGATGCACGCAGATGCTCGCTTTAGTGGGTTTAAATTGCCTTCGGCAAGCCTTCTCGCATGCGAGATTTTTCAATACGATAAACAATGCCACACCGAAACGACCCATTTACCAATAGACAATTAGACACCCTCCCCTTAGCGAAACCCTTAGCCCCTTCTTTTCTTAGCGGTAAAAAAACGCTTCCTCCACTTTCTATGCCTTCGCTCTTCCACCAAAAAGGCCCCCTTGCGGGAGCCCTTTCAGTTTAACCTTCAACCATTCTTTTACAGCAGATTTTTGAAAAAATATGCCAGCAAGAGTCTATAAGACAAGGCTGGGACCCCAAAACGTTGCATGGGTTTAAAAAAGGAGGTTTTAGCGGTTTTTGGGGGTTTAAGGGTTTTGGAGGTTTTAAGGGTTTTACCTTGACTGCCGGAGCCTTAGTGCAAGCGGGTTTGCCGGGTCGTTGCAGGATAGCCCTATCGGGAAGATAGCTCCGACCTAAAACGACCATTACCAATAAACGAATAGACCAATAAACAAAAAAGCCCCGCTAGGGGCTTTTGAATTAGTTGACGGCTTCGGCGCTCATGCGCTTCGACTGCTTCTTGCGCTCATCCTCGTCGAGGATCACCTTCCGCATGCGGATGTGGTTCGGCGTCACCTCGATGCACTCGTCCTGCTGGATGTATTCCATGCATTCTTCGAGGGTCATCTCGCGCTTGGGCTGGATGTTGGTGGCCGCGTCGGAGCCGGAAGCACGGTGGTTCGTGAGCTTCTTGCCTTCGTTGGCATTCACCACGATGTCGCCGGGCTTGTTGCTTTCGCCGATGATCATGCCGCGGTACACCTCTTCACCCGGATCCACGAAGAAGTATCCGCGATCCTGGAGCTTGTCGAGGGAGTAGCCCGTGGTGGAACCGTTGTCCTTCGCGATCAGCACACCGTTGTTACGGCCGGGGATCGGTCCTTTCCAGGGTTTGTATTCGGCAAAGCGGTGGTTCATCACGGCTTCACCGGCAGTGTTGGTGAGCATGTTGGTACGCAGACCGATGAGGCCGCGCGAGGGGATGTCGAACTCGAGGTGCTGCATCTCGCCTTTCGTTTCCATGATGAGCATCTCGCCCTTGCGACGGGTTACGAGGTCGATCACCTTGGAGGCGTATTCCTGCGGCACGTCGACCACGAGGGTTTCAAACGGCTCGCACTTGGTGCCGTTCACTTCTTTCACGAGCACCTGCGGCTGGCCGATGGTGAGCTCGTAGCCTTCGCGGCGCATCGTTTCGATGAGGATGCCGAGGTGAAGGATGCCACGGCCGTACACCAGGAAGGAGTCGGCGGAGTCGGTATCTTTTACGCGGAGCGCAAGGTTCTTTTCGGTCTCCTTCATGAGGCGGTCGCGGAGGTGACGCGAGGTCACGAACTTACCGTCCTTGCCGAAGAAGGGAGAGTTGTTGATCGAGAACATCATGTTCATCGTGGGCTCGTCGATCGAGATCACGGCGAGGGCTTCGGGGTTGTCGAAGTCGGCCACGGTATCGCCGATGTTGAATCCTTCGAGGCCTACCACGGCGCAGAGGTCACCGGCAACCACTTCGGTCACCTTCTTCTTGCCCATGCCTTCGAACACGTAGAGCTCACGCACGCGCTGCTTCTTTACGGAGCCGTCGGCCTGCATGAGGGTGATGGGCATGTTTTCCTTGATGATACCGCGGGCCACGCGGCCGATGGCGATACGACCGAGGAAGGAGGAGTAGTCGAGGGAGGTCACCTGCATCTGCAGGGTGCCTTCAGACGTGGCCTTCGGCGGCGGCACGTGCTGGAGGATGCCGTCGAGCAGGGGCTCGATGCCTTCGATCTGCTCGAGGGAGGTATTGAACCAGCCGTTCTTGCCCGAGCCATAGAAGGTGGGGAAGTCGAGCTGCTCTTCGGTAGCGTCGAGGTTGAAAAACAGCTCGAACACGGCGTCGTGCACCTCGTCGGGGCGGCAGTTCGGCTTATCTACCTTGTTGATGATCACGATCGGTTTCAGGCCGAGGGCAAGGGCCTTCTGGAGCACGAAGCGGGTCTGGGGCATGGGGCCTTCGAAGGCGTCCACGAGCAGGCAAACGCCGTCGGCCATTTTCAGTACGCGCTCCACCTCACCGCCGAAGTCGGCGTGGCCAGGGGTGTCGATTACGTTGATCTTGACGCCCTTATACGTAACGGCGGCGTTCTTGGAGAAGATGGTGATGCCACGCTCGCGCTCGAGATCATTGTTGTCCATGATCAGCTCGCCGGTCTCCTGGTTCTCACGGAACACAGCGGTGGCGTGGAGGATCTTGTCAACCAGGGTCGTCTTACCGTGGTCTACGTGGGCAATGATGGCAATATTTCTGATATTCATAACAAAGTCAAAAGGCAAAAGGCAAAATTCAAAAGGGCGTGGCGCTGTAGCACCGGCTTATCGATCCCGACTTTCGGCTGTTTTAAGGAGCGCAAAGGTACGGCAAAAGGGCGGAGGGTTCATATAAAGGGCAATCTTTATCTTTCTGTTATCATATATGCGAATGCTTCGAATTGTTGTGCTCGCGGCCCTCTGCACCGGGCTCTGGGCCTTTGCCGGCGGCCGCAAAAAGACGGCGCCGCCGGGCACGGTGCGGGTGAACGACTCCCTGTTCATGGACCGCACCGAGGTGGCCATCGTGCACTGGCGGGAATATACCTTCTGGAAGATGCGCCTTGAAGGCACGGCCGATGGATCGCTCCCGGACAGCTGCTGGATGCCGAACGAGGGCTACAGCGGGCCTGGCACTTCGTCTGACTGCACCCTTGGCCAGCTGTACTTCCGGCACCCTGCCTTCAACTTTTACCCGGTGGTGGCGGTCAGCTACGAGCAGGCGGAGGCCTTCTGCCGCTGGCGCACCGAACGTGTCAACGAGCTCATCGCGCGCGAGCCCCACAGGTGGGCCTTTCGTCAAGTACGCTACCGCCTGCCGACCGAGGCCGAATGGGAGGCAGCCGGGCAGGGCGGTCTCGACCCCGCCGCTTTCCCGTTCGGCGTACGCGATACGGTTTCCCGCAAGGGCCATGCGCTGCTCAACTACGGCGGACGGAGCCACTGGGGAACTTACGAAACGGGCCGGCCACCCGAAGTGGCTACCTGGCCGGCCGATGCCGGCGGGAAGAACGGGTTCGGCCTTTATGGAATGACGGGCAACGTGGCCGAAATGACGGCCAGGCCGGGGATCGCCAAAGGAGGGCACTACGGACTCCCGGCCGACTCGTGCCGCATCACCGCCCGCCAGCGCTACGAGGGCCCGCAACCGTGGCTGGGCTTTCGTTGCGTGGCGACGGTAGAGCGGTGAGCAGGTGAGCGGGTGAGCGAGTGAGCAAGTGAGCGGGTGAGCGGGTGAGCGGAGGCGTGGAGGGTGAAGGAATCAGCCATCGCAGGCTTTTTGACTTTTGATTTTTGCCTTTTGACTGTTACAGCAGTTGTTAAATTTCCTACGGCGGCCACTTACCCGGTAAACCCCACTCGCGATCGACACTCCAATAAATACGGGATATTTGCCGCGATCCGGCCACCGATCCCGCTCACCAAAAAATCACTCCTATGCGTACGCTCTTCCTGTTTCTGTCGCTTCTTTGCTCCGGCGCGCTGCTCGCGCAGGAAGGCCGCACCGTATCCATCGCCGGCGGCGCCCGCCGCGATGCCGCCGCCGACGCGTCCTGGACCCTCCGATCGGGAACCCGCCTCCTGCTCCGCTCCAACGCCGAGGACGCCGCCCGCAACGTGGCCACGCTGAAGCGCAGCGCCCTGAAGAAGAAGGGCACGCTCGTGCTGACCTACACACCCGGCGAGGCCATGCCCGGCTGGGAGCGCACCATCACCCTGTACACAGGTGCCGACCAGGACCTGCAGCGGCAAACGGGCAACAGCTTCCGCCTCTCCCACAAAGCCCTGGCAGCATTTGCCAAGGGCCAGAAAGAACTCCACCTCTACACCATGGCCCTGCCCACCGACCCCAATCTTCGCAGCACCATCCGCGTGCGCCGGGTACACCTGGCGACCATCAAATTTCTTTAAGGGAGTACCTTCCTTACGGGCATCGATCCTTCGTTCATTCGAAAGTCAAAATTCAAAAGTCAAAAGCTTTTGCTACGACCTTCCACCAGTGGCCCTACCGCTACAGGAAGCAGGGCAGCACAGAGACGACCCTTTTGAATTTTGACTTTTGCCTTTTGCCTTTCCCGGCATGGAATGACTTTTTCAGGTCAACGGTCAAACATCAGCTTTCATGCACAACGGAACGATGCTCCAGCTTTTTCATTGGTATGTACCCGGCGACGGCTCCTGGTGGCAACAGGTACGCGACCTAGCGCCCCGGCTGGCGGAGCTGGGCATCACGGCCGCCTGGCTGCCGCCGACCACCAAGGGGGCGGAAGGAGCTGCCTCGGTGGGGTACGACGTCTACGACCTTTATGACCTCGGCGAGTTCGACCAGAAGGGCTCCGTGCGCACCAGGTACGGCACCCGCGACGAGCTCCTCGCGGCGGTGAGGGCCCTGCAGGGTGCGGGAATCAATGTGCTGGCCGACATCGTGCTGAACCACCTTGGCGGCGGCGACGAAACCGAAACCTTCTCGGCCCTCCGCGTGGACCCCGAGCACCGCCTCACGCCGCTCGGCGAGCCCGAGGACATCGAGGCTTTCACCCGATTCACCTACCCCGGCCGCGGCGGGCAGTACTCGCAATTCGAGTGGACCCACCAGTGCTTCAGCGGCGTCGACTACCACCACGGCACGCAGGAAACGGCGGTGTTCAACATCCTGCAGGAGTGGGGCGACGACTGGGAAGAGCTCACGTCCGACGAGAAGGGCAATTACGACTTCCTGATGTACAACGATATCGAGTTCCGCAACCCCGCCGTGCGCGAGGAGCTCGTGCGCTGGGGCCACTGGTACCACGAAACCGTGGGCTTCGACGGGCTGCGCCTCGACGCCGTGAAGCACATCTCCCCGCGCTTCTACAACGAGTGGCTCGACCGGCTGCGCGCCGGTACCGGCAGGGAGCTCTTTGCCGTGGGCGAATATTGGGCGCCCGGCCGCGTCGACCTGCTCCTCACCTACCTCGAAGCCACCGGCGACCGCGTGAGCCTCTTCGATGCGCCGCTGCAGCACCGCCTGCACGAGGCCAGCAAGGCCGGCGCCCACTACGACCTCGGCGGCATTTTCAACGACACACTGACCGCGATCCGCCCCGATAAGGCCGTGACGCTCGTCGACAACCACGATACGCAGCCGCTGCAGTCGCTCGAGGCGCCGGTGGAGCACTGGTTCAAGCCGATCGCCTATGCGCTTATTCTACTTCGTGAAGAAGGCTATCCCTGTGTCTTCTATCCCGATCTTTTCGGCGCGCACTATACCGACCGCGGCCGCGACGGCGGGGAGCACGAGATCTTCCTCGCTGCCGTAGAAGAGCTGCCGGCCCTGCTCGGGGCGCGCCGCGACTATGCCTACGGCCTGCAGCGCTCCTGGTTCGACGACGCGCACTGCGTGGGCTGGACGCGCGAAGGCGACGACGATCATGAAGGCTGCGCCGTGGTCCTGTCGAACAGCGTTGCCGCCGAAAAGCAGATGGAGATCGGTACCCGCTGGGCCGGCCGCTCCTTCCACGATTTGCTGGGCAAATCGGAGGGCACCGTCACGATCAACGACGAGGGCTGGGGGACGTTCCCCGCGCCCGCGGGATCGGTGAGCGTGTGGGTGCCCGCCCATCCCCCAACCCCTTCTTTCGGGGAGGGGAGTAAAACGAGCGTTGATCGATGGGGCGACTGCTAAGGAGGATGCAGGAGAGAAGGAACGCGGATCCGATATGATCGATACGATTTGAGCTGATCGCTGATTATCGACGCATGTATGGAGTTCGCACTTCTAATTTTTACGGTACGGTACGGATATGCTGCACAGAGGCGCCCCTCCCTTTGGGGTGGGCCGGAAAGAGAAGGAACGCAGATCTTATAAGATGGATACGATTTGAGCTGATTGCAGATCGCGGACTGTTGTAGACAATCCGCACAGTAGGGTTTTTCGGTACGACAAAGAATGCCCCGCAGAGGCACCCCTCCCTTGGGGAGGGGCCGGGGGTGGGCCAGGGGTGGGCCGGGTTACTGCCGGGAAAGGTGTGGTTTTGGTAGCACGACGCAGAAACGAACGTACTGATGAACGACAAGCAACAAGATGGTCTCCAGGACCCGCGCGAAAAATATCCCAAGCCCCCGTTTGCAGAACAGGAGCAGCCCTGGCCCGGCCTCGCGTCGAAGATGGACCCGAAGCCCGACCACGGCGAGGAAAGCTATAAAGGCTCCGGTCGCCTCAGCGGGCGCAAGGCCCTCATTACGGGCGGCGACTCGGGTATGGGCCGCGCCGCCGCCATCGCCTTCGCCCGCGAGGGCGCGGATGTGGCCATCAACTATTTCCCTACCGAGGAGGAAGACGCCAAAGAGGTGATCGCACTCATCGAGGCCGCAGGCCGAAAAGCCGTAGCCCTTCCGGGTGACCTCTGCGACGAGGGCTTCTGTACCCGACTGATCGCGGACGCGGCACGACAGCTCGGCGGCCTCGACATCCTCGTCAGCAATGCCGCCTACCAGCAAACGAAGGAGTCATTGTCCGACATCACGACGGAGCAGTTCGACCGCACGATGAAGACCAATATCTACGCACCCTTCTGGCTCATGAAGGCGGCGCTGCCCCACCTGAAGCCGGGCTCGGCCATCATCGTCACCACCTCGGAGCAGGCGCTGCAGCCTTCCGGCGAGTTGTTCGATTACGCCATGACCAAGGCCGCCAACTCCAACTCGGTATACTCGCTTGCGAAGCAGCTTGCACCGAAAGGCATCCGCGTCAACGGCGTGGCGCCCGGCCCCATCTGGACGCCCCTGCAGGTGTGCGGCGGCGCCACCCAGGAAAAGCTGAAGGAGTTCGGAAAGGCCACGCCGATGGGCCGCCCGGGCCAGCCTGCGGAGCTCGCCTCCATCTACGTGCAGCTGGCCGACAACGACGCCTCCTATGCCACGGGGCAGGTGTACGGCGCCATGGGCGGGGGCGGGCTTCCCTAGGCGTCAGCGGGTGAGCGGGTGAGCGGGTGAGCAGGGTCGTATATAGTGGAAGATCTGGCGGATTGTGGCTTGGTCTGGTTGTCCCTAGTTAGGCAAAGGATAACAAGAGCGGGCTTCCGATCACAGCGTATCTTACTGAGTTGATCTTTCCATGGCTCACCCGCTCACCCGCTCACCCGCTCACCCGCTCACCCGCTCACCCGCTCACCCGCTCACCCGCTCACCCGCTCACCCGCTCAC
>NZ_BAABGY010000026.1:56748-60813 GCF_039541815.1 Flaviaestuariibacter amylovorans
GATTCACGGTACCTTTGCCGCCCATGCGCCACTTCGCCTATATCATCAACCCGATCTCCGGCACCCGGAGCAAGAAGGACCTGCCCGACTATGTAGCTACCCGTACCCGGGAAGCCGGCTTCGGCTGCACGGTGTACTCCTCGCCCAGGGACGGTGATTACTCCGCGATCGAGAAGCAGCTCATGGCCCACGAAACCACCGACATCGTGATCGCCGGCGGCGATGGCACCATCAACGCCGCCGTGGGCGCCCTGCGGCACCTCGGCCTCCCCTTCGGCATCATTCCCTGCGGCTCGGGCAACGGGCTCGCCTTCAGCGCCGGCATCCCGAAGCAGCCGCGGCTCGCGCTCGAAACCATTCTTTCCGCAGCGCCGGCACCAGTGGATGCCTACACCGTCAACGGGCGCTTCGCCTGCATGCTCTGTGGCCTCGGTCTCGACGCCAAGGTGGCGCACGACTTTGCCAATGCCGGCACGCGCGGCCTCATGACCTATATCGAAAAGAGCATCGCCAACTTCTTCACGGCAAAGCCGCATCCCTTCACGCTGCAGGTCGAAGACACGCACTACCCCGTGGAGGCCTTCTTCATCTCCATCGCCAACAGCAACCAGTTCGGCAACAACGTGACCATCGCGCCGAAGGCCTCGCTTTCCGACGGGCTGCTCGACGTGGTGGTGCTGGCAAAACAAAACAAATTCAGCCTCGTACTCCAGGCGGCGCGGCAGTGCCTCGGCTTCAACAAGCCGCGCGAGCTCACGACGCTTACCTCGGGCACGAGCCTTCTCTACCTGCAGGCACCTTCCATCATCATCCACAACCCCGAAGGCGCGCACCTCCACATCGACGGCGACCCCGTAGACACCGCGCACCTGCTCGATATCCAGGTGATCCCGCATGCGTTTCAATTGCTGATGCCGTAAAACCAATATAGTATTTCTACGAGGATAGACCGCCGCAAGCGGCTGCCAGTTCCTAAAGAAGAACGCGGGTTTCACGCGGAGACGCAAAGACGCGGAGCAGGCGGAGGCACTTCTACGGGGCGGCGGCGCGCCGCCGCCCCGTCATTGCGAGCGAAGCGTCCCGAAGCCTCGGGACAATCTCCTCCGTTACGCGGAGTGTTCAAAAGGGTAAGATTGGGAGTGCTGTTATCGAACGCGCAGTGCTCCGTATGGCGAAAAAGTTGTGATCCCGCGTTCCCTGCGCCTTTGCGTCTCTGCGTGAAACCCGCGTGCCGCTTTGAGAAAACGAGGCCGCTTGCGGCCGGCAAAACAAGTGTGCTATTTCGCCTGCAGCAACTGCAGCACCCGGCTAAACCCCCGCGTGTTGGTGGCGCTCCCGATGGAGGCCTCGATGTCGAGCTTCTCGCGGCGCGTGAGATGAAAGTTGAGCGCCGCCTTGTTCTCTTTCTTGTCGGGGATATACTGGAAGGAAACGCGGTGCACCGGGAAGCGGCTCGTGCCCAGGAAATACGCGGCCATATCGCCCTGCGCGTAATCCATCATCTTGTACCAGTTGTGCTGCAGCAGCAGGAAGGGCTTCACCGCGTTCTCCGTCATCGACGCCGCATCGTAGGGATTTTCCCAGCCACCGTCCATGCGGTCGCGCACCTGGATCAGCAGGGCGCCGCGGGTGTTCTTGCCGATCCAGTCCTGCATCGACGAGAGGAAGCGCAGCGCCGTCTCCACGCCGTAGTTGTCGCGCAGGCCGCCGTCCATCACGTCGGTAACGGGCTCGGTAGGCATCCATACGTTGGGCAGCACCACGGGGAAGGTGGCGTTCATCCGCAGGGCCGTAAGAACACGGAGGCCGTAAGGGTTCTGCTTGTGAAAGAAGCTCACGAAGTCGACCGCGTCGGGCGTGCCGGGCTGCAGCGAGTCGCCCTGTGGCGTCATCATGAAGCGCAGCGGCTGCGTGGAAATGAGCAGCTTCTTGGCATCGCGCGTCACCACGTTGTGGTAGAACATGAGCGGGATGCGCGCCGCGCTCTCGTCGGCGGCATAATCCTGCAGGCGTTTGTCGAGCAGGCCGCGCGTGTTGTTGTTGAGGGCGAGCTCGAAGGAGTAGCCGCGGTCTTTCAGGTAGGTTTCATTTCCGAGCCTGAAGGTCTGCTGCGGCGCAAAGAGGTCGCGGATCACGAAGGAGGTGAACGTGGGATTGAGCAGGTCCTCGGCGATATCGTCGACCCACTCGCGGGAGTGCAGGTTGAGCGCCGGCTGCGTCAGCTTGCGGCGATAGAGTTCGCGGAAGTAGGTGGCCCCGATCATGCCGCCCGAGGCGCCGGTGATGAGGAAGGTCTTGTTCATGATGCCCCCTTGGGTCACCGAGTCGAGGTGCTGCAGCACGTTCATGGTGAAGGTGGCGCTGCGGGTGCCGCCGCCCGAGGTGGCGATGAGCACCAGCAGCGGCTTTTCCTCGCCCTGCTTCGCCTTCCAGCGGTCGAGCACGCCCTCCATGCGCCGGCGGTCGGCCGCCACGTCGGTGGGATTGGCCAGGGCCTCGAGACTCGCCTGGGTGTATACGGGCCGGTCGCTGCGCTTGCCGTAATGCATGCCGTAGGCCTTGTTGCGGGGGTCGATCCACTCCTTCTGGTAGAGAATGTTGAGGATGAAGACGAAGGCCAGCAGTGCGGGCACGCTCCAGCTCTGAAAGAAGTAGGCGAAGGCGCCCGAGACGCCGATGAGGATGGCACAGAACAGGGTGATGGACGCGGCCGCCGGGATCTGGAAGGCGCGGTGGTCGAGGAAGAAGCCGACCCCGATCAGGAAGGCGTAGGCGAACACCATGCACAGCACCGCCGCGAAGTGGTGGCGCTTGAAGATCTTCTCCATCAGCTCCTCGGAGTAGTGGCTTACGTCGCGGCAGCGGCGCACGCGCATAAAGGAGTCGAGGAACCACTCCGAGCGGATGAGGGTTTTTCCACCGGAGATGCTGTGCTCCGGCTGCAGGTGCGCCATCACGTTGGTGGCCGTCTTGAACAGCGGCTGCAGCCCGCGCAGGATGGTCTTGTCGGCACGGAAGAAATAGATGAAGGAGCCCACGAGCACGAGCAGCAGGCCTGCCACGAAGCCGAGGATGAGGAAGATGATCTCGAGGTGGGGGATCAGCTCCAGGTAATGGGCATACCAGTAAGCCTTTATCAGGAAGAAGATGAGGAAGGCGATGGGCAGCACGCTGTTGTTGATGCAGTATTTAAGAAACGGAAACTGCGTGGCGGCGAGGAAGGTGAAGTGCCGGCTGAAGAGGATGAAGGTGGTGATGTTCCAGCACATGATGAATACGCCCACCGCCGCGCCTACGAAGAGGGTGCTTAGGGCATTGACGTTGCCGAGGTACTCGGGTGCGAGGAAAAGGGCTTCGGCGCCGAAGTTCTTCATGAGGGCGCCGCCCACGGTGGCGAAGAGGAGGAGCCAGAAGATGAGGAGCACCTGGTATTTCCGGAAATGCAGGAACAGCAGCTGAACGGGTAGGGAAAAGAATATGCCTCTCAGGTACGCCATAATGCCGGGTGGTGCTTGTTCCGCTGTAAGATAGGGCAATTCCGGTGCCGTTGGTTGCGGGGGGCAGCGGCGTAGGCATTTGCACTGAACGGACAGGTGTTGCCTCTTCCTTGTTCACCCGCCGCAAGCGGCTGGCTTTCCCTAAAGCGGCTAGCGGGTTTCACGCGGAGACGCAAAGATTCTGTGTTAGGCGCCAAGGGTTTTTCAATAATTTTGGAGTTCAAGGCGGTTTTTATGATCAGCCTGTGTAGGGCGGTCTTCTATGACCGCCTTATTTTTTTGCAGGTATTTCTTATCGTAGGGTGTCTTTGTCTTGAAGACGGTGTACATCAGTTCCAGTAGTCGTCGTTGTATTGCCACGAGCGCCTTCATTTTAATGCCGTGCCGGGCGATTAGCCGTGCGTAGATGGCGCGGAAGCGTTCGTCGTGGCGCGTGGCGCTCAGGGCCGGGAAGTGCATCGCTGCTCTTAGGTGTCGGTTGCCCCGTTTGGAGATGCGGGTCTTGCCCCTGACGGAGGTGCCGCTTTGCTTTTCCACCACATCGAAGCCGGCGAAGGAGGCGAGTTGC
>NZ_BAABGY010000027.1:0-536 GCF_039541815.1 Flaviaestuariibacter amylovorans
GCGCATAACATACCAGGGCTTTGCGCTGGCCGGTCTGCTTTAGTGAAGATATGAACTAAAACGACCTAGGCTAGCGCAACAGCCCGTGTTATGCGCTGTTGTCCGGCCGGAAGCAGCCACCAGCATCAGGAGTAGCGAAGAGCCATTGCGTCAAGACAAGGCTTTACGCAGTGGCTCTTCGCGGTCGGCTGGGAAGCGGACTCGTTGATCTTTCAGGACTGTAGTTTTCACCGCGCAGCTGCGGTGAAAAAACCAGAGATTCCGGGAATAATCCCAGTCCCCCACCCCGGCCCATGTGACGAAGAGTCCCGAACTTCGCTACCGCGGGCGCGGCTCCGCTGCTGAAGCAAAGCTTCGACGCTCGCCGCCGCCCGCGGTTAGCTCCTTTTACGATTCGATGTCCCTGGTGGATCCTCCCGCTTTCGGAGGGGTAGCAGCAAGCGGGGAAAACGGTCACCCAGCCGAACTCCTGATGCGGCGGAACTATAGGACAGCCCCACACCGGCCGGCAATAGCGCCATAACGACCAGGGCTTT
>NZ_BAABGY010000028.1:0-4222 GCF_039541815.1 Flaviaestuariibacter amylovorans
TGCAGGGCGGTGCTGTAGCTGGCAACGTGCTGCTGCAGCTCACGGACATGCAGGGAAGAACGGTGAAGGTGCAGTCCATCGCCCTCGCTGCCGGTACGTCTACCACGGCTACGATCAATCTTGATGGACTGTCTGCCGGTCAGTATCACCTCAAGGCATTGGCACAGGATGGCACGGTGAGCGAGACCATCACGCTCGTGAAGCACTAACCACAAAGCAGAAATACATCTATCCCAAAGCCCCCTGTTAGCAGCAGGGGGCTTTTTTGTCGACGACCCAACCAGCCCACCGCTTCAACGGCAGCTTTTCGAGATAGACCAGCCAGGGCTTTAGTCGTAGGACTTAACGCACCCAAGGAGCAGCCTACGTTGGTCAGGGCTTTTCCTAAAGTTCGGCCTGGACCGCAGTCGGAGACTGCGGCCAGCTGCGTTGGGTAGATACGTTACAGCGGGAGACCAGGAAGAGTGCTTCGTAGCAAGGTTTGGTGCTTTAAGAAAAACAGCTACCGGAAAGTATCTCTGACCTAAGTTCCCCCTTCGGGGCCAACCGAGCGAAGGCGAAGGTTGCGCGCGCAGCGCTGGGGCCGGGCCGGGGCCGCCACCGGGTGGAAGCAGGCGTTCGCCGAAAAAAGTTACCGTTCTGCTTCCATATTAAAATAACGTTAATATCTTTGGTAGTGTCTTTTGTACACATCCAGTATACCGGGCGGAAAACCAGCCTCATCATCCTTATTCCGCACAACCCTAAAACGAATTCTTGCTTATGAAACGATTGCTCCGCGCCGGCATCGGCCTGTTCCTGACCTTTGCCTGCTCGCTTTCCGCGCTTCAGGCCTCCGCACAAAACCTCCAGGCCGTCACCTTTTCCGGCAACCGCTCCGACTTCACTAATGCCGGGGCCGTGGTCTACAACGCCGGAAGCAACGTCGACTACTTCGTGACCTACGACGCCACCTATGTGTATTTTGGCGCCTTCCGCACCAATAACAATACCTGGGGGCAGTTCGATCACTTCACCATCTACCTCGACTCCGACCCCACCACCACGCCCACTACAGCCGGCAACGGCATGACCACGGGCGTGAACTGGGACGGCAACACGCCCAACCTGCCCTTCCGCGCCGATTACCGCATCGCCATCCGCCGCAACGGCAGCGGCGAAAGCTTCTACAGCACCAACAACGGCTCTTCCTGGTCCACCGGCGGCGCCAATGCCCAGGGCTGGAGCCAATGGACCAACGACTTCCAGAACGGCGCCCTCGAGGTGCGCGTGCCCTGGAGCCAGCTCGGAAGCCCTTCCGGCATCTACTTCACGCTGCACGCGTCCTTCAACGGCGGCTTCTTTGGGGGCGCACCTTCTGCCGTGAGCGGCACCACCCTCGGCTCCTACTTCGGCGGCGTCGGCGTATCGAGCGCCGGCTCCTCGCCCACGGCCGTCATCAACTCGCCCATTACCGGCGGGATCACCAACGGGGCACCCGCCTCCGGCGCCACCTACGGAAAGGTGACGGTCAGCAGCGGCTCCTTCGCGGCTGCCGGCAACTTCAACATTGCCCCGGGCGGCTCCATCACGGTCACCGGCGGCTCGCTCGATCTCTCCGGCCGCAGTATCAACATGGGTTCGGTAAGCAGCGCGGGCCCCACCTACACCGGTGGCGCCACCATCAACTACGGCGGCGGCACACTTACCACCTCCAACGCCACCACCTTCACCTTCCCGTCGGGGGCTTACATCACCGGCGGTGCCGGTAGCACCGATGCGAAGCTGGTGGTCAACAACGGCCTCTACCTCACCGGTACCTCCTTCACGCTCAACAGCGGCGCTACCCTGCAGCTCAACGCGGGCGGCTTCGTCAACAACAACGCCCCGACCTACGCCACCGGCTCCAACCTCGTCTACAACAGCGGTGGCACCTACGGTCGCAGCAACGAATGGAAGGCCACTTCGGGTGCCGGCTACCCGGCTAACGTCATCATCCAGAACGGCACCACGCTCAACCTGCTCGGCACCGGCTCCGCCGACCGCTCCATCTCCGGTAACCTGGAGCTGGGTAACGGCAGCACGGGGGGCTCGCTCGACATGGGCAGTATGAGCAACCCGCTCACCGTGGCCGGCAACGTCACCATCGGCGGCGCCTCCGCCACCGGCGGAACCCTGTCGCTCGGCACCAATATCGGCGGCGACATCAAGGTAGGCGGCAACTGGACGCGCTTCTCCGGCAACACCTTCACCGCCAACAACCGCGCAGTCTACTTCACCGGAAACGGCACCAACCTCATCAGTGGTCCGTTGGGCTCTACGAGCACGTTCTCCTACCTGATCAGCGAAAAGACGGGCGGCTCCATCCAGCTCGGTACCGATATGGCCATCACGGCCCCGACCGCGGGCACCACCGGGCTTACCCTCGTAAGCGCCGCCGGCCTCAACCTCGCGGGCTACGCGCTGAACTTCACCAACGCCACGGCGTCCAACATCCAGGTGCGCAACGGCGCGGTGAACATCACGAACGGTAGCATCAACATCGCCAACGCCACCAAAACGGTGACGAGCACCAACGGCGGCACGCTGGTACTTGGCAGCGATGTCACCCTTACGGCCTCCAGCGGCATCAACTTCGGCAGCAACCTTACTACGATCAACGGCATCTTCCGCCTCAACAGCGGCGGCTCGGTGCTGACCAACGCCCCGTTCTACGGCAACGGCAGCACGCTCCTATATAATACCGGCGGTGCCATCAGCAGCGGTCCCGAGTGGAGCGCCACCAGCGGTGCCGGCTATCCCTGGCACGTGACCGTACAGAACGGCAGCACCCTCAGCTTCAGCGGCAGCGGCAACCGCGGCCTCGCCGGCAACCTCACCCTCGGCAACGGCAGCACGGCCGGCTCACTCGATATGGGCAGCAGCACCGGCAAGCTGATCGTGAACGGCAACCTCCTGATTGGCGACAACAGCGCCGGCACCAGCACGCTCACGCTTTCGAGCGCCGCCGGCGGCGACCTCGACGTGTATGGCAACTGGACCCGCACGGCCCAAGGTGCGTTCAGCAACCCCGGCAACCGAACCGTTTCCTTCCTCGGCGGCGGCAACCATACCTTCAGCGCTTCCGGCGGCGGCAGCATCGCCAACATCGTGGTGAACAAGCCCGGCGGCAGCCTCACACTGCTCACGAACCTTTCCACCGGCGGCAGCCTCGCACTTACCGAAGGCTCCCTCGCCACCGGCAGCAATACGCTTACGATCGGCGGTACCCTGACCCGCAGCAACGGCAGCATCAGCGCCGGCGGTGGCACGGTAGCCTTTACCGGTAGCAGCGCCCAGGCGGTGCCCGCCGGCTCCTTTGCCAGCGCCATCGGCAGCCTGGTGATCAACAATGCAAGTGGCGTGACCTTCAGCGAGGACGTCAGCACCGGCGACCTGACCCTTACGGCAGGCACGCTCGGAATCGGCAGCAACGAGCTCACGATCACCGGCGCCATCAGCCGCACCTCGGGCAGCGTGGACGCCAGCAGCGGCACGATCGTCCTGAACGGATCGGTAGCCCAGTCGGTACCCGCCGATGCCTTCGGCAGCAGCGCCTTCAACCTCGAGGTCGACAACGCCGCCGGAGCCACCCTCAACAACGCCTTTACGGTGACCAACATCCTGCGCCTCATCAACGGCCAGCTGTCTGCCGGGGCACTGACGGTGGCCGACGCTGCGCTCATCAACCGCGGCAACGGGTCGCTGGCCAGCGCACCCACGTTCGGCGGCGCGATCGGCCTGGCCTATACCGGCTCCACCAACATCACTACGGGCTTCGAGCTTCCCGCGGGCAACATCGTGCAGAGCATCCTCATGAACGCGCCCGGCGCCGTGGTGACCCTCGACAAGACCGTGGTGCTTCCCAGCTCGCTTGCCCTCGTGGCGGGCATCCTCAACATCGCAGGCTTTGACCTCACGGTTAATGACGGGTTCATCGCCGGCGGCTCTTCCAACTCCTACGTGCGTACTTCCGGAGCGGGTGTGCTGACGATCAAGACCACTAATGCGGCCACCTTCCCCGTAGGCAACAGCACGTACAACCCGCTTGATCTTGCGGGCGGCCCTGCCCAGGACTGGAGCGTGCGGGTGGAAGACGCGATCACGGGTGTAACGAACCCGCATATTCCCAACATCGCCAAGGCCGTACAGCGCCAGTGGCATGTAACGCCGGCCACGGTGATGCCGGTGCCGGTACCGGGTG
>NZ_BAABGY010000029.1:0-610 GCF_039541815.1 Flaviaestuariibacter amylovorans
GGGCTGCTATCACGAGGAGCTCGCCTTCTTCCTCCACGACAGGGGTGCGGAGGTCTCCGTGGTGCTGCCCAACCGCATGTCGGCCTACCTGCGCACGTTGGAGGTAAAGACCCTCACCGACGCCACCTGCGCCGATGGCATCTGCCGCTTTTCGCTGGAGCGCAGCGTGGAGCTTTGGCAGGCGCCGCAGGGCATCTACCGCACTCTGCGCCGCCTCACGCGCGAGCGGGGCTCGATTGTGGAGGAGCGCACCGCCGTCAAAAACGAGCTCCATGCCCTGCGCCACAGCCACGCTCCGCTCGCAGGTACCCTGAAGCGCACCGAGGCCCGGATCGCATTTCTCAACAACCAGGAGCGGCAGGTGCTCCAGGAGCTCCATGCCCTTGTCAAGAGCGACGCCGAGGTACGGCAGGTAGTAATGCTGCTCTGCTCGATCTGTGGGGTGGGTGAGCTTACGGCCCTTACCGTGCTGGGCGAGACGTCTGGCTTTAGCCTGATGCGCAGCAGAAAGCAACTCGCCTCCTTCGCCGGCTTCGATGTGGTGGAAAAGCAAAGCGGCACCTCCGTCAGGGGCAAGACCCGCATCTCCAAACGGGGCAACCGACACCTA
>NZ_BAABGY010000030.1:0-2909 GCF_039541815.1 Flaviaestuariibacter amylovorans
GGCAAGACTGTAATCCTTACAAGTCCGCCTACGATAATCACTAACTCCTGTATCTAACATATAAGTCAACTTTTGTGTCAACCTATTTTAGGACGAGGCAGACCAATAAACGAAAAAGCCGCCCCGGAGGGCGGCTTTTGACAATAAGCTGAATCAGCGATTACTGAACGAGGATCTTCTGCTCGTATACGGCCTTGGCGCTGTTGTTGAGCAGCTGCACCAGGTAGAAGCCCTTGCTGTTGGCGGCGGGCAGCGACACCTGCTGGATCTGGTTGTCCATGGTCACGCTCACGCGGCGGCGCTGTACCGACTTGCCGTTGGCATCGGTGAGCACCAGCGTGTAGTCGCCGGTAGGCACTTTCGTGAACTGCATGGTGAACAGGTTGTTCGTAACCGGGTTGGGGTATACGCGAATGTTGTCGGAGAGGTTGCTCTTCACGCCGGTGATCGCCTCGATCGTGTTGGGGTTGCGGCGGGTAGCGAGGTAGTTGCTGTTGGCGAGGTCGGAGGAGTGGAAGGTACCCTTTGTGAACACCTGTGCGCTCCAGTCTTTCGGGCTCACGATGTAGTTGCCGGTGCCGTCTACGGCGCTGCACACCACGAGGTTACCGTCGGCATTCACCACGGCGCCGTTGGTGGTAAAGGTGCCGGGCAGGCCCTGGATGGAGCCGAGGTGCGTAGCCACTTTCGATTCGGTCGACACTTTGAAAACGTGGTTGCGGGCGGAGATCACGAACAGGTTGCCCTCGTTGTCGGAGATCATGTCGCCGCCGTAGGAGGAGCAGCGGTTGTGTACGGAGATGCCGTTGTTGGCCGGATCGTCCACGAGCGAGCCGAGGAGCTCCACCTGCGTGTTCTTGCCGGTGGTGAACTTGATGAAGGTCTTGCCGTCGTTGGAGATCGCATAGCCGTCGCCGTCAGGAGTGATCACCATGCGGGTGATGCACTTGCCTTCGTCGTTGTGCATGTTGCCGAGACCGGTGAAGGCCTTGTTGGTCACGTAGTACACCTTCATCGTCTTCAGGTCGATGTAGCGCAGCTGGTCGATGAACATGGGGGTGAAGTAGATGCGGTCATGCTTCGGGTCATATGCGGCAGCGGCTACGCCGGTGCTGAAGGGCGCATGCATGGCGGTGCCCCACTTGGCGTCGGGCTGCTGGGCGATGGCCTTCTTGGTGAGCGCGTCGTGCACGGGCTGGGTGGCGTCCACACCGTTGAACAATACGGGGCTGTACTCACCCGTGGTCAGGTCGATCTTGCGGAGCACGCTCCAGTTGTAGCCTTGCTTGGTGGCATCGGTCACCGCGTAGGCGAAGCGGTCGGTTTGCGCACCGGCAAGGATGGTGCTGGCAGAAAAGAGGGCGGTAAGTACGCCAAAGCGTAAAGTTTTGCTCATTGTCGGCTGATTTTTTAGGTAAGTTGAATGCGGTGTTTACCCCACTAATTTATAACACTTTCTTTCCGGTTCCGGAAATGCGGCCGGATTATTTTTTGAACGGTTGGTAGTCGCTCTTCCGTAACGGTGCCTGCTCCACGTATTCCCGGAACGGATCGCAGGGTTTGAGGGTCTCGTAGCACCAGCCCGGCAGCTCCTGGTACAGCCGGGTTCCCTCGGTCTTCCAGGCGATCTGCTCGTCGCTCACTTCGCGGATGATGCGGGCCGGGTTGCCCGCCACCAGCGAGCGCCGCGGGATCTTCTCCCCCTGTTTCAGGAAGGAGAGGGCGCCCACGATGCATTCGTCGCCGAGCTCCACTTCGTCCATCAGCACCGCGTTCATGCCCACGAGGCAGTTGCGGCCGATGCGCGCGCCGTGGATGATGGCCCCGTGGCCGATGTGCGCGCCCTCCAGTAATTCTACGGTCACGCCCGGGAACATGTGCACGGTGCAGTTCTCCTGCACGTTGCAGCCGTCGGCGATCACGATGCGGCCCCAGTCGCCGCGGATGGCCGCCCCGGGCCCGATGTAGACGTTACGACCGATCTGCACGTCGCCGGTAACGGTGGCCTGCGGGTGGATGAAGGCGCTCTCATGGATGACGGGCCGGATGCCGTTGAATTCGTAGATCATGGTTTATTGGTCTATTGGTCTGTTTGTTTATTAGTAAGGGGTCGTTCAAAGTGGTAAAAGCTTAGGACCTGGGCTTTTTCCGGAGGAGCAAATAAAGGATGACCACAGCGACGACGGCCAGGATGATCTTGCCCGCGATCGAGCCTTCCGTAACCTTTTGCACCGACCAGGCTTCGAGCAGCAGGGCAGGGGCTTTTCCGAGGGATGAGGCGAGGACGAAGGTGCCGGCCGATACGCGACCAATTGCGGCCGCGAAGGTAACGAGCCCGGAAGGGACGAACGGCAGCAGGCGGAGGGAAAGCACGAGGCCGAAGGCTTCCCGGCCCTGTGCGTCGAGGAGGCGCTGCGCCTTCGGGTACCGCGCAAAGGCCGGCGCCGCACCTTTGCGGAAGCCCTTGCGGTACAGCCAGAAGGAGACCACGGCGCCCAGCGCCTCGCCGGCAAAGGAGATGGCAGTGCCCTTCCAGAAGCCGAAAAAGAGGATGTTGGCCGCCGTGATGAACACGCTGGGCAGAAGCCCGAGCACCGCCACCAGCACGGAAGCCAGCAGGCTCAGCACAAGGGCTGCCTGCGGGTATTGCCCGAACAGATCGATCAGGGTCTCCTTCACGGGCGGATGGATTTATCGGACAACATCATGGCCTGCAATGTAAGACCCCGCGGTTAGGAGGGAAGGAATTTAACCCCGGAAAACATTTTTGCCGAAACTTTCAGTAATTATTGAAAATATGAAATAAACGTCCTAGGTTGTGTTGACAATTGGCGGAGGGTTTGCTTTTTGTAGATAAACTTCCGTGAAGAGCAGATACAGTGTACCTGATGAAGTTTGGCAGCGGATTG
>NZ_BAABGY010000031.1:0-778 GCF_039541815.1 Flaviaestuariibacter amylovorans
ACCTTCACGGCGCAGATCGCTGCCGTCAACCCCGTGCTCTGCGCCGGTACCAGCACCGCCACCGACATCAACATCACCGGCGGACCGGCAAACGGACAGGTGACCTTTACCACGAACGGTGCCGCCGCCCAAACGGTGACCCTCGACGGTAACGGCGCTTACAGCTTCGCCACCGGCTCGCTCAGCACCAACACCACCTACACCATCACCGGTGTCTCCAACGGTGTGTGCACGTCGCCTGCCTCGGCGTCGGTGACGGTATACGTCACCCAGCTCCAGCCCAACCCGATCCCCAACCAGGTCGTGTGTGCCGGCGGAACCCTCAGCGGCGTCAACTTCACGGGCTCCTTTGCCCCGGGCACGACCTTCGAGTGGACCAACGACAACACCTCCATCGGTCTTGCCGCCTCCGGCACCGGCACGTCGCTGCCTGCCTTCACGGCCCTGAACGCGACGGGCTCGGTGGTGATTGCCCAGATCACGGTGACGCCGGTGCCTCCTGCCGGCAGCACGCAGTGCAAGGTGGGCCGCATCTCCTTCTACATCCGCGTGGCGCCGCGCCCGGCCGTCGACGCCGTGGCGAGCCAGACGCTCTGCGCAGGCTCTGCCACCCAGGCCGTGACCTTCACGAGCCCCGTGGCGGGCACGACCTTCTCCTGGACCAACTCCAACACGGCGATCGGCCTGGCGGCTTCCGGCGGCGGCGACATCGCCTCCTTCCTGGCCCAGAACAACACGGCCAACCCGACCATCGCAGGCACCATCACGGTGACCCCGT
>NZ_BAABGY010000031.1:788-992 GCF_039541815.1 Flaviaestuariibacter amylovorans
TCGTGGCGAGCCAGACGCTCTGCGCAGGCTCTGCCACCCAGGCCGTGACCTTCACGAGCCCCGTGGCGGGCACGACCTTCTCCTGGACCAACTCCAACACGGCCATCGGCCTGGCGGCTTCCGGCGGCGGCGACATCGCCTCCTTCCTGGCCCAGAACAACACGGCCAACCCGACCATCGCAGGCACCATCACGGTGACCCCGT
>NZ_BAABGY010000031.1:1002-1103 GCF_039541815.1 Flaviaestuariibacter amylovorans
ACCCTTCTGCCAGATCGGTATCGCCTACGTGGATCGCCTCGGTACCTCCGGCGGCACCTACTCTTCGACACCGGGCGGCCTCAGCCTCAACCCGGCCACGG
>NZ_BAABGY010000031.1:1113-2140 GCF_039541815.1 Flaviaestuariibacter amylovorans
ATGACAACGGCTGCGCCGGTACGCCCCGCACCTTCACCATCACGGTCAACAAGTCGGCCACCTCGATCTCCTACGGCGCAGGGCCCTTCTGCCAGATCGGTATCGCCTACGTGGATCGCCTCGGTACCTCCGGCGGCACCTACTCTTCGACACCGGGCGGCCTCAGCCTCAACCCGGCCACGGGTAACGTGACGCTCAGCGCCTCGCAGCCCGGTACCTACACGGTGACCTACACGGTGGCGGGCACGGCAGGCGGTTGCGGTGGTACGTTCTCCACCCAGCTGCAGGTGAACCCGCAGGCTACGGTGGTGGCTCCCGTCAACCCGGCCAACCCGGTGTACTGCAACGGCGCCCTGGCACCGGCCACCCCCTTCACGGGCACGGCTACGCAGTATGCCTGGACCAACACCAACCCCTCCATCGGCCTGGCGGCCTCGGGCACGGGCACGTCGCTGCCGAGCTTCACGGCCACCAACACGGGCGCCACGGTACAGTACGCCTTTATCAACGTGACGCCGCTGGGTAACGGCACGAGCACCTGCGACGGCAAGCCGATCCGCTACCGCATCACCGTCAACCCGACGCCGACGGTAGCCAACCCGGGCGACCAGGTGTACTGCCGCGGTGTGGTGACGGCGCCGGTGACCTTTACGGGGAACATGGGCACGTCTGCGACCTATAACTGGACGAGCTCCTCCACGGCTACGGGCCTGAGCCTGACGCGCGGCACCGGCACGGTGCCGGGCTATACGACGGTGAACGCCACGGCGGGCACGGTGTCGACGACCATCACGGTACGCCCGGTTGCCAACAAGTGCGTGGGCGCGCCCATCACCTTCACCTACCAGGTGGGCAACTGCGTAGCGCAGACGGGCGACGGACAGACGGGCGACGGCGCTACGGGCCGCACCGCTGCCTCGCTTGCGGGCAAGGTGAGCGTGGGCCCCAACCCGACGCAAAACCGGGTGACGGTCTACATTGATGCCTCGCTGAAGACGGGTGCTGCCTACTCGGTGCGGCTCGTAGA
>NZ_BAABGY010000032.1:0-1418 GCF_039541815.1 Flaviaestuariibacter amylovorans
CGGCGGCGGCGGCTCCTCCTACACCAATCCCGCGCACTTCCAGAATGTTGTCCATACTCAAGGAATGAACCAGGACCAGGGCGCACTCATCATCAGCTATAGCGCCGGCGCCGAATGTGCCTCCACGGAGCGTATTCCCGTAACGGTAACCGTGCATCCGACACCGGTGGTCAGCGTCAGTGCCAACCAGATCACGTGTGCCGGCACCGCCGTGACCCTTACGGCCAGCGGCGCCGACTCCTATGTGTGGATGCCCGGCAACCTCAGCGGCGCCTCGGTCAGCGTCACCCCTTCCGCGACCACTACCTACACCGTTACCGGCACCAATACCGCCGGGGCCTGTTCCAATACGGCGCAAACCACGGTGACCGTTACCAGCGTCACCGCGTCCGCCGATGTGGCCATCTGCCTCAACGGAAGCACGACCCTCAGCGCGTCGGGCGCCGACAGCTATACCTGGCAGCCCGGCGGGCTTACGGGCAGCAGCGTGAATGTGTCGCCGGCGGCCACGACCACCTATACCGTTACCGGCCATAATAATTCCGGATGCAGCACCACGGACCCCGTGACCGTGACCGTAAACCCGAACCCGGTACTCAGCATCGGGCCGGACCAGACAATCTCCGCGGGCGACCCCGTAACCCTGACCGTGTCCGGCGCCGACACCTACAGCTGGTCGCCGCTTACGGGCAATACGGCAACATTCACCTCCACTCCGGCGGCTACCACTACGTACACGGCCCGGGGCGTCTATACGGCCACCGGTTGTTCTTCCCTGGCTACCGTAACGGTGACCGTATTACCGGCGACGAACGTGACCGGCGCAACCACCATCTGTATCGGAAGCGCCACCACCCTCACGGTAACCGGCGCCGCGCCATTCACCTGGTACGATGCGGCAACAGGCGGAAACCTCCTTTTCACGGGAGCGACCTATACCACAAGCACCCTTATGGCCAACAGCACCTTCTGGGTCTCGGGCAACGGCGGAAGCCGGGCGCGCGTGGAGGTGCTGGTAGTGCAGCCGGAGCTGACAGGGGTCACCGCCAGCCCTTCTCAGGTTTGCCCGGGTGGCACATCCAATCTTTCGGCCACGGCCGCGGGTGCGCGGATCTATTGGTACGATGCTCCTTCGGGCGGCAGCCTTTTAGGTTCTTCGGCGAGCGGTGCTCCTTTTATGGTGTCGCCGACGGCTACGACGACGTACTATGCGCAGAGCGAGGTGCAGAAGGTAACGCAGACCTTCAACTACACCGGCGGCATGCAGACCTTTACGGTGCCTGCGGGCATCACCTCGATCAGCATTGATGCACTCGGTGCCCGCGGGGGCCGCGGCAGCGAGAACGGCGGCTTCGTGTCCGGTGGCGGCGGAGGCCGCGTGCAGGCCACGATGAGCGTGACGCCGGGCCAGGTACTGA
>NZ_BAABGY010000033.1:0-12122 GCF_039541815.1 Flaviaestuariibacter amylovorans
CCTGTCCGTTTGCCGGTCCGCCGGTGATGTTGATGTCGGTGGCGGTGCTGGTACCGGCGCAGAGCACGGGGTTGACGGCAGCGATCTGCGCCGTGAAGGTACCCAGGTTGGTGATGGAGGCAGCACCCGTCATCGTCGTGGTGCAGCCGGCGCCGTTGGAGGCCACCACCGTATAGGTACCGGCGGTCTGGATGCCGAAGCTCAGTGCAGCACCGGTGCCCGTGAGGGGGGCGCCCTGGTCGAGGCCACCTTTTTTCAGCTGGTAGCTCATGCCGGTCTCCGAGCCCGAGAGGGTTACCTCGCGGCCGAGGCCGTCGCAGTAGGAGCCCGAGCCCGATACCGTAAAGCTTGCCGGGCAGGCGATGACCGTGATGGTAACGGTATTGGAGTACGCCGTCGTACAGCCGCCCGAGGTTACCTCGGCGCGGAAGTAGCGCGTCTCGTTCAGCACCCCGATCTCGGCGCCGCTAAGCGTGGTGGTGGTGTTGGCGTAGTGCGTCACGTTCTGCGTGAAGCCCGCGTCGGAAGCCGAGGTCCAGCGCGCGATGGTGCCGCTGTGATCGGAAACGTTGAGGGCCGCAGGCGCCGTGCCGGCCGTGATGGTCTGGTCCGAGGAGGCCACACCGCCCGCAGCAGGTGCATAGATGGAGACCGTTACCGTGGCCGCGCCCGATACGTTGGCGGCACAGGGAGCCGTGCCACCCTCCGCACGAAGGTAGTAGGTCGTAGTGGCAGCCGGCGATACCGTCAGCTGCGCGTTGGCAGTCATCAGCGGACCACCCACCTTGAACGACGTACCGTAAGAAGCATCACTGTACCACTGCCAGTAAGCACCATCACCCAGCGAACCACCCGTCTGCGTCAGCAGTACGTCGGTGCCGGAGCACACCGTGGACGCCGAAGCGTTCAGGGAAGACGGTGCGGTCGACGGTGTGAGCACGTTCACCGTTACGGTGTTCGTGGTGGTGCAGGAAGAGCCCGCAACAGAAGCCGTTACGGTATAGGTATGCTGGCCAATGGCGGTCGGGGTTACCGAAACGCTGCTGTTTGCAAGAGCGGCCGATGCGGCGGCGGCAGGGATGCCGGCGTTGCCCGATGCGCTGCTCCAGGCAAATTGCGGGGCCGATGGCGTACCGGTTACCGCTACGTTATCGACAAGCCAGTAGTATCCGAACGTGGACACATAGAAGAAGCGGACGCGCAGGTTCGACTGGTTCAACGCACCCGCGGGCAGTGCGATCGTTTCCTGCGTGGCTACCTGGGCATTTGAGGTGGTCGTGCCCTGGTTGCTGGTGTAGGATTTCAGGAGCGTCCAGTTGGTGCCGTCGGTGCTGTATTGTACGGCGATCAGCGAGTCGCCGCTCGACCAGCGCTGGAATACGTGCTGGAAGCGCAGGCTGGCAGAGGCGTAGCCCTGCGTGCTGAAGGCCGGCGAAGCGAGCACCGAGCGCGTTTTGCTGCCGCTGCCACCGGCATCGGCATTAACGAGCGCAAAGGTGCTGTTGTCTACGCTGAAGTTGGTGAACGTGGCCGACCCGGCGGCATCCGTGTACGGAGCTGCCTGGAAGACCCAGTTCGTATTCGTGATCGGCGCATTGGCACTGTTCACCGAGTTAGAGCTGATGCTCCAGCCGGCCGCACCGCTGTTGAAGTTCTCGCTCAGGATGTTCACCGCCGTGGCATTCGTCAGCGAAGCGCTGGCCGTGAGCGGCTGGCTCTGGCCAAGGCAGATCGTAGCCGTACCAGCCGGGGTCACCGTAATGGCGCCCGGGAAACCGTTGAACGTAAGCGTGGTAGCGGCCGACGTACCGATACAACCCGTTGCGCCGTCCGTTACGCGCACGCTGTAGGCGCCCGAAGCGGTAGCCGTGTAGGTGGCGCCCGTGGCGCTTGAGATGTTGGCATTGGCCAGCAGCCACTGGTACGACGGCGATGCAGCGTTCGTGGTCGGCGTCAGCACCTGGCTGGCGGTGCAGATGGCCTGCGTGCCTGCGGGGCTGAGCGTTACCACCGGCAGCGGGTTTACCGTGATCGTCACCGGCTGGGCAACCACGTTGCTGCAGTTATCGGTGACCGTTACCGTATAGGTAGTCGTCGTAGCCGGCGTCACCGAAACGGTGGCGGCGGTACCGATCTGGTTGTTGTTCGCATCTCTCCAGATATACGTATAAGGTTGACCACCACCGGTGGCATTCGCCGAAAGTGTGGTGGAAGCTCCGGCACAGATCGTGGAGCTGCTAGCCGAGGGAGCTACAACGAGCGCTGTGCCCGCAGTAACCGTCATACCGTTGCTTACCAGGGTACAACCGTTGGCATCGGTGAGTGTGAGGGTATAGGTCGTTGTCGTTGCCGGGTTCACCGTGAGGGGGCTGGTAGTGCCCACCACGGTAGTGCCGTCCGACCAGCTGCGGGTCACCGGGGGATTCGAGATCTGGACTACGAAGTCTTCAGTAACCCCGCTCGAGAAAGATGCAGCACCATCACTGGAGGTCATGGATACCGCGCGGCTGCGTACGCGCAAACCAGTGCGTCCGATCCGGGCAGATGACGGGATGGTGATCGCTACGGCGGCGGTGCTGCCGCTGCTGATCAGCTGGGTGTATTCGCTCGACTCGAAGGTTCCGTTGCCGTTGTAGTCGATCCACACGCCTGCATAGTTGCCGCTTCCTTCGAGGGTCAGGTTGAAGGTATAGGAGCGACCCGGGATCAGCAGCGTGGTGTTGTTGCCCGTAGCTGCGTTTGCCGTATAATAGGGCGATGCGCAGGAGGTGAACGAGGTCTTGCTCAGCGTATTGAAGCCCACGGAGCTCATACAGGCGCTACCGCTCTGGGTCGGCGCCGTATAGGTCGGTGCGCTGGCGGAACCGTCGCCATAGTTATCCGTGAGGGTTACTGCGCCGCCGGAACAGACCGTAAGCGGCGTGCCGCTGGCAGTAACCGTAAGGCCGAACAGGGGCACATCCGAATAGCTGGTACCGGTGCGCGAAACCGAGAAGCTGCCATCGTTCACACTTACCGAATAGGCAACGGTAGCGTTTACGGGCGAGCTGGCGGCCGGGATCACAGCGGTCCACGTATTGCCGCTCGTGTTGGTCATGGGGATCGTTGTGCTGCCGCTGCCATTATAAGTGTAGGTAAGGTTTACCATGCCGGCAGTGATCGGGGTCGCACCCGGCACTACCGTAACACTCACTGTATGCGCGGTGGCCGTGCACTGGTTGCCCGCGGGCGTGATGCCGTCGATGGTCACCGACGGGGTCGCTGCGGTTCCGTTGAACTCATAGGCGCCGATATCCGGAGTGGATGCATTCCGGGTAGTACCCGCGAAGTCGACCGTGATCCCGCTCACCACGAGCGCCTGGCTTTCCAGGGCCGAAGGTACCGCAGGGTTCGGGCTCAGGTCGGGCACAGCAGCCGTCGGGGCCATGTAATTGGGATCGGATGCAAAGCTGTTGGCGTCCAGTCCGGGGCCGTTGCCCGAAGCATAGGGAGTTGTTCTCCAGGCGCCGAACGTGGTCACGTCGGCACTGTTGTAGCGTGCCAGGAAGCCGCTCGCCGCAGCGTTCGCATAGTACACGTTGTTGCTCAGCGTCAGCCCGCTGGGGCTGGCCGTGGTACCGCCGACGGCGATGGCGTAGTGCTTGCCGCCCGTAGTAGCGTTGGTGCGGGCATTCTGGAACGCGTTGTTCCGGATGATGCGCGTACCGGTGCTGGAGCTGTTGAAAGCGTAGGTGTTGCTCGAAGTCGTTCCGACACCCGAACCGCCGATATACACACTGTTGAAATACCAGTTGTTGGTGCCGCTGGTTTCCACAATGCCGTTGATGCTGTTGGCCAGCGCGGGGTTCACCGTGCCGAGGCGCACGACGTTGTTGCTGAACGTGGTGCTGCCCGCCGTTACCGAGATGCCATTTACTACGGAGCCGGTTGCGGAGGCATGCGTGGCAGCCAGGCCGTACACCATGTTGCGCGACACGCTGTTGGTGCCCGTGGTGCTGCCGGTGAGGCTGATGCCCGTAATGATCACCGAGGCGTTGGCGCCATTCGCAAGTGCGCTTACCGTGTTGCCGGCAACCGTCTGGCCAGCCGTACCGGTGGTTACCGAGATACCGATCACCGATGCCGAAGACGTGGTGCTGGTATTGGCGGCGCTGCTGGTCAGGTTGCTGACCGTGTTGCCGGCGCCCGGCGTACCTACCGTGTTCGATCCGCCGCTCACCAGGATACCGATCACCTGGCCGGAAGTTCCGGTGTTGGTGGAGGTCAGGTAGCGGACGCTGTTGCCGTTGATGGTGAATGCACCGGAGTTCGACTTCACGATACCCGTGATACCGCTGTTGGTGCTGTTGGTCAGCGGGGCCGCCAGCGTACCGATGGTGTTGTTGCTGATCGTGTTCGTGCCCGTCATGGTAGTGGCCGAAAGCACGTTGATGCCGGTCAGCTGGTTGGCGCTGGATCCCGAGACGGCAATACCGGCTACGGTATTGTTGCTCACGGCGAGGTTCTGCCCCGTAGTGCTGCTGCCGTTGAGCGCCTGGATGCCGATGAACGCGGCGGAGGAGCCGCCGCTGAACGTGATGGAGCCGGGCGTGGAGGCACTGCCTACCACGTTGTTGCTCACGGTAGCCTGGCCCGACTGTACGCCGATACCGTAGTGCAGCGTGGTGCTGGTGCTGGCCGTCGTGATGCTGATGTTCTGCACCGTGTTATTGCTAACGGTGCTTACTGACGTGCTGCCGGGGAACAGGCGCATACCGGAGAAGGCATAAGCGCCGCTACCGTTGAGCGTCATTGCCGAGCCGCCACAGGAAGGCTGCGTGCCGCCGACGAAGTTGCCCGTGATCGTGAGCGTCGGGTTATCGGCGCCGTCCTGGTTGATGGCGTGCACACCGGTTACCGCGGTAGCATAGGTGCGTGTAGCCGCCTGGTAGAAGCTGTTGCCGCTTATCGTCCAACCCGTGGTGACGCCGTTACCGGAGCTGATCTGGATACCCGCGTTGCGGATGGACGCTACGTCGCTGAAGTAGTTATAGATATTGTTATTGCTGATGGTGATGGCCTTGTTGTCGGCCGGGGCGGCATCGCCGGCGGCATAGATGCCGTTGGGCGAGGTACCGTTACCGTCGATGTTGTTGTTGCTGATGCTGTTGTTGTTGTTGCCGTTCGCGGACGTGGCGCCGGCGGCACCGGCAATGCGAACGACCCCATTGGTAGCCGAGGTATTGGCGGCTTTCAGCGTCGTGTAGGTGAGGCTGTTGTTCTGCGCGTCGTTGATGAGGCGGAAAGCTGCGCCATCGCCGCTGTTCTGGATCGTCAGGTACGAAGCCGTGCCGGTGCTTCCCGGGCGGCCGTCGATCGTATAGTAGCGGGCACCGGAGAAGTCGATCAGCGGGCTCGTGCTCGAGCCGGCGAGCGTCAGGATGGCATTCACCGCATCATCCGGACGGATGGTGATGGTGTTGACGGCACTGGCGCCGCTGTTGTTCGTGAACACGATCGGGTAGCTGTCGCCCGCACCGTTGTAATCGGCCATCAGCTTCACCACCGTGGGGCCGGAAACCGGGCATCCGTTGAGGACGAGGGCCAGGTCGCTCAGCTTCTGGTAGTCGCCGCTGGGGCCTACCGTGAGGGTTGTATTCAGCGTAGCGCAACCGCCGGTGCTGCTGGTGCCGGTAGTGGCTGCAGCGTAAGCAGGTCCGTCGTAGCAGCCCGCGTTGTTGTATGCATACACGTAAAAATCATAGGCAGTGTTCGGAGCAAGACCGGTAGCCGAGAAGGTCGTGCCGGTGGCGGCGCTCACCACCGTGCCGGCGCCGAGCGCCTGGCCAGCCGTATAGACCGTACCGTTGACCGGTGCCGTTTCCGGGTTGCCCGTCGGGTAACGCACCACCAGGTAATTGCTGGGGGCCGGGCTGGGGGCCGCGAACGAACCCTGAATGGTGCTGGGGCCGGTGGCCGGGAAGCTGAGAGCCGTAACCGCGTTCGGGGTTGCGCAGGCAGCCTGTACCGCCACATCGTCCACGTACAGGATGTATTGGTCGAGGACCGAATAGGCCTGGAACCCAAAATAGTAAATGCCGGTAGCCGAAGGAGTTACCGTGATCGTCTCCGTTGCGGGCGTGGTGTTGGTGATGGAGCTATGATCCTTCAGCACGGTCGTCATACCGGCAGCCGTGGCCGTAGTGCCATACGCCACCTTCATCCGCTCTGCATAGAGCGCATCGCCAACACCGTACTTATACGTAAGGCGGTAGGCAACGCCGCTGGTGAGCTGGATACCGGGCGTAAACCACCAGGTGTTTGCAGCAAAGCTGGAATTATAGGTATACGAAAGCGCATTGCCCGTCATACCGGCGGGTGCGGCGCTCACGGCCCAGGTGTTGCCGGACCCGGAATTGATCGCGGCGCTGCAGCCCGGGATCGAGAGGGATGCGTTGAAGTTCTCCGCGTAGGGAACCGTATAGGGCGCACACACCGTGATGGTGCTGCTGCTGGAGGAGTTACAGGACGCGTTCAGTGCACGTACGCGGTAGTACAGCGGAGCGTTCGACACGGTGCTGGTCACCGCATAGGTAGTTACGTTGCCCACGTTCAGGCCGTTGAAGCCGCTGAGGAAGGTGGCGAAAGTACTGGAGGTCGAAACGTCGAGCAGGTAGCTGGCAGCTCCTGTCACGGCAGACCAGTTGGCAGTGAAACCCGAGCTGGTCACACCGGTGGCAGCGCTTGCTGTGGGGGTGCCCGGACAGGTAGTGAAGCTGGCCGTCAGCGGCGAAGCCGTGTTGTAGGCAATGCCGGAGCAAGCGGAGTTGTTGTAGGCATA
The DNA here is from genome assembly GCF_039541815.1 of Flaviaestuariibacter amylovorans. Taxonomy (NCBI): domain Bacteria; kingdom Pseudomonadati; phylum Bacteroidota; class Chitinophagia; order Chitinophagales; family Chitinophagaceae; genus Flaviaestuariibacter; species Flaviaestuariibacter amylovorans. The sequence goes on from NZ_BAABGY010000033.1 coordinate 6,821, forward strand.
TACATAGTACGTATAGGTAGTACCCGCCGTGAGACCGGTGTTGCTGATCGTAAGCGCGCCGGACGCCTGCACCACCTGGCCGCTTCCGAGGCTGTTGCCGGCAGAGTAAACGGTACCGTCAACAGGTGCCGTCGGCGTTGCGCCCGAGGGATAACGAACAACGAGGTAGCCGGTGGGCGCACCCGCAGCGGCCGTGAAGTTGGCGTTGATGCTGGTAGTGGTCACCGAAGTGGTAGCCAGGCCGGTCGGCTGGTTGGCGGGTGCCACGCAGGGGGTCAGGTTGGCGTAGGCCAGGTAGGCAGCAGCGGTAAGCGTGGCCGCGGGGTATGTATTCGAGGTGATGGTGGGAGGCGTTCCTGCCGCGAACGTGAAGGTCACGCCCGGCACACCGGAATAGGTGCCGCCGGCAGCGGGTGCCTGCACCAGTTGCTGGCCGGAGGCCATGCCGGCTTCGCTGGCGCGCACGAAGGCGCTGGTCAGGTTGCCGAAACCGGAGGTGGTCAGTACTTCCCAGCGGGTGGCCGAAAGGTTGCTCACCCCGGCGTCGGGGCTGCCGGCGTTGCTGGTAAAGGCCTCGGCCCTGATGACGACCGTGCCGGTAGTGGCCGGGTCTACGAAGATCGGGGCATAGGTGATGCCCTTGCCTACGGGGAAGATCGTGCTCGTGGAATAAGTGCCGGAAGCGGAGCGCGTGCCGAAGGTGCGGGCGAAGGGGCCCACGATCATATTGGTAGCGCTGGTGGTTCCGCTGAACGTTGCCGACGTGGTTGTGGTACCGAGGGACAGCAGGTTCGTATTCGACGTGTTCACAAGGCCGCTGGTCATCGTGAGCATGCCGCTGATCGACAGCGGTACCTGGAGGGTAACACCGGTCGCATTCGAGTTATTGATGGTCAGGCTCGCCATGCTGGCAGTAGCTGAAGCCGTCAGGTTCTGGAACACGCCCGTGCCGCCGATGGTCTGCGGTAGTGTCGAAGCCACCAGCGTGGTGCTCGTGGAGGGGGCCGCCGCTACCGCTGCTAGCTGCAGCGTATTCAGCACGGATAAGGTACCGTTGTTGGTGATATTGCCCGCTACCGAGAAGCGGGTGGACGTCGTGTTCCGGAATTCTGCGCCGCTGTTGACCGTCAGGTTCGTCATAAACGTACCGTTGCCCGTGGCGTTCGCCGTTGCGGCAAAGCGGTTCGCGGCCGAGGAGCCGTTGGCCACCACATCGCCAAGCTGCAGGAACACGCTGCTGATATAGCAGTCCATTTCGAACCCGCGGGTGCTGGTGGTCGTGTTCGTGGTCATCCCGGCAAAGCCTTCACCGCCGAGGGTGAGCGTGTTGCCTGCCCAGCTGCGGTTCGATGCGGAGCCGCTGAAACCGAAGGTCTGCGCGGTTGCCGTTCCCTGGTGCGGGTCTACGATGATGATGTTACCGCCGTTCACGGAGCCGCCTACCGAAGCATCGATCGCGAAAATGATCGTACCGTTGGCGACGCTGGAGGCTGCGGTACCGCTGTTCGGGTCCACGAAGAACTGGCCGCCCGACATGTTGAAGTTCTGCGCGGCGGTCATCACTACGTTACCGTTTACCATCAGCTTGCTGCCGGTGAGGTTGAGCGTGCCCAGGTTGGTGAAAATATTGTTGTTGCCGGTGCAGCCGACGGTGAGTTGGCCGCTCGTGCCGCTGATCGTGAGCACCCCGTTGGCATTGATCGTGAGTGCCGAAGCAACGGCATCGGTGACGGTATTGTCCACCGTTACCGTGTGGCCGCTCGCGATCTGCACGGCGTCGGAGCAGGTCGGCACCGTGTTGCGGTTCCAGGTGGCCGGGTCGTTCCAGCTGCCGCTCTGCCTGGAAGCAAACGGGATGTCGGCGCTGTTGACGCCGATGAAGAACGGCTGGCCGGTGAGCTGAGCCAGGGTAAGGCCCGTGCGCTGCGCATGCGGCAGCGTGGTGCCGGCCTGGTGGTTGGCGATCACACCCGAAGCCGTAGTAATACGGGCGTTCGCGGCAGCAAGCGTCGCGCCGAAGGCATTAGGGGCCGATACGGCGAAGTTGAAGGTAGCGGCCGACGGCGTGGTGCCGAGGCTGCTCACCGACCAGGAGCCGTTGAACTGTGTGTTCACATTGTAGGCGCCATCAACGATGTTCACCGTGCTGGTACCGGTGCCGTTCGTATAGGTAACGGCCGTGATGCCGGCAGCCGACGGAGTCACGCGCTGGACCCAGGCGTGGCGAACGTTGGCGGTTGCCGACGCGGCATCCACGAAGGGCATCTGGCTCGTTGTTGCGGGGATGGAGCCTGAGGAGATGGTGGAGCCGGCAGTAGCCGACGTCCAAGTGCGGCCGATGGTGCTGCCGGGCAGCATACCACCGGAGGTCACATTGAGCGTTCCGGTCGCCGTGGCAGTGCCGTAGATCAGCGCTGCTCCGGGGGCCGTGCTGGCGTAGCCGTTGAAGGTGATGGTGCTTGCGCTGGTACCCGCAAAGCTGTTGAAGGTGCCGGCGTAGGCGTTGTTGAGGATGTTGAAGGTAACGCCGGAAGAGGAAGTATTATTAATGGTGATCGCGTTGAAGTTAGCGCTTGCCGTGGTGGTGGAGTTTGCTATGATGCCGGTGCCCGCCACGGATACGCTTTGCGGGCTGGTGACCGCAGTGTTCGAGATGCCGCTCGGCATGGAGAAGGCCGTGGTGCCCAGCGCATAGAAGGCGGCACCATTCGCTACGCTCAGGCTGCCGCCGAGGAAGGTGCTCGTGGACGACGATTGCGTGAAGGCGCCGCTGCTGACCGAGAGGCTGCCCGTGATGCCGAGTACCGTGCCGGTTTGGGTCACCGGGCGCGAAGTGGCACCGGTGCTCACCGTAACGGTACCGAGGTGAAAGCGCATCGTGGAGCCAAGGTCGACTACGAATCCGCTCGCCGTGCCGGCGGCCGAGGTGGACGCACCGTTGCCGAACACAAAGTTGTGCCCGCTGCCGGAGCTGAACGACACGGTGGTCATATTGCTGTAGAGGGCGTAGCTGCTGGTAGTGCTCGTTGCCGTGTGCGGGTCCACGATGGTGAGCGTACCGCCCGTGAGTGCGATGGTTCCGGAGGCGTAGGCCGTGCCGGAGGTGCCGATGCCGAGCAGCGGGGTGCCCGAGGCTACCGACCCGGTGGCGGAGCCGCCATTGTTGCCATCGATGTTGATGGCGCCTGCCGACTGGCTGAAGGTGGAGCCGTTGGCAATGGCGAGGTTACCGTTGATGTTGAGCGTACCGCCGGAAACGGTCAGGGTACCGCTGTTGTTGAGGAAGGCGTTGTTGTTCGTGCAGCCTATCGTGAGCGTGCTGCCGGTAACGGTGAGGGTACCGCCGGTGTTGATGGTAATGCCGGCCGTGTTGGCGGCGCCGTCGGCCGCACTCACAGTCACGTTGTGGCCGGAGGCGATCGTTACGAACTTGCTGCAGGAAGGAACTTCGCCGTTGGCCCAGGTGTTGGGATCGTTCCAGGTACCGCTCGCAACGGAGTTGATGGGGGTGATGGTCGACTGCGAACCGGCAAGAGCGGAGCTGAGCGTACCTTCTGTTACGGCATACACCTGATAGTGATACGTCGTTCCGGTAGCAAGGCCGGTTATGGACGCACTGGTGCTGTTGGCAGCAACCTGGCTGACGAAGGAGTAATTGATCCCGTCGGTTGACCGGTAGATCACATAACCGGATTCGATGGTGCTGTTGTCGGTCCAGTTCAGCGTCATCGCACTGAGGCCCACGCCCGTGAATGTCAGGTTTGAAGGCGCCGAGGTACTGCGGGGGGTAAAGTTGTACCGGGTGCCGGAAGTGATGGCAACGGTGTTGGCGTTGTTCGCGGTCGTATAGGAAACCGTAGGCGGTGTTGCGTTGACCGTGACGCTCGCAAACAAAGACGACGAACTGCCAAACCCGATCGATGCACCGCTGTTGGTTGCGTTTGCAGCCATGCCGGAGCCATAAACGAAGTCGATGACACCGGTACTTTCGGAGAGCCAGCACTGAAAGGTACCAGCTCCGGCATTACCTGATCCCACACGGGGGATCTGCATGTTCTGCCATTCGACTACCAGCACGCGGTTCGGTGCAGTGCCGGTCACTTTATAGTGCACCTTGCCGTTGTTGCCCAGGTAGAGGTCATCCCAGTAAGGCGCAACCTGCGGAACGTTGGAGGAGCTCGTGAGCGAATTGGTGAAGGTAGTCCCGATGATCGTGCCGCCTAAGCGCACCAACCCGTTGGCATTAACAGAAAACTGCGAGTAGCGGGTTCCGACAAACCAATAATCGAAGCCGATGTTGGTTACTGCGGAAGCATCGTCGTCAACGGAGCTTCCCGTTAGGAGCGTTACCGTACCCGAAGACATGTCTACGAGTGAAGCACCGGTGCTAGGTGTGAACGGGTAAGTTGTCGCATTGATGGTCTGTGCCTGCACAGCGCCGGCGGTCAGTAGCGCAACAGTTGCTACCAGGAGCCGCTGCAGGCCGCGCTTCAGACGCGTGTTACAGATAACGTTGCTCGAACGGGAAGGGGCAGACGCGCACGTCGCCGCCGGGGTCTTTTCCAGACGCATAAACAGTCTTTTTGGTTTTTGGCACTAATGAAATGCTCCGATCCGCCCGCGCAGGCAGGTGGTCCGGTTTGGTCTTTATAGGAAAGGATCGATCGGGCGGCCGCGTTCAGGTGCCGGCCCGTTCTTACCACCGACCGGAGGGGAAGCCCCTCAACCGGAAGTAAGCATGTGAATATAAAAAGAGTTTTTTAATAAGATTTTAATAATTCGCTCAATACATACCCTTAGCCGCCGGCAGGGGATTTTGCCCGGCGAATCCGCGGTTCGGAGCGACGAAGGGGCCGGATGGGTTCTTACGTTTCTTACGGTTTTTGGAGGTTTGGGGCTACTCCCCTCCTTCTCCTTCCTTGTCCCCTGTTCGCTATTCCTTGTTCCTTGTTCCCTGTTCCCTGTTCTCTTGTTCGCTTACCTGCATAGCAAAAGGCCTCCCTTGTTCGGGGAGGCCTTTTGTTGTTGCGGGGGTATGTACAAGAACCCGTTTAGAGCTTGATCACCTTTTTCTGCACGGTCTCGCCCGTGCGCGTGTCGGTGAGCTGCACCAGGTAGGTGCCCGATGTCAGCCCCGTCAGGTCGAGCGTATAGCTCGTGCCCGTGAAGCTCGCCGGGCGCATCAGCGCAGCGCCGTGCTGGTCTACGAGCCGCACCGAGTAGGCAGCACCCGTCTTCAGCGAGGCATCAATGTAGACCGTCACCCGGTTTTGCGTCGGGTTGGGGCCCACGCTCACCTTGC
>NZ_BAABGY010000034.1:0-557 GCF_039541815.1 Flaviaestuariibacter amylovorans
TGAATAGTCCTAGAATAGGTTGACAGTTTTTAGAAGAGATCCCGGCTGCCTCAGGTGGCCGGGATTTTTGTTTTGTGCACCTGCTCAGGTGTTTTCATGTTTAGGGCCAGGTGCGGTCGTTTGTTGTTGTATAAATGTATAGATTCCTCGACTATGGCTTTGACCTGCGCTTTGCTTTTGAGTGTCCGGTCCATTCCAAATTCCTCTTTGATGGTGCGGTTCATTCTTTCAGCCAGCGCGTTTTCATAAGGGTCTCCGTTTTCAGTCATAGAGAGAAGAATACAGTTTTTAGAGGCTGACGCGACGTATTCCTTGCTACAGTATTGCAGACCCCGGTCGGAGTGGTGGATCGTAGGCTGCAGCTTATCTGCGCGCCCGCGCTGCGCCATCTCAAAGGCCTTGATCATCGATTCGGTTTCCATGTTGTCGGCAACGGCGTGACCTACGATCTTTCGACTGAAGGCATCGGTGACCATGTTGAGATAGCAGTTGCCTTCCTCCGTCTTCAGGTAGGTAATGTCGCTCACCCAGATCTCATCGGGCCGGGTGGCGGTCTT
>NZ_BAABGY010000035.1:0-24897 GCF_039541815.1 Flaviaestuariibacter amylovorans
CAAGACTGTAATCCTTACAAGTCCGCCTACGATAATCACTAACTCCTGTATCTAACATATAAGTCAACTTTTGTGTCAACCTATTTTAGGACGAGGCAATCCGATAAAAAAAGAAGCCCCGTAGAACTACGGGGCTTCTTTTTTTATTAACACAGCTTACTGTATGTCACTCTCCTTGAGGCCGCTATTCACCTTGATATCGGTGAATGTGCCTTCGAGCTTGATCTGCCCCTGGTCGAGCAGGATCTTCGTCGGGATCATCACGCCGTTGAACGGCTTGTAGTCGCTGTAGTACGTACTTACGGTCATCTTTCCGGCGGGGCCGTCCTCTTCCTTCGACATTTTGACCTTAAGCCCCGTGGTTACGTCATAGTAATAGGTCAAGGCGCGGCCGGCGGGCGTCTTCACCTGCACGGCATAGGCATCTTTACCGTTCACCTTCTCGATATCGGGCGACAGTGTAAAGGTGTAGCCGCCTTTTTTCAGCATATAGGATTCGAGGAAGAAAGCGGCGCTCTCGTTCATCTCTTCCTTGTCGCCGGCATCGGCCTCCTCGGCCTGGCCGCGCTGCTCCACGGAGTAGGTGCCGCCTTTCATCACCTGCTTTTGGAAGGCCCGTCCACCCATGCTCACCACGGAGCTGTAGGCGGAGGGTACGATCATCTTCTCCGACATCTGCAGCGTCTGTCCCATCACGGAAAGGGTGCCGTTCAGGGAGAGGTCCTTGACGGCGCTCATCGACTCGGGGTTCGCCGTTGCGGCGGCGGCCTTCTCGATCACGCTTTGCGCGGTCACGCCCTCGGCGGCCTTTTTCGCGGCGCTGGGAGCGGTTGCGGGGTTGCCGTATACGTCGAAGTAACGCACCTCACCGTATTTCTCCAATCCAGGGGCTACCTGCTTGGCGTTGCCAACGATCACCACTACCAGGTTGCCCGGCTGCACGTAGCGGTTGGCCAGCTGCGCCACGTTCTGCGGCGTTACGGCAGCGAGGTTCTTAAGGTAGTTCTGGTAGTAATCGGCCGGCAGGTGGTTACGCGCGATGTTGAGCGCGAAGCCGGCGATGGTCGAAGGATTCTCGAGTGAGCGGGCAAAGGACCCGGAGAGGTAGTTCTTCATGCGCGAAACCTCGGTCTCGTCGATGGCCTCGGAGCGGATGCGGTTGAACTCGCCGAGGAAGGCGCCGATGGCGGAGTCGGTCTTCTCGTTGCGCACGGAAGCCGAGGCCTGGAAGTTGCCGATGAGGCGGTTGGGCGTAATGCTCGAATAGGCGCCGTAGGTAAATCCGTACTTCTCGCGCAGCGTGGCGAAGAGGCGTCCGGAGAAGCCGCCGCCGAGGATGTTGCTCATCACCGATACGCCGATGACCTCGGGCGCGCCGGGCTTCAGCTCCACGGGAGTGATAAAGGTGATCTGGCTCTGCACGGAAGCAGGTCGGTCTACGAGGGCGATGTAGGTCTTTTGCGGTGCTTTGGGAGCGGCGTATTCCTTCTTCGGAACAGCGCCCTTTTTCCAGGTACCCAGTCCCGTGGTGGCGAGGGCCTTTGCCTCGGCAGCGGTGATGTCGCCGACGAATACGAGGTAGGCATTATTGGGCTTCCAATAGGTGCTCACGTAATTCCGGACGTCGGCCAGCGTGATGGCCTTCAGCGTTTCCTCGGTTTCGATGTCGCCGTAGGGATGGTCTTTGCCATAGGTGAGGCGGTTGGCGACGTTGGTGGCAATCGACGAGGGGTTGTCTTTTGCCTGCTGCAGCGAAGAGAGCGATTGGGTGCGCACCTTCTCGAGCTCTGAGGCGGGGAAGGCGGGCTTCAGGATCATCTCGCTCATGAGGGAGAACACCTTGGGGAAGTGCTGCTTCAGCGAGGAGGCGGAGGCACTCATGCCCGAGGTGCTCACGGAGCCGCCGATAAAGTCGATGGCCTCATCGAGCTGGGCTTTCGATTTGGTGGTGGTGCCGCGGCGGAGCAGCTCACCGGCAATGCTGGACACGCCGGTCTTGGCGCCTTCCACGATGCCGTCCATGTCGAGGGTAAGGGTGGCGCTTACCTGGGGGATCTTGCGGTTGGTGACCACGAACACGCGGAGCCCGTTGGGCAGCGTGAAGGTGGCGGGCTGGCCGATCTTGATGGCCGGTGCCGGCGCGGGCGCCGGCGCCTTGGAGCGGTCCACCTGTGCCATCGTGACGAGCGGCAGGGCAGACAGTATATATACAAGTGCTTTTTTCATGTTGGGGGTTGATTGAGATTGAGGGGCAGCTAAGAGGAGGAGCGCGGATGTTACGGTTTTAGCGGAAGAAGACGGATCTGTGCCTATCCGTAGTATCCGTAAAATCTGTGTTCTTTCTCTCGGTCGGCACTTAGAAGGTTTTTTTCGGCATTTCGTCTTCGGAGGCGCTCTTCGAGAGGTAATACAGCACCACGCGGTTGTCGGGGTTCAGGTACTTCTTCGCTACGTTGAGCAGGTCCTGGCGGGTCACCTTGTTGTAGCGCTCGATCTCGGTGTTGACGAGGTTGGCGTCGCCGAAGTACACCTCGTAGTTGGCAAGGCTTTCGGCAATGCCGGCCATCGTGCTGTTCGACGTCACGAAGCCTGCCAGGATCTGGTTTTTCACCTTCTGGAACTCGGATTCCGATACCAGGGTGTTCTGCGCCACGCGCACGAGCGAGTCCATCGCTTTTTCCACACTGGCGGGCTTCACCCCCATATTGGTGAAGGCATAGGTGATGAAGAGGCCCGCATCTTCGTTGAAGAAGGGCAGGGCACCGGTGGCGATGGCGAGCTCGCGCTGGTCTACGAGCAGCTTGTTGAAGCGGCTCGAGGGGCCGCCGGAGAGCAGCGTGGAGAGCATGTTGAAGGCGTAGTACTCGGGCGTGCCCTGTGCGGGAGCACGGTAGGCCTGGATCACGGCGGGCAGCTGGATGTTGTCGCGCACGATGTCGCGCACCTCGCCGCCAAGGGGCTTCTCCTTGATGGTGGGGCGGGGGATGGGGCGCGTGCCTTTCGGGATGGGACCGAAGTAGTCGGCGATCAGCTTTTTCGTTTCGGCGATGTTGAAGTCGCCGGCGATGGAAAGCACGCAGTTGTTCGGTACGTAGAAGGTTTTGTAGAAGTCGATGAACTCCTCGAGCTTGGCGTTATTGAGGTGCTCCATGGAGCCGATGGGGGCCCAGCGGTAGGGGTGCTCGCGGTAGGCGCGGCGCAGGATCTCGGGGAGGATGGAGCCGTACGGCTGGTTCTCGTAGCGTTGGCGGCGTTCTTCTTTGACCACCTCGCGCTGCGTGTTGACGCCCACCTGCTCGATCTTGGCGTGCATCATGCGCTCGCTTTCGAGCCAGAGGCCCAGCTTCAGCTGGTTGGAAGGCAGCAGCTCGTAGTAGAAGGTGCGGTCCTGCGAGGTGTTGGCGTTGAGGGCGCCGCCCGCGTTGGTGACATACTTGTCGAACTCGCCGCGCTTGATGTTCTCGGAGCCTTCGAAGAGGAGGTGCTCGAAGAAGTGGGCGAAGCCGGTGCGCGCCGTGTCTTCATTCTTGGAGCCGACATGATACAGGGCGGTTACGGCCACTACGGGGGCGGTGGTGTCGCGGTGCAGGATCACCTTGAGGCCATTGGGCAGGGTGTACTTCTCGAAGTTCACCTTCGGCGCCTGGGCCCAGGAGCTGCAGGCAGCCAGCACGCCGGCCGCCAGGAGGAGGAATTGTTTTTTCATGAATCCGTTGTGTTTTTAAGGAACGGCCCTAAATGTACATAACGCGCCCCAATCGCGCAGCGCCGCGGGACGAATGGCGGGTTGGTCGATATGAATGTGCTGATGGGGTAATGGGGTAATGCGGTGATGGGGGAATAGGGTTCAGGAGGGTTTAGAAGGTTCAGGAGGTTTGCTTCCCTGTTGCGCCTCCTGCCATAACGTTGGCAAAAGGGGGGTAGCTCCCTTCCTTATTCCCTGCTCCGTGTTCCTTGTTCAATTGTTCCTGTTCTTCTCTTCGCTATTCTTTATTCCATATTCGTCATTCGATATTCAATAGAAAAACCCCTCCGGAGAGGGGTTTTTCAGCTAGTCGTCATTCCCGGGCGACCTTCCGCGGGCAAGCATTAGGACTGTGAGTAGTACGGTCGGAGCACGGGAATGACAATATGTTCGGCAATCGGGAATCGGCAATCGGTCGTGTAAGTTACAGGAGTTCCCGTTCTTTCAAAAACCCATTCCCGATTCCCGATTGCGGATTGCCGGTCACAGGGCGATCTGCTTCTGGGCCATCATCTTCCGGAGGTTGATCAGGCCATAGCGCATCCGGCCAAGGGCTGTGTTGATGCTGCAGCCGGTCATCTGCGCGATCTCCTTGAACGACATGTCGGCATAGTGACGCAGGATGATCACCTCGCGCTGGTCTTCAGGCAGCAGGTCCAGCATCTGGCGCACGCGGTGGTGGCTCTGGCCCTTGATCATATTGTCCTCGGCCGACGGCTCGGTGAAGTTCAGCACCTCGAAGATGTCCTGGTCGTCGCCGGTCTTGATGGTCGGCTGGCGCTTTACCTTCCGGAAGTGGTCCACGCACAGGTTGTGCGCAATGCGCATCGCCCAGGGCAGGAACTTGCCCTCGTCGGTGTAGCGCCCGCTGCGCACGGTGTCGATAATGCGGATGAACACATCCTGGAAGATGTCCTCGGCGAGGTACTTGTCCTTCACCAAAAAGTGAATGGACGTGTACAACTTGTCCTTGTGACGCAATACAAGCGTTTCAAGGGCGTTAACATTGCCGGAAATAAATAGGTTGATCAGCTCCTGATCAGACAGTTTAGGTAACATCGTCATGCTCTTCTACGGTGAAGGATTCTTGTTTTCGGACCAAGTAGGTTTACAGAGTAGAAGTTGGAGCGATAGGCTGGACGATTTTAGGTGTCTGGGATTCGGCTACTAAAATAGGCCGTAAAATTTAATTTCCAACAACCATGCTAGTTTTGATTGCCCTCTTTTTGCAAAGAAAACGTTAAGGATTCTTTTGCTAAAGGGATTAGTAATGGTTTACCTTTGCCCCACGAATTATGAAAGCCACATCCGCACGAAAAACGAAGACGAAACAAGCTCAGCCGGCGCCGCCCGCCGTGGCTGCCGATTCCATCTACATTAAGGGTGCCCGGGTGCACAACCTGAAGAACGTGGACGTTGCCTTCCCGCGCAACAAGCTCATCGTGGTGACGGGCGTCTCAGGCTCCGGTAAGTCCTCCCTCACCATCGATACCCTCTATGCCGAAGGGCAGCGCCGGTATGCCGAAAGCCTTTCAGCGTATGTGCGCCAGTTCCTCAACCGCATGGACAAGCCCGATGTGGATTATATCCGCGGCCTCGCGCCGGCCATCGCCATCGAGCAGAAGGTGATCACCCGCACCCCGCGCTCCACCGTCGGCTCCATGACCGAGATCTACGACTACCTGCGCCTCCTCTTTGCCCGCGTGGGCCGCACCATCTCCCCGGTGTCGGGCCGCGAGGTCAAGAAGGACGACGTCGGCGACGTGCTGGGGGCGATGAAGGTGCTCGCCGAAGGCAGCAAGATCTATATCCTCGCCGCCTTCAAGACGCACCGCAACCGCGAGGAGCGCGAGGAGCTCAATATCCTGATGCAGAAAGGCTTTACCCGCCTTTATGTGTCGCCCATCGCCTATACCCAGAAGGACAACCCAGTCGACGAGCCCGCCACCTATCATATCGAGGACCTGCTGCAGGATCCGGAAGCTTTTATCAACGCATTCAAATACCCCGAGAACGTATACGTGCTCGTGGACCGCTTCGTGGCGCGTGAGCTCGATGAGGACGACGAGCACCGCCTCGGCGACTCCATCGGCACCGCTTTTTACGAAGGCGAAGGCGACGTGTACCTCGAGGTGGATGGTAAAAAGCTGCTGCATTTCAACAACCGCTTCGAGCTCGATGGCCTGCCCTTCGAGGAGCCACAGCCCAACCTGTTTTCGTTCAACAACCCGCTCGGCGCCTGCCCGGTGTGCGAAGGCTTCTCGATGGTGCTCGGCATCGACGAGGACCTCGTGATCCCGAACAAGCTGCTGTCGGTATACGAAGGCGCCGTGGCACCCTGGAAAGGAGAGAAGCTGGGGCAGTGGCGCGAGGCCTTCGTGCGCGCGTCGCGCAAGACGGGCTTCCCCGTGCATACGCCCATCGCCGACCTTACGAAGGAGCAGTATCAACTGCTCTGGAAAGGCAATCAATTCTGCGAGGGCATCGACGATTTCTTCAAAGAGGTCGAACAGAATTTATACAAGGTGCAGTACCGCGTGCTCCTGAGCCGCTACCGGGGCCGCACGAAGTGCCCCGAATGCGAAGGCTTCCGCCTGCGCAAGGAAGCGCTGTACGTAAAAATACAGGGTCGCCATATCGGCGAGCTCTCCGAGCTGCCCGTGCGCGACCTGAAGGCCTGGCTCGACGAGGCGCTTCCGAAGCTTTCCGATTTCGAGAAGTCGGTGGCGAAGCGCATCACGATCGAGATCACGCACCGCGTGGATACGCTGCTCAAAGTAGGCCTCGGCTACCTCACGCTGAACCGCCTTGCCAACACGCTCTCCGGCGGCGAGTCGCAGCGCATCCAGCTCACACGCTCGCTCGGCTCCAACCTCACCAATTCTCTGTACATACTCGACGAGCCCTCCATCGGCCTCCATCCGCGCGATACCGAGAACCTTATTCGCGTGCTCAAGGAGTTGCGCGACCTGGGAAATACGGTAGTGGTGGTGGAGCACGACGAGATGATGATGCGCGAAGCCGACCATATCATCGATATGGGTCCGCTTGCCTCGCACCTCGGGGGCGAGGTGGTGGCCGAAGGCGACTACGACGCCATCGTGTCGAACCCGAAAAGCCTCACCGGACAGTACCTCACGGGCACCCTCACGATCGATGCGCCGAAGGTGCCGCGCAAGTGGCGCGAAAGCATCAAAGTAGAAGGCGCGCGCCAGCACAACCTGAGAAACGTAACAGTGGAATTCCCGCTCGGCGTGCTCACCGTGGTGAGCGGCGTCAGCGGCTCGGGCAAGACCACCCTCATCAAGCATATCCTTTATCCTGCTTTGCAGAAGCTGAAGGGCGAGCCGGGCGAGAAAGTGGGCCTGCACAAAGGCATCTCCGGCGATATCGACAGCATCACCGCCGTAGAGCTCGTGGACCAGAACCCGATCGGCAAATCTTCCCGCAGTAACCCGGTTACCTATATCCAGGCCTGGAACGGGATCCGCGACCTCTATGCCGCGCAGGCGCTTTCGAAGATCCGTGGCTTCGCAGCCAAGCATTTCTCCTTCAACGTCGATGGCGGCCGCTGCGACGCCTGCAAGGGCGAAGGCGAAAAGATCGTGGAGATGCAGTTCCTTGCCGACGTGCACCTTACCTGCGAAGTGTGCAACGGGCATAAGTTCAAGGAGGAAGTGCTCGAAGTTCACTACAAAGGCAAAAGCGTATACGACGTGCTCGAGATGAGCGTGGATGAGGCCATCGAGTTCTTCAAGGACGAGAAAAGCATCATGGGCGCCATCAAGCCGCTGAGTGATGTGGGCCTCGGCTACGTGAAGCTCGGGCAGTCCTCCGACACGCTCTCCGGCGGTGAGGCGCAGCGCGTGAAGCTGGCTTCCTTCCTCGGCAAGGGCCGAGCCGCCGGCAAGATTCTCTTCATCTTCGACGAGCCCACCACGGGCCTCCACTTCCACGACATCAAGAAGCTGCTCGCCTCCTTCAACGCGCTCATCACGCAAGGCCATAGCATCCTCGTGATCGAGCACAATACGGATGTGATCCGCTGTGCCGACTGGGTCATTGACCTCGGTCCGGAAGCGGGCGACGCCGGCGGCAACCTGGTGTATGCCGGTAAGCCCGACGGTCTGAAGAAGGTTGCGGAAAGCCACACCGGCCGGTTCATCGGCTGATGTACCTTATGAACTGATCGAAAGAGACGCACACCATGCGTCTCTTTTTGCTTTAGAAGTTGTTGCAAACTGCTTCCGGTTCGGAGCCTGGTGTTTTCACCAGAAGTCCGTGGAAAAAACCCATGAAATGACGGTCTTTTTCTCTTGGAACGGCCCAACCGCCCGGGCGAACTTGCACTCAGTCCGATCCTGGTTTCTACCTGGGGTCATAGTCGAACAGTATGTGGTTTGTTTTCGTTTTTAAGTCTTCACGGGGCCAGTGTCTACGGCCCCGTTCTTTTTTGATCTCCCCGTCGGGATCCGGAAAAAAACATCGTCCGTTCCGAAAAATCCCGCTTTTTCCTGTGGTATTTCACCGGGTGCGGCAGTCGGGCCGTTCTAGCTTTGAGGGACGACAGGCGCGCTCCTGCCGGCAACCAGGAAAACACCCTTAACCCCTGCCTATGTTCCCGATCAAGATCCTCCCGATCGCGCTTGCCCTGCTGATCGCCGGCAGCGCCCACGCAGCAGGCGGTACCCCGCCATCCCCATCCTCCGCGCTCCAGGTCACGGCGCGGGGCAACAGCAGCTTTTCCCTCTCCTGGACGCCTGGCACCGGGGAGCGGCGCATCGTGGTGCTGCGCCCCGTTCCGGGATCTGCAAACGTGGCGCCACAGAACGGCGTTACTTACCCGGTGGCCGACAGTGGCAACTATACCGCCGCGGGCAACCCGCTGACCGGCGCCGCCAACAGGGTCGTGTACGAAGGCACCGGAAGCAGCCTCACGATCCGCAACCTGGCGGCAGGCAGCACCTACGCTGTGGCGGTATACGACTATACCGGCAGCGGCAGTGCCACGGAATACAGTATGGCAGCCACCCTGGGCAGCGTATCTACCCTCGCGGCGGCGCCCACCGGGCAGCTACCCGGAAGCGCGATCGCCTTCGGAGGCATCGGTGCGGGCAACAGCATCCGGCTCGACTACGCAGCGGCTTCCACCGTGGCGGGCGCCAACGGGTACCTGCTCCTCGTCAAGGAGGGGAGGGGCGTGGCCTTGCAAGCGGCCGACCTGCCGCAGGATGGGACCGCCTACACCGCTGGCTCGGTGCTGGGTGCGGCCACGGTGGCTGCCGTGGTCACGAGCAGTAGCCAGTCTTCCTCCACGATCACCGGCCTTCGGACCACCGGACAGTACACGTTTTTCTGGGTGCCGTTCGCAGGCTCCCAGGCGTCGGGCACCAACAGCTTTCATACATCCGGAACGATGGGCAGCCTGTATGTGCCGTCCTTTTCGGGTACGGCGGCATCCGCGGGCGGGGAATCGGCTTCGATCTCGTCGCTCCTCAACACGGTCGCGATCAGCACCGGCAGCGATGGCGTGCAGGTATGGCAACTGGCACTTTCCGAAAGCGGGGATGACGATACCCTGCCGACCCTGGTGCGCAGCCTTACCCTCACGGCTTCGAGCAGCAACCAGCTATCGTTTGCAACCGCCATCCAGGATGTAGCGCTGTTCCGGGAGGGCGTGAAGGTGGACGGCTCCGTGTCGTTAACGGCCACACAACTTCAGTTCAGCGGCATCGGCAACCTGGCGGTACCCGATAACGGGAGCCTGACGCTGTCGCTGCGCCTGTCGGTGAAACCGAATGTGAACGGGGGCGCCTCCACCGGGGCCAACAGGGACGGCGACCGGTTCGCATTCCAGTTGAGCTTTTCCAATATCGGGTGTGGCGACGCCGAGGCTTCGTCGCAATTCGGGTCCTTTGCAGCCATCGCCAGCGCTGCAGCCGGCGCCAACATCTATTCTGTAAGCGCTACCGCGATCCGCTTCGCCCAGGCGCCTCCGGCATCCACTGATCCGTATCGTACCCTGTTGCCCGCCCCGGCGGTGGAGGCGGTAGATGCGGGCGGCAACCGCGACATCGATCATACCGCTCCGGTGACGCTCTCCGTAACCGGGCCGGCGCTTGCGGGTACGCTCACACGTACGGCCTTATCGGGCCTCGCCACCTTCACTGGACTTTACTTCTCCGGCCCGGGGGCGGCTGTGCTGACCGCGGGGAGCGGCGCCTTCAGCACCGCGCCGGCGCCGGTGGCAGTAGCCGACGTCAGCATCCTCGGTGTCTACACCTTCACCGGCACCTCCTGCACAGCGCCGTCCCTGGCGGCTCAATCGCTTGCCGGCGCCATCAGCTTCGGCAGCATCGGCACCTCGGGGATCGGTTGCAACAATAATGCGTCGCCCGCCGGCACCGTGTTCAGCGGCTCCGCTACCTGGAGCACCTCCTTCGACGCCTCCCGCTACGTGCAGTTCAGCGCATCTCCCGCCACCGGCTATACCCTGCATGCCACAGCACTGGCCTTTGAGATCTTCCGCTCCGCCAACGGCGCCACCCACTTTGCCGTGCGGGGCTCGGCCGACGGCTTTGCCTCGGACCTGCTTACGGGAACCACCGGCACCGTGGCCACAGCCGTGGCGCTTCCGCTACCGGCCACCTACCTCGGGCAGGGCGCCGTTTCGTTCCGGATCTACGGCTGGGGCGGCACCAGCGGCGACCTGCGCCTCGACAACATCGCCCTTCGTGGCAATGCCGGCTATACGGTCAGCACGGCGGACTTCCGTACTTCTACGGGTGGCGATTACTTCAACCCCTCGATCTGGGAGTTTTTCGATGGCCGCGCCTGGGTGGCGGCCGGCGCCGTGCCCGCCTCGGCTCCGCGGATCCTCATCTCCGAAGGCCACTCCGTGGAGCTCGGGGGCGACCTGGCGCTGACCGGGACACAAAGGCTGTTGGTGGCCGGCCTGCTCGACGCCCGTACCCACGCGATCGGCGGTAGCGGCACCCTGGAGGTGAGCGGGACCCTGCGTACGGCCCATCCCGGCGGATTGGCGGGCACCTTTACGGCGGGCAACCCGGTACTCGACAGCGGCAGCACCGTGGAGTACCGGGGCGCCGGGCAACCGGTAGGCCTCACGGACTTCTATCACCTTGACCTGGCCGGAGCGGTAAGCCCGCAGTTTTCCGACAGCTTCGGCATCCGTGGTAGCCTCGTTACCGGTATGCATACGTCGATACCCGCCACGGTCATTTTCAAGGGCACGACACCACAATCGGTGCCCGGGGGTACCTACGGCGGGCTGCGGATCAACAACGCGTACGGCGCCTGGCTATCGGGCGCCGTACGCGTGGCGGGTGCCCTGGAGCTTTCTTCAGGGTTGCTGATGTTGGGTCATTACGGGTTGTCGGCCGACAGCATCCGGGGTGGGAGCGGGGCTTCGTTCGTGGTAACCAACGGGAGCGGCCTGCTGGAGCGCCGGTCGGTTGCCGGAACCGTGCTCCTTCCCGTTGGCGCGCACGGCGGGAGCTACAGCCCGCTGACGATCGGCAGTGCCGAAGGCCTTCACTGGCGGGTGCGGGTACAGGACGATTTTACCGGCTATGGGGCGATCGGCAGCGGAAATCCCTTGCCCCGGGTGTGGGAGGTGACGCCCTCTGCCGCGCCGGCAGTGCCGGCCGACCTGGGCTTCTCGTGGTCTGACGGGCCCGGCACCAGCATTTCTGTGATGAATGTATACCACCATGCGGCCGGGCGCTGGGAGCTGCTGCCCAACGGCACCGGTGTGCCGGTGCAACAGTCGGGCACGATGCGCACGCTGACGCTCCCCGGGCAAACCGCCTTTTCACCGTTTGCTCTCGCAGCCCCGGCTACCGCATTGCCGGTGACGTTCCTGCGCTTCACCGGGCGGCGGCTGCCCGACCGGAACGAGCTGCGCTGGACCACCGCCTCGGAGGCGGGCAACCGCGGGTTCCGGGTGGAGCGTTCCGGCGACGGGCGCTTCTTCGGGCGGGTTGGCTACGTGGCCTCGGGTGCGCCCAACGGCACCTCGTCGGCCTTGCGCGACTACAGTTTCAGCGACCGCCCACCGCACGGGCAACGCTGGTATTACCGGCTCGTGCAGGAGGACCTGGATGGGCGGGAGCGGGCGGGTTCCGTGCTGATGATCGCGGCGGCGGGGCAGGAGCCGCTGATCGTGGAAGGGGCCTTTCCCAACCCGGCGCGGGAGCGGATCACGGTACGGCTGCGGGGCGCCGCGGCCGCAGGGGCGGAGCTGCATCTGGTGGATGCCGGCGGGCGCCTGCTGCGCCGCTGGGCACTTAGGCTGCCGGCGGGTGGGCGCGTGGCAGCACCGCTCCGGCTCAACGGGCTGCCTGCAGGCAGGTATTACCTGGGCGCAGCGGGGGCGGTGGACGCGCTGCCGGTGACCATCCTGGGCACTTATTGAGGAACAATGGGCTCAGGTAACCCGGTGTTCGCACCTCTGCGCGTAGGCAGGGGCTCGTAGAAACACGTACAGGTGCGTGTTTTTACTTTTTTATTTTACGTTGACTATCAAAAGATTATGAATAGGAAGCACCATTCTTTAACAAATAATTTGGTGGTTGTTGGTAAAAGTGGCTATTTTCATCTCCGCTTTTTACAGCACAGGGATGTGCTTTTCGCTCTGACCTTCCGATACCAGAACCGACCTATCTTCTACACCGTACCGCTACCTATCTGAAACAGCCAGCCCGGCGACGCCGGAAAGATTGCTTGCTATCATCAACACCCGTATGCCTGCTGACGTGCAGCAGGCGCCGCCTTTCCATTTACTGAACGCCAGGAAACAAAAACAAACAACCTACTGTTTATGAGGAAGCTTTTTGCCTTGCTCGCAACCCTCGTGTCCTTCAGCGGCATTGACGCGGATGCGCAGAATGTGAGCACCAACAGCGGCTCCGGTCTTGCCGCCACCTATCCCGACCTCGCGACGGCGGTGACGGCCCTGAACGCGGCCACCATCACCGATCCCGTAGTCATCACCCTGAACGCCAACGAGACCGCCCCCGCAGGCGGTTATGTCATTACCGCGTCGGGCACTGCAACCAACACCATCACCATCCAGGGTGGCGGGGCCGGTAGAAGTACGGTGATCACCGCAAGCGCAGCGCTCACGGCAGGCGCCCTCAACGACGCCATCATCAAGCTCCGGGGCGCCGATCACATCACGATTCAGAACCTGTCGCTGCAGGAGAGCAGCAACAGCACCATCACCCCCGCTTCCAACAACATGACGGAGTGGGGCATCGCGCTGCTCTATGCCAGCGCCACGGACGGTGCCAGTAATAATACGATCCAGAATAACAATATTGCGCTGAACCGCACGTACACCAACTCGTTCGGTATCTACAGCAACACCCGGCACACTGATGCCGCGCCCCTAACTACCGCCGACATTACGGCTGCAGGCGGTATCAACAGCAACAACAAGGTGTACAATAACGCGATCTCGAACGTGAACTTCGGTATCGCGTTCATCGGTACGGCCACTGCCGAATTCCAGGGTATAGGCAACGATATCGGAGGCTCCTCCGCCGCTACCGGCAACACGATCACCAACTGGGGCGGCGCGGCTCAGGGCTCCGCCTTTGCAGGTAACCTGGCGTCCCGCATTTACGGGATCTACCTTACCAACCAGCAGAACAGCAATGTGCGCTACAACACGCTTTCGAGCACGAGCATGGTGGCTACTTCCGTTTCCAACGCGATCCTGCAGAACTTTAACGCGACGCCCACGAATGCCACCTTCACGAACGTGATCAGTAATAATACGGTGACGGTGACCTCGACGGGTACTTCAACCATGCAGGCGATCCTGACGCAAGGCCTCGGTACCGTTACCGGAGCGACGGTCCATGTGAACAACAATATCGTCCAGAACTGCGCCAATGCTGCCAGTTTCACGGCGATCTCAAACACGAACGACGCCGGGATCGTGACGATCAACAACAACATCGTAAAAGGTACCTCCATCGGTGGTACCTCGAGCGCGTTTACAGGCATTACCTCCACCGGGGCCGTGCGCTCCAGCATCGAGGTGAACAACAACCAGCTCGGCGTGGGTACTACCGCTACCGACAAATTGGTGAATTTCACCGGCGTTAACACGAGCGCCTTCACCGGTATCACGGTAACGACCGCCACGACCGCCACGTCGCACAACATCAAGAACAACAGCTTCCAGGGGATCACCTATACCACCAGCGGTACCAATTCCCTCACGTTCATCAACCTCACCGGGGCTACTGCGGCCAACAACGTAGCAACAGTGGAAGGTAACACGTTCCATAACCTAAACGTAAACACCACTGGCTCCGTTACGTTCATGTCCACCAGCTACGTCGTGGACGCTACCGGCTCGCAGCTGATCCGCAATAACGCCATTACCGGCACCTTCAACAAGGGCGGCGCCGGCGGTACCGTCACGATGCATACGAGTGGCTCTTCCTCGGTTGGCGGAGCAACCGTGACCCACAGCGGTAACAACTTCTCCAACATCACCGTCACCGGCGCCACCACCATCACCGGCTGGGCGAGCTCCGACGGCGGTACGGTGAACAAAACCTACACCAACAATACCTTCACTAACTGGACCGGCGGCACGAACGCCATTACGGTAATGAGCATCGGCACCGGCGGCGGGTCCGGTGGAACCGGGAACCTGATTTCCGGCAACACCATCGCCAATATTTCAGGAGGGGCTGCCGTAACCGGTATCAGCATCACCAGCGGCACCATGGCCACCGTCACCGGCAACTCGGTGAGCGCACTGAGCAGCTCAGGCGCGGCTACGGTAACGGGCATCACGGTTGCCTCTACCGCAAGCGCCGTGCACGCCAACAAGATCTACGACCTTTCGAGCAGCAACGCAACGGGACAGGCGATCGGCCTCGCCGTTACCAGCGGCACAGGCGGGCACACAATCTACAATAACCTGATCGGCAACCTCACGGCGTCCGCCTCCAACTTCTCCACCGGCGTTCCGAACCAGATCGTCGGCATCAACATCACCGGTGGCGCCGGCCCGGTCAATGTGTACTACAACACCGTTTATCTCACCGGTTCCGGTGGCGCCAACTTCGGCGGCAGCGCTGTGCAGTACAATGCTACCCCGACCTCGGTGAACTTGCGCAACAACATTTTGATCAACAAGATCACGCCCTCGGGCACCGGCCTTGCCGTAGCTCTGCGCCGCAACAACGGTACGGGCGCCGCCGGCCCGGCCAACTACGCGTCAACGTCGAACAACAACCTGCTTTATGCCGGTACGCCGGGCGCAGCCAACCTGCTCTACTCCGAGTATAACTCGACGACCTTCGCCACTACCAATAACATTCAAACGCTGGCCGACTATAAGACCTTCATGGCCACGCGCGACCAGCAATCTCTTTCCACCGACGTGCCCTTCCAGAGCACGACCGGCTCGAGCAGCGACTTCCTGAAGTACAGTGTCGGTACGCCCGTTGCCGTAGAAAGCTCCGCTCTCCCCATTTCAGGTATCAGCACCGATTTCGCCGGTACGGCCCGCTCGGCCACCTCGCCGGATATGGGTGCCTGGGAACTTGCGGGCCAGGGCCTGGTGCCCACCCTGAGCACACCTTCCCTGAACCCTGCAACCGTGCAGTGCGCCGCCACCAACCGCGACATTACGGTGGAAGCAACGCCGAACGCGAGCACGAGTGCCGCCATCACGTCGGTACGCATCCATTACACCGTGGGAGGGGTAACACAAACGCCTATTGACATGACCAATACGGGCGGTAACTCCTGGACCGGCACGATCCCCGGCTCCAACTCGGCCATCACCTATTATATAGTGGCTACAGACGCCAACGGCTTAACGGCCACCTCCGCCTCGGGCGCCTACCAGGATAACCCGCTCCGTGGTTACCTGCCGATGATCACTCCGTCGGCTCCGGCCATTTGCGTTGGTGCCTCGGTGACGCTCACGGCATCGGCCCCGATCTACCTCTCGCAGGGTTTCGAGAGCAGCTCCTTCCCGCTCACCAACTTTACCACCGGCACGATCACTGCGGGAAGTAACGTAACAGCCGATCTGAATACCACATACTTTGCCCAGGGCAGCGGCTCGGTTCGGTTCAATACCTCTTCGAACAACGCGAATGTGACGCTGACGTCGGCTACCATGGACCTATCCGGCGCGAGCAGCCCCACGCTGACCTTCTCGCATATTGCGGCCATGGAAGGCTCCTTAACGGCATTCGACTTCGGCTATGTAGAGTATTCCTCCGACGGCGGCAACAACTGGACGGTGTTCCCTGCGAGCAGCTATGCGGGCTCCGGCACCCTGTTAGGTACCGGTGGTGTCGGCTTCTCTACCCGCAGCTATTCCGATTGGATGGGGGCGTTCACTTCGTCTACATCACTGCCCAACAACGGCCTGTGGAAGACGGAAACGATCAATATCCCGGCTGCTGCGATGACGAACCAGTTCCGCATCCGCTTCCGTTACAACACGGAAAGCAGCACACTCTACTACGGCTGGCTCATCGACAACATTGCGATCGGTACGACCCGCCCCATCAGCTTCTATACCTGGAACGAGGGCACCGTGGGCAATACGCTGACTGTGAGCCCGACCGCGACCACTACCTACTCGGTAGTGGGCACGGATGCAAATGGTTGCTCCACGGGTGCAAAAGAGGTAGTGGTCACGGTGAATCCTACGCCTGATGCACCGACGGCCACTAACAGCACGCAGTGCGGCTTCGGCATCCCGACTGCTTCGGTGACCGGCAACGGCGGCACCTTCAAATGGTACGACGCCGCTACCGGTGGCAACCTGCTGCAGAACGGCGGCGCTACCTATACGACAGCCATCAGCCAAACAACGACCTTCTATGTATCGGAGACCAGTGCACTCGGTTGTGAGGGTCCGCGTGCGGCCGTTACCGTTACCGTAAATGCTCCCGACGCGGTGACCGCCGTTGTCGACAATAGCACGGTATGTGCTGGTGCCACCATCAGCCTGAGCGCTAGCCAAACCGGAACTACCAATACATACACCTATTCCTGGACCGCCTCCCCGGTATCGGGCTCGGGCATCGCTACATCCATGAGCGGTAGCCCCGTTTCTGTGACTCCGACTGCGGCCGGTACCTATGTATACACCGTTACCGCTACCGATGCAGGTGCCAGCTGCGCCACTACAAGCACTGTCACCGTTACCGTGAACCCGAACCCCGTGATCACGACAGCTACGGGCCCGGCAACTGCCTGCTCGGATGCTTCGGTTGCACTGTCTGCCACCGCCATCGCTCCCCAGGCTGGTACCGCTACGGTAGGCACCGCCAATGCTACTAACCTCACCACGACCGGTGTTCCGTACCGCACGGGTACGACCTTGAATAATGAGGTCCGCAACCAGTGGCTCATCACACCCGCAGAGATGACGGCCGCCGGCTTCAGCGCAGGCAACATCACCTCGATCTCCTTCTTCGTGACCACGGCTTCGCCTACCGGCACAATGAGCAATATGGTGTGGAAGCTGGCCAATGTGCCGAACACGGTACTGACCACCACCTTGCTGACCCCGAGCTTCACCACGGTGTTGACGCAGGCCACCTACAGCCCGGTGACCGGCATGAACACGCACACCTTCTCTACTCCGTTCGTATGGGACGGCACGAGCTCGATCCTCGTGGAGCAGTGCGCCAAGCTTACTACGAGTGGCTCGGGTGTCTCTGTTCAGACAACTACCACTTCCGGTATCACTACCGTACAGGCAAGCAGCAGCACCGGCTGCACGGATGCCACGGGCACGTCGGCTCCAGGCCGCCCGGTCATGCGCTTTGGCGGACAGGTTGCTACTGACATCAGCGCTACCTACACCTGGACCTGGAACCCGGGCAACCTCACGGGCGCCTCGGTAACAGCTACCGCTCCGACGAACACTTCAGGCTCCGCTGTGAGCCAGGCCTATACGGTACGCGCTACGAACGCAACCACCGGCTGCTTCAGTGAGCAAACCGTGAACGTTTCGATCAACTCCGCACCCACTGCGCCCACCGGCACCAATAGCAGCCAGTGCGGTACGCAGGTGCCCACCGCTTCCGTGGCTTCCACGAGCGGCGCGGCCAACCCGACCTTCAACTGGTATGCAGCGGCCACGGGTGGCACTGCCCTCCAGAGCGGTACCGCCACGACCTACGCCAACACGGTGTCAAATACCACTACCTTCTATGTGTCCGAAACCGGCAGCAACGGCTGCGAAAGCCCCCGCACCCCGGTAACCGTAATGATCACGACGCCCGACGCCGTAACGGCAGCGGTTGACATGAACGACGTTTGCCCCGGTACCGCCATTCAGCTGACTGCTACCAACACCGGCACCACCAATACGTACAACTATTCCTGGACGGCTTCGCCGGTATCGGGCTCGGGTATCGCTACCTCGGTAAGCGGCAGCCCTGTCTCGGTAACCCCGACCGCTCCCGGTACCTACACCTACACGGTGACGGCTACCGATGGCAGCGCCGGTTGCGTGACCACCGCCACTGTGAATGTGACGGTGAAGGCTGTTCCCGCCATCACTTCGGCTACGGGCACCAGCCCGGTTTGCTCGGAAGGCAACATCACCCTGAGCGCGAGCTCTGTTGTAGCCCAGGCAGGTATGGCCACTATCGGCACGGCTAATGCCAGTGAGCTTGGTACGACGGGCGTTCCTTACCGCACGGGTAACACACTCAACAACGAGATCCGGAACCAGTACCTCATTACAGCTGCGGAACTGACAGCTGCCGGCTTCGGTCCGGGCAACATCACCTCCATTTCCTTCTTTGTGACCACGGCTGCGCCGACCGGCACAATGAGCAACATGGTATGGAAGATGGCCAATGTGAGCGATGCGGCACTGACGACGACCTACCTGACGCCTTCTTTCACGACCGTACTGACCGAAGCCGCCTATAACCCGGTCACCGGCGCCAATACACACACCTTTACGACTCCGTTCGTGTGGGACGGCACCAGCAACATCCTCGTTGATGTTTGCGGCAAGCTGACCACCACGGGTTCGGGCGTATCCCTGCAGACGACGACTACGGGCGGCGTAATCACCACCGTACATACGGCCAGCAGCACCGGCTGCACCGCCACCACCGGCACCGCGGCCACCGGCCGGCCGGTGATCCGCCTCGGCGGCCAGCTGGCTACGGACATCACGTCCGACTACACCTGGACCTGGAACCCGGGCTCCCTCTCCGGCGCTTCCGTGACGGCTACCGCTCCGGCCAACATGACCGGCTCTCCGTTCAGCGTTGCGTACACCGTGACGGCTACCGGCAGCAACGGCTGCTCCAGCACGGCTACCGTGAACGTGACCGTCAACCCGGTAACGGCAGCACCTGTAGCTACGAACAGCACGCAGTGCGGTACGCAGGTGCCCACAGCTTCCGTGTCGGGCTCGGGTGGTACCTATAAGTGGTACGACGCGGCTTCCGGCGGCACCCTGCTGCAGACTGGCGGCACTACCTACACGACGGCCATCAGCACGACCACGACCTTCTATGTATCGGAGACCAACAGCTACGGCTGCGAAAGCGCCCGTGCGGCGGTTACCGTTACCGTGTCTTCGCCCGACGCCATCACGGCCGGCGCAAGCGCCACGAGCAACGTGTGCCCGAATTCAATGGTGAGCCTGACGGCTACTAACACGGGCACCACCAATACGTATACCTACGTCTGGACCGCTTCGCCGGTATCCGGCTCCGGTATCCCGACCTCTATCGGCGGTCAGAATGTCAACGTCATGCCCACGGCCGCAGGTACCTATACTTATACGGTAACCGGTACCGATGCTGCTGCCGGCTGCGCCACGACGGCTACCGTCAGCGTAACGGTGATCGCGCCTCCTGTCATTACTTCGGTAACGGCCAACCCGACGACCCTTTGCTCCGGCAGCGACGTGACCCTGTCGGCTGCAAGCGTAGTACCGCAGGCAGGCACCGTAAACCTCGGCACCGCCACTACTACCAATACAACGACCTCGAACGCAGGCGCCGCTTACCCGACGTACTTCGGTAACGGCCGCCAGCAGTACCTGGTGAAAGCTTCCGAGCTGACCGCACTCGGCTTCCGCGCCGGCGACATAACCTCGCTTGCCTTCGACGTGAGCGCGCTGCCCACTACGGCAACGTCGCTTTCGAACTACACGATCAAGATCGGCCAGGTAGCTGCAAGCACTTCCGAGATTACGGCGTTCCAGTCGCCCTCCTTTACGACGGTGTATACGGCGGCCACCTATACCCCGACTGCCGGCATCAACGTCCATAATTTCAGCACTCCGTTCGCATGGGATGGCACCTCGAGCATCATCGTCGACATCTGCTTCGCCAACGGCACTACGAACGCCGCAGCGAACCAGCACCAGACGAAGTACACGGCTACGTCCTTTACTTCTTCGGTCTATTTCAACCAGGACGGTACTTCTACACCCTGCACAAGCACGACCGTTTCCGGCTCTACTCCGAACCGCCCCAACATGCGCTTCGGCGGCCAGGTAGCTACGAATGTGAACAGCAGCCTTGAATGGCAGTGGAACCCCGGCGGCCTCGACGGCGCCACGGTGACCACTACGGTAGAAAACCTGACGACAGCAAACGAAGTACAGACCTTCACGGTGACGGCCACCAACCCGAGCACGGGTTGCTCGTCGACCGCCACGGTGAACGTGACGGTGAACTACAAACCGAGCGCGCCCACGGTCGATAACCCGACGTATACACAGTGCGGTACGCAGGTGCCCACTGGTGCTTCGGTAAGCTCCACGGATGGAGCCGCTTCGCCGGTATTCGTTTGGTACGATCGCGCTTCGGGTGGCACCCCGCTCCAGAGCAGCGCGCTGAACTACTACAACAGCACGGTTGCGACGACCACTACCTTCTATGTATCTGAGTTGAACGGAACCTGCGAAGGCCCCCGCGCCGCCGTTGAAATAACGGTGTCCGAGCCGGATGCAGTGGTTGCCGGCGCGTCTTCGAGCACGATCTGCCCGAACACGGCCGTAAACCTTGGCGCCGTCAACACCGGCAGCACCAACAACTACACGCAATTTGAGTGGACGGCTTCGCCCGCTGCAGGCTCCGGTATCGCCACGTCGATGTCGGGCCAGAACATCAGCGTAACGCCGACCGCTCCGGGTACCTATACCTACACCGTGACGGCTACCGACCTCTCGGCTGGCTGCGCCACGACGGCTACGGTGAGCGTGACCGTGAATCCGGTTCCGACCATCACCACCGCCACCGGCCCCACGGCCGTGTGCTCGGAAGGCTCCGTTGCCCTGGCCGCTACCTATGTAGCACCGGGCGCAGGCGTAGACACGGTGGGCACCGCCAACGCCACCGCCCTCTCCACGACCGGCGTTCCCTACCGCACGGGTACGACCGTCAATAACGAGGTCCGCAACCAGTGGCTCATCACACCCGCAGAGATGACTGCCGCCGGCTTCAGTGCAGGCAACATCACTTCGATCTCCTTCTTCGTGACCACGGCTGCGCCGACCGGCACGATGAGCAACATGGTGTGGAAAATGGCCAACGTACCGCAGACCAACCTCACCACTACGCTGCTCACCCCGAGCTTCACCACGGTGCTGACCCAGGCTACCTACAGCCCGGTGACCGGCATGAACACGCACACCTTCTCTACTCCGTTCGTATGGGACGGCACCAGCTCGATCCTCGTGGAGCAGTGCGCCAAGCTTACTACGGGTGGCAGCGGTGTGACCGTGCAAACGACGACCACCTCTGGTACCACCACCGTACAGGCAAGCAGCGCCACCGGCTGTACAGCTGCTACGGGCACTGTCGCTACGGGACGCCCGGTGATCCGCTTCGGCGGCCAGGTGCTGACCGTGCAGAACGGTACCTACAACTGGACCTGGAACCCGGGCAACCTCTCGGGTGCCTCGGTAACCGCTACCGCTCCCACGAACCTGACCGGTGCACCGGTAACGCAGGTATACACGGTAACCGCCACCAACCCCACGACCGGTTGCAGCAGCAGCCAGAACGTGAGCGTAACGGTGAACCCGGCGCCGGTAGCCCCGACGGCTTCCAACAGCACGCAGTGCGGCTTCGGAGTTCCGACGGCCTCTGTAGCCGGCGCAGGCGGTACCTATAAGTGGTACTCTGCTGCCACGGGTGGCACCCTGCTGCAGACCGGCGGTACCACGTACACGACGGCCATCAGCACGACCACTACCTTCTATGTTTCCGAAACCGGCAGCAACGGCTGCGAGGGCCCGCGTGTAGCTGTAACGGCTGACGTAACCCAGCCCGACGCCGTGACCGCCTCGGTGAACAACGCTACGATCTGCCTGGGCGCCTCCGTCAACCTGAGTGTTGCCCAGACCGGCTCGACCAACACGTATGCCTACAGCTGGACCTCCACGGCCGGCTCGGGTATCACCGGCTCGATGAGCGGTACCCCGATTACGGTGACGCCGACTGCCGCCGGTACCTATACCTACATGGTAACGGCTACCGATGCCAGCGCCGGCTGTAACGCTTCTTCCTCCGTGAGCGTGACCGTGAACGGTAACCCGGCCATCACCGCTGCTTCCGGCCCCACGGCTGTTTGCTCCGGGGCTTCCATCGCCCTCACGGCTGCTTCGATTCCGGCATCGGCTGCTACCACCACCATCGGCGCTGGAGCCTCCTTATCTTCCGGCTTCCAAAGCCCCTTCAACCACACCTGGGGTGGCATGAAGTCGCAGTACCTCATCCGGGCTTCTGAACTCTCGGCTATGAACCTGCAGGCTGGTCCCATCACTTCGCTGGCTCTCGATATGGGCACAGGTGGTACGACCTACAACGGCTTTGCCGTTAGCCTCGGCGCTACGCCGCTGACCGCGCTCACGTCCACCTTTGTTGGCGGCCTGACTACGGTGTACAGCAATGCGGCGCAAGCCATCACTGCAAGCACGATCAACACCATCACTTTCAGCACGCCGTTCAACTGGGATGGTACGTCCAACATCGTAGTGCAGATCTGCTGGAGCAACAACAATTCCTCTGGTACCTCCACCACGGTGCGCACCGATGCCACTGCCTACGTAGCGACCTCGTATTACCGTGTGGACAATACCCTCCCGGCAGCGGTATGTGCTCAGGGCACGGCTACGGGTACCTTCAGCGTTCGTCCGAAGATGATCCTCGGCGGACAGGTAGGCTCGAACCTGACCAGCACCTATACCTGGACCTGGAACCCCGGCAGCCTCACCGGCGCTTCTGTTACCGCAACGGCCCCGGCCAACAACACCGGATCGCCCTTCATGGTCGCTTATACCGTACGTGCCACCAACGCCACTACGGGTTGCTTCAGCGAGCAGACGGTGAACGTGACGGTGAATGCCGCCCCGAGCGCCCCGACCGCTATCGGCTCCACGCAGTGCGCCCCGGGTGTGCCCACGGCTTCCGTGGCCTCCACTTCCGGTGCCGCTACCCCGTCGTTCAAGTGGTACACGGTAGCTACCGGCGGCACGGCTGTACAGACCAGTACGAGCACGACCTATACCAGCTCGGTGAGCAGCACCACGACCTTCTACGTGGCTGAAGTAAGCAGCCAGGGTTGTGAGAGCGCCCGCACCGCCGTAACGGTAACGGTGAACACGCCGCCCGCCATCACCCTCACGGCCAACCCGACCGCCATCTGCGGTGGCGGTATGAGCACGCTGTCGGTGAGCTCGGCCAATGCCAACTATACCTACGCCTGGACCCCGGCCGCCCCGCTGTATACGGATGCCGCCGGTACCACGCCTTATGTTTCCGGCTCCAACGCCACGACGGTTTACGCGATGCTGACCGAAAGCACCACGTTCACCGTAACGGCTACGGACGCTACCTCGGGTTGCACGACCTCCGCTTCCCAGCTGGTCACACTGAGCCCCTCGTCGCCGACGGTTCCGACCATCACTCCGGCCAGCGCCACGGTATGTAATGCCATCGCGCAGTCGCTGACGGCCAGCAGCTCCATCTCGCTGCCGACCTCGATCCTGACGCAGAACTTCAACGGCGCTAACAACTGGACCACCGCCAACGCCTCTACGGGTGGTACGCCGGCCAATGCCGCCTGGACGCTCCGCGCCAACAACTATAATTACAACGGAACGACCTTCCGCAGCAACGACAACAGCCAGTTCTACATGTCGAACAGCGAAGCCCAGGGCAACGGCGGCTCTACGAGCACCACCCTGACCTCGCCCTCGTTCAGCACGGAAGGCTACTCGGCCGCTACGGTGAACTTCCACCAGTACTTCGTATTCAACTCCGGCGATGCCGCCCGCGTGGAAGCTTCCACCGACGGCACCAACTGGACGACCCTGCAGACCTACTCGTCGACCCAGGGCGCGCCCACGGTGTTCAGCAGCGCCAGCGTGAACCTCACCTCGGCCTTCCTCAACAAGCCGGACGTGTATGTGCGCTTCCGCTACACCGCCAACTTCGGCTCCTACTGGGCGCTCGACAACGTAGCCATCAACGGCACCGCTGCTCCGCTCAGCTACGTATGGACCCCGTCGACCGGCCTGTACACCAACGCGGCCGCTACGATCCCCTATACCGGTGGCTCCGCCGCTACGGTGTATGCCAAGATCGACGCCCCGCAGACCTATACGGTTACTGCCTCCAACATCTCTGGTTGCAGCAGCTCGAACACGGTTTCGCTCCAGGTAACTATTTCCTCGGTTGCCCCCACGTCGCTTAATTCCTCTGCATCGCTGGTATGCTCCGGTACGGATGTAGTGCTGACGCAGACGGGTGGTAGTTTGGGTGATGGTGCTTACTGGCAGTGGTACAGTGATGCTTCTTACGGTACGTCGTTCAAGGTGGGTGGTCCGCTGATGACTGCCAACGCGCAGCTGACGGTATCGCCGGCTGCCACTACGACCTACTACCTGCGTGCGGAGGGTGGCACGGCTCCGTGTGCCGCCAACGTATCGGGCGCGGCCACGGTAACGGTCTCCATCTACGCCCCTGCTGCGGGCGGTGTGGCCTCTTCGGACCAGACCATCACGGCCGGCACGGCGCCTGCGGCCCTCAACGTTTCCGATCACAGCGGCACCATCGCGCGCTGGACCTCGGCTTCCGACGCGGGCT
>NZ_BAABGY010000035.1:25097-25456 GCF_039541815.1 Flaviaestuariibacter amylovorans
TTGCCCGGCAAGCTTTACGGTATCGGGCTCGGGCTCCTACTGCGACGGCCTCGGCCGCGAGGTAACCCTCTCGGGCTCGGAGACGGGCATGAGCTACCAGCTGAAAAAAGGTGGCCTCGACCAGGGCGCCCCCCTCACGGGCACCGGTGCTGCACTGAGCTTCGGCATCCAGACCGCCGGTACCTACACGGTGGTGGCCTCCAACGGCGCCGGCTGCACCACGACGATGACGGGTGCTGCCTCCATCACCAACCTGGGCACCTTCACGGCGCAGATCGCTGCCGTCAACCCCGTGCTCTGCGCCGGTACCAGCACCGCCACCGACATCAACATCACCGGCGGACCGGCAAACGGACAGG
>NZ_BAABGY010000036.1:0-651 GCF_039541815.1 Flaviaestuariibacter amylovorans
GCAAGCGGGGAAAACGGTCACCCAGCCGAACTCCTGATGCGGCGGAACTATAGGACAGCCCCACACCGGCCGGCAATAGCGCCATAACGACCAGGGCTTTACGCTGTGGCCCAGGATGAAATTACGAACTATAACGATTGCTGAGAGGCCATAGCGGAATAGCCCATGTTATGCGCCGCCGGACTTACGGGAAGAAAACCCATCAAATCGATCAGAAAGACTGTGGCTGTCACGCCGCTGCTACGAAGCTGGTAGCAAGCCGGCCGCCTCTGGTAGCGCGGCCTCGTCCGGCTGCTGCGAAGTAATTTCGGAGGTTGCCGCGTCCCGGTCACGACGAACTTCTGTTGCGAAGAGTCCGCGCGAAGTCGTTTTAGAAGTTGTTGCCGAGGTATTCGACGAGGTGCTTGATGTGAAACGAGTAGAGGGCGGCGTCTAGTTTCGACAAACCTGCTACGAAGTTGTCTGCGTTATAGTCGAACTGAAGAAATGGTCCGAGAAACCGAAGCCACTTTAGTAAGGCTGGCCAATCTTCGACCTAAGGAAGGGAGGTGGCGCATAACATACCAGGGCTTTGCGCTGGCCGGTCTGCTTTAGTGAAGATATGAACTAAAACGACCTAGGCTAGCGCAACAGCCCGTGTTATGCGCTGTT